>JALDYL010000013.1:0-53785 GCA_032153965.1 Achromobacter sp. | reverse complement strand
TGCATGGGCGGCCCGTGCCGGCCATGCCGGAAAAAACAATAGCATTTGGGCCAGGGCGCCTGCCAGCAATCTTCGGTCCTGATACAAAGCTGGCGACTAATAGCAAATCAGTCATCGCATTCGCGCAAGCGAACACAATCGAAATTCAACAAATCACGTACGTCATTCCCGGCCGCCCGCGCGGCCGGGAATGACGGGCAGCTCAAGAATCATCCCTGACCACGGCTCCAGCAGCGCATCAGGCCAAGGCTCAAGTAGCCCGGCGGCGCGGGCGGCTGGGTGGCGAGCAACCTCGATGCGCCCGACGGAATCCGAAGGCAGCCGCCGTAGGCGGCCACGAGGATGAGGCAGGGGAAGTCCGGAGCGAAGGCTCCGGACCGCAATCGTGGGCGCTCGCCACCCAGCCGCCCGTGCCGCCGGGCGGCCTACGAAGCACTCGAAACAGCAGTCCACTCGAAGCAGCAGCCATCTCACAAGGCACCCGCATCACCCGCGAACCAGCAACACCACCGCATGCAACACCACGCCTATCAATCCGCCCACCAAGGTGCCATTGAAACGGATGTACTGCAAATCCCGCCCCACGCTAAGTTCAAGCTCATCCACCAGATGCCGCTCATCCCAATTCTTGACCGTGCGCGAAATATGCTCCGTGACCCCGCTACGCAAGCGCCCCGTCAACCTCCGCGCCCCGCCCAGCACATGATTGTTGATCGCCTCCCGCAACCCCGGGTCCTCCCCCAGCTTGCGCCCCAAGGCCAGCAAAGCGCTCTCCAGATGCCGCGCCAGCGCCGAATCCTCCGATGACAGATCGCGCCGCAGCGCCGCATGGATATCGTCCCACAGCCCCTGCACATACTCCTGCACCTTGGGATGATCGATCGCCCGCTGCTTCAGTTCTTCCACCTGCGCCGACAAAGCCGGATCATCCTTCAGCCGCCGGATGTAGTCCTGCACCCAGGCCTCATAGTCCCGCCGCACCGGATGCCCCGGCTCGGACAGCACGTCCCGCAATTCCTCCACCAGCGCCCGCGCCAGCCGGTCCGCCAGATTGTCCGCAATCCCGTCCACCGACTTGACCACGTCCACCGCCGCGATGATGCGCGGCCATTCCTTCTTCGCGAACTTCACCAGCAGGCTCGAGGCCCGCGCCTTCACGTCCTCGTCGCCCAGATAGCCGCCCAGCCGCTCCAGCGCCGCGTCCAGCAGCTCCTGATGCCGCCCGTCGCGCGTCAACAGGCCCAATACCTCGCCCGCCGTATCCGCCGCGTCCCAGCGCCGCAGATTCTTCACCACGAACTCCTGGATCACCCCTCGCACCGCCCGGTCGTCCAGCAGGTCCAGCGTCTGCAAGGCCACATTGCGCGCCCCCTCGCTCAAAGCCCGCGCCTGCCGCGGACGCGCCAGCCAGCGACTCAAGCGCGCGGCGGGATCGAACACCCGCAGCTTCTCCATCAGCGTGTCCGGATCCAGGAAATGGTCGCGCACGAACACCGCCAGGTTGTCCCCGATGCGGTCCTTGTTGCTGGGAATGATGGCCGTGTGCGGGATCGGCAGCCCCATCGGCCGGCGGAACAGCGCCACCACCGCGAACCAGTCGGCCAGCGCGCCCACCGTGGCGGCCTCGCAGAAGGCCCGCACCCAGGCCCAGGCGCCCTGCCCGCCCATGACATGGCTGGTGATGAAACCGCAGACCATCGCCACCAGCAGCGCCAGCGCGGCGATCTTCATGCGCCGCAACTGCGCGCGGCGCGCTTCGGATGCCAGCGCGGAATGCGTGGCGGCGGAACGGGGCATCTCTGTCATGGGGTCTCCGGAAACGACAGACCCAGCATAACAATAGCGGCCCGCAAAGGCGTCAGCCCAGCGGCGGCAGCAGGTCGAACAGCAGCACCATGACCAGCCCCACCACCGACACGATGGACTGCACCACCGAAATCGTCTTGGTCGCTTCGCCCATGGTCATGCCGAAGGACTCCTTCACCATCCAGAAGCCCGCGTGATTGGCGTAATTGAAGAACAGCGAACCGCAACCGATGGCCAGCGCCAGCAATGGCAGGTTCAGGCTGGGGTCGGCGCCCGCCAGCGGCGCCAGCAGGCCCGCCGCGCCCACGATGCCGACCGTGGCCGAACCGGTGGACACCGACAGCAGCATGGCGATCAGCCATCCCAGCACCAGCGGCGGCAAGGAAAACTGATGCGTCAGCTGCACGATGGCATCGCCCACGTGGGCGCTGGTCAGCACCTGCTGGAACGCGCCGCCGCCCGCGATGATCAACATGATGCCGGCGATGGGCTTGAGGCTCTTGCCCATGGCGTCGCGCAGCTTTTCCGCATCGCCGCCGCGCATCAGCACCAGGGTGAAGGCGGCGAACAACACGCCCAGCAGCATCGCGACCATCGGGTCGCCCAGGAACGCCGCCACGTGCATGGCGCGGGAATCCTTGGGCAGCAGCATCTCCGCGCCTGCGTGCACCAGCATCAGCAAGGCAGGCAGCAAGGCCGCCAACACCCCCAGGCCCACGCTGGGCGCGTTGCGGCCGGCGGCCTCCTGGCGGGGCGTGGTGAATTGTTCCAGCAGCGCCTCGTCCGGGCGCGTCGTCATGCGCGGTGAAATGAAGGCGCCATACAAGGGGCCGCCAAACACCATGGCCGGCAGCGCCGCAATGAAACCGTAGATCATGGTCGGCCCCACCGTGGTCTTGAGCGTGGCGATCGCCGTCAGCGGCCCCGGGTGCGGCGGCACCATGCCGTGCATCGCCGCCAGCGCCGATATCACCGGCACGCCCACGTACACATAGGCCGAGCCCTTGAAGCGCTGTTGGCTTTCCAGCTTGCGCGCCACGCTGAAGATCAGCGGCAGCATCACCACCAGGCCGACCTCGAAGAACATCGGGATGCCGATGACGAAGGCCACCAGGGTCATGGCCCAGGGAATCATGCGGGGCGAAGTATGGCTGAGGATGGCATTGGCCAGGCGTTCGGTCGTGCCCGAGTCGGCCAGGATCTTGCCCAGCATCGCCCCCAGCGCGATCACCACGCCCACCGCGCCCAGCGTCTTGCCCGCGCCGTTACTCAGGTTCTTGACGATGGCCACGGGCTCCATGCCGGTGGCGAACCCCACGCCGATGGAGACGATCAATAGCGCCAGCAGCGGATGCATGCGGATGCGCGAAACGATCAGCGCGACCAGCACCAGCACGCTTGCCAGCGCGGTAAGAAGCAATTGGACGTCGGAAGAGGACATGGACGGGCCTGGAAAATGTGGGCGCGGCCCTGCGGCCGTTTGCCCAGAGGAACCCGGATTTTATGCCCGCCAAGCTGAACGCCCAGTCAGGAAAGGCGCGCGCCCAGGGCCTGCGCAAGCCCCTGCAGGCTGGCCCCCGCTAGCCCGCCGCCTCCAGCAATCCGGGCCTGCCTTCGTGCGCGGCCTGGGCGCGCTCCAGGATGAACTCGATGATCATCGAGATCGCCCGCGGGTGGTGGCGGTTGGGCATGTACAGCATGTACATGCCGCGCCCGAAGATGCTCAGCCGCCACTGCGGCAACGCGGCCACCAGGTCGCCGCGCGCAATGTCGTCGTGCACCACGTAGTCCGGCACCACGCCCACGCCCAGCCCCGCCAGGGTCGCGTCGCGCAGGAACGCGTAGTTGCGCGAAATCACGGTCGGCTCCAGCACCACGTGCTGCCGCGGCTGGCCGCCGTAATAGGCGGAAAGCCGCAAGGGCCGGCCGATGACCGCCGCGCTGATGGTGGGCGTGCGCGCCAGCTCTTCAGGATGCTGCGGCAGCCCGCGGGCGGCGGCATAGGCCCGCGAGGCGCAGGCCACGTAGCGGACCTGGCCCAGCTCGCGCGCCACCAGGTTCTGCGGCGGCTCGGACATGATGCGCACCGCGATGTCGACCTCGTCGCGCAGCAGGTCGTCCACGCTGTTTTCGAACAGCACGTCCAGCACGATGTCCGGATAGGTCCGCTTGAACTCCAGCAGCCAGGGCGTCATCACGAACTGCCCGTAGCCGCTGGGCACGCTCAGCCTGACCTTGCCCTGCGGCGTCTTGCCCAGCGTCTCGACCGATTCTCGCGCCGCCGCGAGTTCGTCCTGGATGCTGCGGCCATGGTGATACAGCTTCAGTCCGATTTCTGTCGGTTCCACATGCCTCGTGGTGCGCCGCACCAGCTGCATGCCCACCGAGCGTTCCAGTTGGTTCAGGTGGTAGCTGACATTGGCGCGCGTCATCTTCAGGCGGCGCGCAGCCTCGCTGAGATTGCCTGCGTCCAGTATTTCAACCAGCAATGTCAGGGATTTGGTGTCCATCTCGGGCCTCCACGCCGCAGCTACGCATCGATGGATTGTCAAATTTTTTTGACCTCAATGTCAATAATCGATGCCATTGTCAAGACTTCTTTACTGCGAAAGAATGAGCCCATAAAAGACGGGCCGTTCCTGGTCCGCCCGGCCAGGCCCTGGCGGCCGCCCCCAAAGTGGCGTCGCAGCGGCAGGCCTCATCGGAGACACTGTCCATGACAGACAGCGCAAGCACCGGCGCGGCCAGCGCGCGCCGTTATGACGACATCCTCGTCGTCACCATCGACCATCCCCCCGTCAATGCCCTGAGCGCCGCCGTGCGCGGCGATCTGGCCGTGGCCGTGCGCGACGCCCAGGCCGATCCGCAGGTCCGCGCCATCCTGTTGATGGGCGCGGGCAAGAACTTCATCGCGGGCGCCGATATCCGCGAATTCGGCAAGCCGCCGCAGCCGCCCATCCTGCCCGAGGTCTGCAACCAGATCGAAGCCAGCGCCAAGCCGGTGGTGGCCGCGCTGCACGGCGCGGCGCTGGGCGGCGGACTGGAAGTGGCGCTGGCCGCGCACTACCGCGTCGCGCTGGCGGGCGCCAAGCTGGGCCTGCCCGAAGTGAACCTGGGCCTGCTGCCCGGCGCCGGTGGCACCCAGCGCGCCCCGCGCCTCATGGGCGCGCCGGCGGCGCTGGACCTGATGCTGAGCGGCAAGCACCTCTCCGCCGGGGCGGCCCTGGAAGCCGGACTGGTGGACGCGCTGTCCAGCGAAACCGATCCCTTGAACGCTGGCCTGGCCTACACCCGGCAATTGCTGGCGATCGGCGCGGGTCCCCGCCGCACCCGCGATGCCGGCGCGCTCGCCGACCGGGCCGCCGCGCTGGCCCAGGTCGACGCGGCGGCCGAACGCGTGGCCCGCACCACCCGCGGGTTGTACTCGCCCGGCAAGATCGTCGAGGCCGTGCGCGCCGCCATCGAACAACCCTTCGAGGACGGCCTGCGCACCGAACGCGCGCTGTTCCTGCAATGCCTGGACAGCCCACAGCGGGCGGGCCTGGTGCATGCCTTCTTCGCCGAACGCGACACGGCCAAGATGCCGGGCCAGCAGCCCGCTCGGCCGCGACGCCTGGAACGCATCGGCATCGTCGGCGGCGGCACCATGGGCGCCGGCATCGCCGTGGCGGCGCTGGACGCCGGCTTTCCAGTGACCATGATCGAACAGGACGAAGCCGCGCTGGAGCGCGGCCGCGGCCGCGTCGCGCAGGTCTACGAGCTGCTGGTCAAGAAAGGCAGGATCAGCGCCGAAGAGCGCGATGCGCACATGGCGCGCTACACCGGTTCGACCCGCTACGAGGCGCTGGACGATGCCGACCTCATCATCGAAGCCGTGTTCGAGGACATGGCGGTCAAGCAGGCCGTGTTCGCGCAGCTGGACCGCGTCGCCAAGCCCGGCGCGGTGCTGGCCACCAATACCTCGTACCTGGACATCAACCAGATCGCCGCCGCCACGCGCGGCCCCGCCGACGTGCTAGGCCTGCACTTCTTTTCGCCCGCCAACATCATGAAGCTGCTGGAAGTCGTGGTGGGCGAGTACACGGCGCCCGACACCGTGGCCACCGGCTTCGAGTTGGCGCGGCGCCTGCGCAAGATCCCGGTGCGCGCGGGCGTATGCGACGGCTTCATCGGCAACCGCATCCTGGCCGTGCATCGCCAGGCGGCGGACATGATGATGGAAGACGGCGCCTCGCCCTACGAGATCGACGCCGCCGTGCGCGATTTCGGCTACCCCATGGGGCCCTACCAGATGGCGGACCTGGCCGGCGGCGACATAGGCTGGGCCACGCGCAAGCGCCGCGCGCCCACGCGCGACCCCGCGCTGCGCTATGTGCAGATTCCCGACCGGCTGTGCGAACGCGGCTGGTTCGGCCAGAAGACGGGCCGCGGCTTCTACCTGTACCCCGACGGCGCGCGCCAAGGCGAACAAGACCCTGAAGTCCTCGCCATCATCGACGCCGAACGCGCGCGCGCCGGCGTCACGCCGCGCGCCTACACGCAAGAGGACATCCAGCGCCGCTACCTGGCCGCGATGATCAACGAAGCCGCCAACGTGCTGCACCAGGGCATTGCCCAGCGCCCCTCCGACATCGACGTGGTGTTCCTTTCCGGCTACGGCTTTCCGCGTTATCGCGGCGGTCCCATGCACTACGCCGACAGCGTGGGACTGGACCGCGTGCTGGCCGATATCCGCGGCTACGCGCAGGAAGACCCCGCCTTCTGGAAGCCCTCGCCGCTGCTCGTGCAGCTGGCCGAATCCGGCCGCAATTTCGCCAGCCTGAACCAGGCGGGCTGACCCGGACACCTTACAGGAATACGCCATGCGCGAAGCAGTCATCGTCTCTACCGCCCGTACCCCCATCACCAAGGCCGGACGCGGCGAATTCAATCTCATCGCCGGCCCCACGCTGGCCGCGCACGCCGTGCGCGCCGCCGTCGACCGCGCCGGCATGGATCCCGCCCTGATCGAAGACGCCTTCATCGGCTGCGGCTATCCGGAAGGCGCCACCGGCCGCAATATCGGCCGCCAGGCCGTGATCCGCGCCGGCTTGCCCGTCAGCGTGGGCGGCGCCACCGTCAACCGCTATTGCGCCTCCGGCCTGCAGGCCATCGCCTCGGCCGCCAGCCGCATCGTCATGGACGGCGCCCCCGCCATGATCGCGGGCGGCGTCGAACTGGTGTCGCAGATCCGCACCCGCGACGACGGCGTGAGCGGCATGGATCCATGGATCGTGGACTACAAGCCCGAACTCTACCTGCCCATGATCGAAACCGCCGACATCGTCGCCGCCCGCTACGGCATCAGCCGCGAAGCCCAGGACCATTTCGCCGCGCAAAGCCAGGCGCGCACCGAGGCCGCGCAGGCCGCGGGCCGGTATGTGGAAGAGATCATCCCCGTCACCACCACCATGTCCGTCACCGACCGCGCCACCGGCGCCGTCAGCGAACGCGAAGTGACCGTGGACCGCGACACCTGCAACCGCCCCGGCACCACCTACGACGCCCTGGCCTCGCTGGCCCCCGTGCGCGGCGCCGGCCAGTTCGTCACGGCAGGCAACGCCTCGCAGCTATCTGACGGCGCCGCCGCCTGCGTGCTGATGGAAGCCGCTGAAGCCCAGCGCGCCGGCATCCAGCCGCTGGGCGCGTTCCGCGGACTGGCGATCGCCGGCTGCGAACCCGACGAAATGGGCATAGGCCCGGTCTACGCCGTGCCCAAGCTGCTGGCGCGCCACGGCCTCAAGGTGCAGGACATCGACCTGTGGGAGCTGAACGAGGCCTTTGCCTCGCAAGCCCTGTATTGCCAGCAAAAGCTGGGCATTCCGATGGACCGCCTGAACGTGGACGGCGGCGCCATCGCCCTGGGCCACCCCTTCGGCGTCACCGGCGCCCGCCTGGCCGGCCACGTACTGATCGAAGGCCGCCGCCGCGGCGCCCGCTATGCCGTCGTCACCATGTGCGTGGGCGGCGGCATGGGCGCGGCCGGCCTGTTTGAAATCTACTGAGGATCCCCCATGGACCTGGAATTCACCCCCGAAGAAAACGCCTTCCGCGATGAAGTGCGGACCTTTCTTGCCAGCCACCTGCCCGAACGCCTGTCCGCCAAGGTCGTGCAGGGCAAGCTGCTGACGCGCGCCGACATGGCCGAATGGCACGCCATCCTCAACCGGCAGGGTTGGCTCGCCAGCCATTGGCCAGTTGAGTACGGCGGCACCGGCTGGAGCGCCGTGCAGAAGTACATCTTCGAAAACGAATGCGCGCTGGCCGGCGCGCCGCGCATTGTGCCGTTCGGCCTGAGCATGCTGGGCCCGGTGCTGATCAAGTACGGCAGCGAGGCGCAGCGGCGCCACTGGCTGCCGCGCATCCTGGACGGTTCCGACTGGTGGTGCCAGGGCTATTCCGAACCCGGCGCGGGCTCGGATCTGGCCTCCGTCAAGACCACCGCCGTGCGCGACGGCGACAGCTACGTCGTCAACGGCCAGAAAACCTGGACCACGCTGGGCCAGTACGCCAACATGATCTTCTGCCTGGTGCGCACCTCGCAGGAAGGCCGGCGCCAGGAAGGCATCAGCTTCCTGCTGATCGACATGGCGAGCCCCGGCGTGGAAGTGCGCCCCATCATCACCCTGGACGGCGAGCACGAAGTCAACGAGGTGTTCTTCTCCGACGTGCGGGTGCCTGCGGCCAACCTGGTGGGCGAGGAAAACCGCGGCTGGACCTGCGCCAAGTACCTGCTGACCTACGAACGCACCAACATCGCCGGAGTCGGACAATCCACGGCAGCGCTGGAACGCTTGAAGACGGTGGCCGCAGGCCAACGCAAGAACGGACGTCCGCTATCCCAGGACCCGGACTTCGCCGCCCGGCTGGCGCGCGTCGAGATCGAACTGGCCAATATGCGCACCACCAACCTGCGCGTGGTCGCGGCGGTGGCTGGCGGCGGCGCGCCCGGCGCCGAAAGCTCGATGCTGAAGATACGCGGCACCCAGATCCGCCAGGAGATCAGCGCGCTGAACCGCCGCGCCATGGGCCCCTACGCCCGCCCCTTCGTGCCCGAGGCGCTGCACGACGGCTACGACGCGCCGCCCATCGGCCCGCAAGGCGCCGAGAGCGCCGCCGCGCAGTACTTCAACAACCGCAAGCTGTCGATCTTCGGCGGCTCCAATGAAATCCAGAAGAACATCATCTCCAAGATGATCCTCGGACTGTAAGGGCCGGCCATGAATTTTGAACACACCGAAGACCGGCGCATGCTCTCCGACATGCTGCGCCGCTTTGTCGCCGAACAGAGCGACTTCGCCACGCGCGACCGCAACGCCCGCTCGGAACGCGGCTACAGCCTGGAACTGTGGCAGCGCTATGCCGAACTGGGCGCCATCGGCGCGCTGTTTGCCGAAGCGGATGGCGGGCTGGGCGGAACCGGCTTCGACATTGCCGTCGTGTTCGAGGCGCTGGGCCGTGGCCTGGCCGTCGAACCGCTGCTGGACGCGCTCATGGTCGGCAGCGCCATCGCCGCCGCCGGCACGCCTGGCCAGCGCGAAGCGTTGGAAGGCCTGATAGCCGGCACCATTACCGCCGCACTGGCCCACGCCGAGCCCGGCTCCGGCTATGAACTGGCGCACGTCGAAACCCGGGCCGAACGCACCGCGGACGGCTGGGTGCTCAACGGCGCCAAGGCCGTGGTCGCGGGCGGCGAACACGCCGACCTGTTCCTGGTCCCGGCCCGCAGCGCGGGCGGCCCGGACGACGAAGCCGGCATCAGCCTGTTCCTGCTCAGCGCCGGCACGCCCGGCCTGACGGTGCGCGGCTATGGCCTGATCGATGGCGGCCGCGCGGCCGAACTCGTGCTCGACGGCGTGCAGCTTGCTCCGGAGGCCCTGCTGGGTGAAGCCGGCGCAGGCTACCCGCTGTTGGAACGCGCCGCCGGCCGCGGCATCCTGGCGCTGTGCGCCGAAGCCGTGGGCGCGATGGACTGCGCCCGCGACGCCACCCTGGAATACCTGCGCACGCGCCGCCAGTTCGGCGCCCCCATCGGCAGCTTCCAGGCGCTGCAACACCGCATGGCCGACGTGCTGCTGGAGATCGAACAAGCGCGCTCGTCCGTGATCAACGCCGCGGCCGCGCTGGACCACCCGGACCGCGCCACCCGCGAGCGCGCGCTGTCCGCCGCCAAATACACCATCGGCCGCATCGGCACCCTGGTGGCCGAAGAGAGCATCCAGCTGCACGGCGGCATCGGCATGACCTGGGAGCTGCCCCTGGCGCACTACGCCAAGCGCCTGGTCATGATCGACCACCAGCTGGGCGACGAAGACCATCACCTGCGGCGCTACATCGCGCTGGGGCAAGCCTGAGCGGAGGACCACGCCATGACCCAGGTCCATGCCGCCCCGCCCCTCTCGCCGCCTTTCGCCGCTCCGTTCCCGGTACGCAGCGCGGCGGACGTGCAGCGGCTGCAAGCCCGGCCGCTGGCTGAAACGCTTACGGTGCAAAGCACCTACGAGATCTTCCGCAATTCGGCCGCGGCCTTCGGCGACAAGACCGCGCTGACCTTTCTGCGCAGCGCCGACCCCGGCGACGCGCCGGTGCGCTGGAGCTACCGCGAACTGCTGGCCGGCATCCACCAGACCGCCAACCTGCTGCATGAGCTGGGCGTCGGCCCGAGCGACGCCGTCGGCATCCTGCTGCCGGGCTGCCTGGAGTACCACCTGGCGTTATGGGGCGGCGAGGCCGCCGGCATCGTCCAGCCCTTGAACCCCTTGCTGGCAGAAGACAAGCTCGCCTCGCTCATGAACACGGCGCGCGCCAAGGTGCTGATCGCCTACGGGTCCGACGTGGAATGCGGCTCCTGGTCCAAGGCCCTGCGGCTGCGCGAACGCGTGCCCACGCTGCACACGCTGCTGCGCGTGGCGCCGCTGGACGAGCCCCTTTCGAACCGCCCGGCGTTGCCGGATCATGCGCTGGATTTCAACGCCGCGCGCGCCGCGCAGCCGGCCGACCGCCTGATCAGCAACCGCGAAATCCATGCCAACGATGTAGCCGCCTATTTTCACACCGGCGGCACCACGGGCGCGCCCAAGCTCGCCATCCACACTCACGCCAACCAGGTCTTCAGCGCCTGGGCCGCGGTGCAACTGCAGAACGCCGGACCGCACGACGTGGTCATCAACGGCTATCCGCTGTTCCATGTGGCGGGGGTGCTGCCGGCGTCGCTGGCCGCCCTGTCGGCTGGCGTGGAAACCGTCATCCCCACCACCTTGCTGCTGCGCAACCGCGACGTGCTGCGCAACTACTGGCGCCTGGTCGAACACCACCGCGCCACCTCGCTGCAAGGCGTGCCCACCATCCTCGCGGCGCTGGCCGAAGTGCCGCTGGCCGGCGCCGACATCTCGTCGCTGCGCTATTGCCGCACGGGCGCCGCGCCCCTGCCCGCCGAACTGGCCGCCCGCTTCAAGCGCCTGTTCGGGCTGCACGTCAATGAAAGCCTGGGCATGACGGAGATGGCTGGCATCTCGACCATCTCGCCGCCGGGCTGCGAGTTTCCGGTGGGCTGCGTCGGCTTTCCGCTGCCCTACGTGCAGGTCCGCATCGTCGGCCTGGACGTACCGGCCGGCGCGCCCGCGCGCGACCTGCCCGCAGGCCAGCCCGGCATGGTGCTGTTCAAGGCGCCCAACGTCATCCCCGGCTTTCTCGACCCCGAGGACACGGCGCGCGCCTACACCGAGGACGGCTGGCTCATCAGCGGCGACGTCGGCCACCTGGACGCGGACGGCCGCCTGCACCTGCAAGGCCGCGCCAAGGACCTGATCATCCGCAGCGGCCACAACATCGATCCCAAGACCATCGAGGACGCGCTCGCCTCTCACCCCGCGGTGCAGCTCTGCGCCGCCGTCGGCGCCCCCGACGCCTACGCCGGCGAGCTGCCCATCGCCTTCGTCACGCTGGCCGAAGGCGCCCAGGTCCAGGAAGCCGAACTGCTGGCTTACGCCGCCGAACACGTGGACGAAAGCCCGGCGCGGCCCAAGCGCGTCATCGTGCTGGACGCCATGCCCATGACCAACGTGGGCAAGATCTACAAGCCCGACCTGCGCCGCCTCGCCACCGCCGTATCGGCCCAGGCCGTGTTGGCGCGCACCCTGCGGGAAGCCGGCCTGCTCGACGACGGCGCGCTGTTCCGCGTCCAGGCCGACGCGCAGCCCGAGGTCGCAGTCCAGGCCGACGCCCGCGCGCCGGAGGCACTGAAAGCCAGCCTGCGCGACGCGCTGGCCCGCTTACCGGTCAAGGTCGCCCTGCGCGACTGAGCAGTCCCCTTCCCACACACAACAACACCCCAGGAGACAACCCCATGACCCATAAGCCCCTGCGGCGCGCCTGCCTCGGCGCCGCGCTGCTCTCGATCGCCGGCGTTGCATTGCCCTTCGCCGCCGGCGCGCAAGGCGCCTACCCGTCCAAGCCCATCACGCTGATCGTGCCCTTCCCGGCCGGCGGCTCCACCGACCGCCACCTGCGCATCGTGGCGCAGGACGCCTCCAAGTACCTGGGCCAGCCCGTCGTCGTGGAAAACCGGCCCGGCGCCGGCGGCACCCTGGGCCCCGCCACCATGGCCAAGACCGCCAAGCCCGACGGCTACACCATCACCCTGTATACCCTGGCCATGCTGCGCATGCCCTATATGCAGAAAAGCAGCTGGGACCCCATCAACGACTTCAGCTTCATTCTGGGCCTGTCCGGCTATACCTTCGGCTTCACGGTCCGTGCCGATTCTCCGTACAAGACCTTCAACGAATACATAGAGGCCGCGCGCAAGGCGCCCGGCACCATCGACTACGGCTCCACTGGCATCGGTTCGTCGCCGCACCTGCTGATCGAGGAAGTCGCCATCAACGCCAAGGTCAAGCTGAACCACGTGCCGTTCAAGGGCAATGCCGACATGCAGCAGGCGCTGCTGGGCGGCCACGTCATGGCGCAAAGCGACGCCACCGGCTGGGACCAGTTCGTGGACTCCGGCAAGATGCGCCTGCTGGTCACCTTTGGCGAAAAGCGCACCACCCGCTGGCCCGACGTGCCCACCGCGCAGGAACTGGGCTACAAGGTCGTGTCCACCTCGCCCTACGGCTTGGCCGGCCCCAAGGGCATGGACCCCGCGGTGGTGAAGACGCTGCACGACGCGTTCAAGAAGGCGCTGTTCGACCCCGCCAGCATGGACGTCATGAAACAGCTGAACCAGGAACCCGCCTACCGCAACAGCCAGGACTACAAGGAATGGGCCCAGGCCACCTATGTCAAGGAAAAAGGCCTGATCGAGTATCTGGGATTGATGGCGAAGAATTGAGCGCCAGAGCGCCAAGCCGCCCTTCGCACAGGCGGCTCGGCGCACGCGGCGCGGACCTGGACACGAACTTCAATCAATCACCCGGTCCGCCCTCGCCAGCATTGCCTGCGGCACCGTCAGCCCCAGTTGGCGGGCAACCTTCAGGTCGACGGTAAACTCCCGCCGCGTGATGACTTCCACAGCCATGTCGGCGGGCTTGGCGCCTTTCAGAATCCGGTCGACGAACCCCGGAACGCTACGCCAGGTATCCGCGACGTTGGTTCCGTAGCTCATCAGCCCGCCCGCGTCCGCCGAGCCAGCCGAAAATGCCGCGGGCAGGTTCTGGGCGGCGGCGAGTTGGGCGATGCGCTTGCGGTGGGCCAGCGCGACCGGCACCTCCAGGACCAGTAGCGCCTCGGACTTCTCGTCGGCCATGGCCTTGAAGGCAGCCTCCAGATCGGGAGCGGGACCGCGCAGCTTCAGCACCTGGGGTTCCATGCCCTGCGCCTTGGCTGCGGCGGCATAAGCCCGTTCGATGGGCGCCAGGCCGCTGGCATCGGCGCCGGGTATGTCCTGGTCGCTCAGGATCGTGACGCGCGCCAGCTTCGGCATCACTTCGCGCAACAATTCAAGCTGGCGGCGGGCCTGGTCCGGATCGTTGCTGGTGATGCCGGTCGCATTCCCGCCAGGGCGCTCCAAGGTTGCGGCAAAGCCGACCGCCACGGGATCGGCCACGATGGCGAAAACGATGGGTATCGTCTTGGTGGCCCGGACCGCCGCGCTGGACGCCGGCCCGCCGAAGGCGGCAATCACGCCGACATTCAGCGCAACCAGTTCCGCCGCCAGCGCCGGCAGGCGATCGAGCTTGCCTTCCGCGTAGCGGCCTTCGAGGATGAGGTTCTTGCCCTCGGCGTAGCCGAGTTCCGCCAACCCTGCCCGCACCGCGCCGACGGCGGCATTGTTGGCGGCGGCGCCATTGAGCAGCAGGCCAATGACTGGCGGCCCGGCCGGCTGCTGCGCGCCGCCGGACTTGTGCGTCAGCGAGCCCGCCAAGGCTGCGATCGACGCAAACAGCATGCTTCTGCGATTCATGATCCACCCTCCATCAGTTGTACACGGTTACTCGGTCAGCAATGTGATGAGCAACAGCGATCACGCCGGATGAAATCGGGGGCTATGAATGGGGTGCAGGCTGCGGATCAGTCCTGGCATGCGCAGTCTGGCGCCCCATCCGATCCATGGGGCAACGCGAGTTGCAGACTGCTTAATTTCGCACCAAAGCGCCCGCGCCGCTAGCGCAAGGCGGCAATCTGGACGCTGCGGGCGCCGCAGGCCTCTACCAGCTCGGGATCGTGGCTGGCGAACAGCACCACCCGATCCCGCGCCCAGATCTTGAACTGTTCGGCCAGCACGCCGCGCGCCTGCGCGTCCAGGCCGTTGCTGGCGCCGTCGGCAATGATGACGGCCGGGTCGCCGAGGGCGGCGGCCGTCAGGTAGACCTTGCGGCGGGTGCCCGTGGACATCTGTTCGAAGCGCTTGTCCAAATGCGGCTCCAGCCCCAGCCGGAACGCCAGGTCGAGCACGCTGTCGGCCAGCGGCACGTTCTTCTCTGCCGCAACCTGTTCCAACAATCCGCGCCCCGTCTGTGCGGGCAACGCCATGCAATTGTCGGGCACATAGGCCAGGCGGGACCGGGCTTGCGCCGGCGCCTGGGTCAGCGCATGTCCGTCGATCCAGACCTCCCCGGCATCCGGCGCGATCACGCCCGCGATGATGCCCAGCAGCGTGGACTTGCCGGTGCTGTCTTCTTCGCACAACGCCACGCATCCGGGCGTGAACGTGTGGGTCAGCCCTTGGAAGACGAGATGGTCGCCGTAGCGCTTGCCGAGATTGTCGATTCGTAGCATGGCCGGGAGTGTACGCAGGAACGCGGCGCTCGGCCATCGCGGCCCCGGCGTGGCGCCAATGCAGCAAATGTGAACTCAGCTCAAATTTTTCTCCATTGACGGTGTGGAAATCGGCATTTTTGCCGTACATTACGCGGCGTAAATAAATGTTAATTTTCAGCAAAACATTTCGAATTTTGTAACGGTTTCCTCGCCTGTTCCAGTTATCGGCCCGCAGAGCGACCTACCGCCAAGACGCATTTAGTTTCATTTAAATCAATCAACGTCCAATCCTGCCGCCCCGGCTTTGGTGTCGGCATAGAAGAGATCAATGAATCACGTCTATCGAGTAGTCTTCAACGCCGCCGCCGGCGTGTGGCAGGCCGTCAGTGAAATCGCCCGCGGGCCGGCCAAGAGCAGCAGCCCTGCCCGGCGCCTGCGCCGCAACGGCGCACAGCTGGCGGGCGCGCTGGGCATTGCGCTGGTTGCCACGGGCGCGCATGCGGTTCCCGTCAACCCGCAACTGTATTGGGACGGCGGCCACTCCGTGGCGAACGGCTCGGTGGATGGCGCCGCCGGCATCTGGGACTACACCAACACCAACTGGACGTCCGCCGACGGTTCGTCGAATCAATCCTGGAACGGCAGCAACGCGGTGTTCTCGGGCACCGCCGGCACGGTGGCGGTCGGCGGCCAGCACAGCATCACGGGCCTGGAGTTCAAGAGCGACGGCTACAAGCTGGTGGGCGGCGCCAATGGCCAGCTGAATACCAGCGGCGTGGCCGTGATTCAGGTCAATCCCAACGTAACCGCAACCTTGGGCGTCGCCATAGGCGGCAGCGGCACCCTGCACAAGCAAGACAGCGGCACGCTGATACTCAACGGCAACAACACGTATACCGGCGGCACGATGATCGAGGCCGGCCGTCTGGAGGTCGGCAGCAATAGCGCGCTGGGCAACGGCGTCCTGACGGCGCTCTACAACACGGTGCTCGACGCCAACAACAAGGTGGCCCTCGGCAACTACGTGAATCTGATTGGCAGCGTGGAGATAGGCGGAAGCGCCGACCTGACGCTGAACGGCGTCGTTTACGGCCTAGGCTCGCTGATCAAGAACGGCGCCGCCAACCTGACCTTGAACGGGGCCAACACCTATCTGTCGGGCACCACGCTGAACGCCGGCACGCTGACGGTGGGCAACAATCAGGCTTTGGGTCTCGGCAACTTGACCGTGGGCGGCGCTTCCACCCTGACGGCAAGCAACGCGGTAACGCTAGGCAACGCCATCGCCCTCAATGCGAACCTGACGGTTGCCGGCGACAATGACCTGACCTTGAATTCCCAGATCTCGGGCGCCGGCCAATTGGTCAAGACAGGCAACGGTACGCTCACCCTCAACAACGGCAACGTCAGCCACACTGGCGGCATCGCCCTCAGTGGCGGTACCTTGGAGTTCGGCAACACTAATGCCTTGGGGACCGGCGCGCTGGTCACCAGCGGCACGGCCACGCTGAAAAACTCGCTATCCACGACCCTCTCGAACGCCATCAGCGTCAATGGCGACCTGACGGTGGAAACCCGGGAGGGTTTGACGTCGGCCGGCCTATTGAGCGGCAGCGGCAAGCTGACCAAGACCGGCGCGGAAGAATTGGTCCTGCTCGGCAACAACACCTACGCCGGCAGCCTCGACGTCCGCGAAGGCTCTGTCACCACATTAGGCCCCAACGCCATGGGGGCTCCCCAGAGCGTCAATCTGGGTGTGGGCACTGCGCTGAACCTGAACGGCAACACCACGATCGGGTCCTTGAGCGGCAGCGGCATACTCAATATGGGCCTGGGCACCATGCTGCAAGTGGGCGGCAGCAACCTGGATAGCGTGTACGCAGGGACGGTCATGGGCGATGGTCGGCTCAGCAAGACCGGCAGCGGCACGCTGGAGCTGGCGGGCATCTCCAACTTCGGTATCTTCCCAATCGAAGTCAACGGCGGCACCCTGAAGGTCAGCGGCACAACGAACCGCAGCTTGATGGTTAACGCGGGCGGGACAGCGAACGGCAGCGGCACGATCATCGGCGCGCTGACCGTTGCCAACGGTGGCACCCTGGCCGGTATCAGCGGCCAGACACTGACCGCGAGCTCGATATCCCTCTCGCAGAACTCCAACATCAATGTCGCGCTGGGCGCTCCTGCCGCGAACAATGCCGCACTATTCAAGGCCAACGGCAGCCTGACCTTGGATGGCGTGTTGAACATCACTGATGCCGGCGGCCTCGGGGATGGCGTGTACCGCCTGTTCACATACAGTTCCCTGGTCGACAACGCCCTCAATTTCGGCACCTTGCCGGGCACATTGAACGCAGGCGAACTGACCGTGCAGACCGTGATTGGCGGTGAGGTCAACCTGTTGGTCAGCTCGCCGAACCGGCGCACCCTGTTCTGGGACGGCAACACAATGGTGCCCAACGGTGTTGTCGAAGGCGGCTCCGGCGTATGGAGCGCCGGCGCCACCAATTGGACCAATTTCGACGGCACGATGAATAGCAACTGGGGCGGCCAGTTCGCCGTCTTCCAAGACAACGCCGGTGTCGTGCTGGTGCAGGGCGAACATACCGTCAACGGCATGCAGTTCATGACCGACGGCTACCTCCTGGTGACAGGCGCCGGCGGCAAGCTCAATGCAGTCAACGGCGATGGCGGCAAGTTCGCCTTGCGGGTCGATCCGGGCGTCACCGCGACGATCGCCGTGGACATCAACGGCACCGGCACCCTGAAAAAACTGGACCAGGGCACGCTGGTGCTCAATGGAAACAACGGCTATCAGGGCGGCACCCTGCTGGCGGGCGGCACGCTCGTGGCCGGCAGCAACAACGCGCTGGGCACGGCGACCCTGACCGCTACAGGTGGCACCACGCTGGACAACAACAAGGCGCTCACGCTGACCAACGGGATCGTTGTCGAAGGCCAGTTGAACCTGGGCGGCAGCAATGACCTGACCCTGAACGGCGACATCGTCGGCAACAGCGGCGGCCTGAACAAGAACGGTAGCGGCACCCTGACCCTGGGCGGCAACAACTTCTTCGGCGGCACGATGGCGCTGAACGGTGGCACGCTGGTGCTGGCCTCCGGCAATCCACTGGGCCAGAGCACCTTGAACGCCGCCTCCGGCATGCAGCTGGACAACAGCGTGGCATTGAGCCTGAGCAACACGGTCAACCTGGCTGGCGACCTGAGCCTCATCGGCAACCAGGACCTCACTTTGGGCGGCCTGGTCAACGGCACAGGCGGCCTGACCAAGCGCGGCACGGGCAAGCTCACGCTTAACGGCAACAATGCCTTCCAGGGCGGCGTCACCCTGCGGGGCGGCAACCTGGGCGTGGGCTACGACACCGCACTCGGCGAGGGCACGCTGACCGTGCTCAACGCGGGGACCCTGGAAGCCAGCCGCGCGGTGACGCTGGCTAACCGGGTGCAACTGAGCGCCTCCCTGGCGCTGGACGGCAGCAATGATTTCACCCTGAACGGCGTGATCAGCGGTACCCAAGAGCTGGTCAAGAACGGCGCCGGCCGACTCACCCTCAATGGCGAAAACCGCCACAGCGGGGGCACCACGGTCAACGCCGGCAACTTGAGCCTGGGCAATGCCGCGGCGCTGGGTACCGGCATGCTGACCGTCACGGGCAACACGCAGCTGGATACCGCGGGCCCGATGCGCCTGGGCAATACCGTCAATGTCGACGGCACCCTCACGGTGGCCGGCAACAACAGCCTGATCCTGGATGGCCTGGTCAGCGGCAACGGCACGCTGCGCAAGACCGGAGCGGACAACCTCTCGCTCACAGGCAACGCCAACAACTTCAGCGGCACGATCGATCTGCAAAGCGGCAGCCTGACCACCGTGGGCAACAACGCGCTGGGCCAGAACGCCACCGCGAACGTGGCGGCCGGCGCCAATCTGTTCGTGACCAACCTGACCCGCCTTGACCGCCTGAACGGCGCGGGCGCCGTGACGGTATCGCAGGGGAACATCCTGAGCGTCGGCGCCAACGGCGGCAACAGCAACTTCAGCGGCCAGATCAACGGCAAGGGCAGGCTGACCAAGACTGGCGCAGGGTCGATGGTGCTTTCGGGCGCCAACACCCTTGCCGGCTCGACCTCCGTCACTGCGGGCAGCCTGTGGGTTGATGGCTCGCTGGCCAGCAGCGACGTGGTGGTCCAAAGCGGCGCCACCCTGGGCGGCGCCGGCAGCATTGCCGGCAACGTGGAGGTCCTGGACAACGCCAACCTGAGGCTGATGGCCGGCCAAACCCTGTCGGTCGGCAGCCTGGCGCTCGACGCCAACTCGATCGTGAATGCCAGCCTGGGCGCCCCCTCCCTCGGCGGCGGCGCTGCCTTGGTGGACGTGGCCGGCGACCTGACCCTGGGCGGCACGCTCAATATCAGCGACGCCGGCGGCTTCGGCACTGGCGTGTACCGCCTCATGAACTATGGCGGCAGTCTGACCGACAACGGCATGCGCTTCGGCAACCTGCCCAGCAATGTGCAAGTGGCCGACCTGGCGCTGCAGACTGCCGTCGCCAAGCAGATCAACCTGCTGGTCGCCGCGCCCAACGTCACCGTGCAGTTCTGGGACGGATCTCAAACTGTCGCCAACGGCGCGATCGAAGGCGGCAGCGGCACATGGGACGGCGCCAACGCCAACTGGACCGGCGTGGACGGCAACGTGAACCGCTCCTGGGCCGGCAAGTTCGCCGTTTTCCAGGGCGCCGCGGGAACGGTCACCGTCGCCGGCGCGCAAAGCACGACCGGCATGCAGTTCATGACCGACGGCTATGTCCTGGAGCGCGGCTCGCTGGGTTCGCTCAACCTGGTCAACGGCGACCAGGGCTACGCCGCGGTGCGCGTCGATCCCGGCGTGACCGCGACCATCAACGCCCCGCTCGTTGGCAGCGGCACGCTGGCCAAGCTTGACGCCGGCACCCTGGTGCTCAATGCGTCCAACGGCTATACCGGCGGCACGGCGCTCAACGGCGGCACGCTGGTGCTGGGCAACGACAAGGCTTTGGGCAACGGCCTGCTGACCGCCGCCAACGGCACCACGCTGGACAGCAACACGGCAGTCACCGTGCGCAACAAGGTCGCGCTGCACGGCGCGCTGACGATCGCCGGTTCCAATGCCATGGACCTGAACGGCACCGTCGGCGGCGCTGGCGGCCTGATCAAGAACGGCGCGGCCAACCTGACCCTCAGCGGCGTCAACATCTACCAGGGCGGCACCCTCCTGAACGCGGGCGGCCTGATCGTCGGCAACGGCTCCGCGCTGGGCTCCGGCACACTGACGGTGGGCGGCGCAGCCACGCTGGACAACACTCAGGCGCTGGCGCTGGCGAACAACATCGCCCTGAACGCCGGCCTCACCGTGCAAGGCAGCCACGACCTGGCGCTCAACGGCAACATCTCGGGCGCGGGCAGCCTGACCAAGAACGGCGCCAGCACGCTGACGCTCAACGGCACCAACAGCTACACCGGCGGCACCTACGTCAACAGCGGCACGGTAGCGTTGGGCGCGGGCAGCAGCCTCGCCGCCACCGGCATCGTGACCGTCGCCAGCGGCGCCACCTTCGACCTGTCGGCAGGCCAAGGCGCCCAGGTGTTCGGCACCCTGGCGGGCGCCGGCAACATCAAGATGGGCAGCAATTCCCTGTTGGCAGGCGGTTCGGCCGACGGCATCTTCAGCGGCTCGGTCATCGGCACGGGCACCCTGGTCAAGCAGGGCTCGGGCACGCAGACCCTGACCGGCGCCAACAGCTATACCGGCGGCACGCTGGTCGCGGACGGCACGCTGCGCGCGGGCTCCACCACGGCGCTGGTCCAAGGCACCGGCTATCAAGTGCTGACGGGCGCCGTGCTGGACCTCAACGGCAACGCGCTGCTGGCCAGCAGCCTCAGCGGCGGCGGTACCGTGGCGCTGGGCGGCGGACGCTTGACCGCGGACATCGCGGCGGGCAGCGCGTCCACCTACACGGGCATCGTCGTGGGCAGCGGCGACCTGGTCAAAACCGGCGCTGGCGCACTCGCGCTGACCGGCGGCAGCGCCTTCTCGGGTGGCGTGCAGCTCAAGCAAGGCAGCATCGCCCTGGGCCATGCGCAAGGCCTGGGCAGCGGCACGCTGTCCATGGACGACGGCACCGTCATCAGCCTGATCGCCAATGGCATGACCATCGCCAACAACCTGGCCATGACGGGCACCAACGACCCGGTCATCGACACCGGCGCCAACACGGCCACCTGGGCCGGCGCCATCACGGGCGGCGGCTTCCTTACCAAGCAGGGTAGCGGCGTCCTGACGCTGACCAGCGCAGGCAACACCTACACCGGCGCGACCGATGTCGCGCAGGGCACGCTCAAGGCCGGCGCGGCTAACACCTTCAGCAGCGCCTCGGCCCACAGCGTGGCCAGCGGCGCGGTGCTGGACCTGGCGGGCTACAGCCAGACCGTGGCCAGCCTGAACAACAGCGGCGCGGTCAATCTCGGCGGCAGCACGCCGGGCGCCGTGCTCAAGGTCACCGGCCCCTACGTCGGCAACAACGGCAAGCTGGGCGTTTCCACCGTGCTGGGCGCGGATGGCAGCGCCACCGACAAGCTGCTGTTGAGCGGCCCCAGCGCCATCGCCAGCGGCAGCACCAGCGTGCAGATCACCAATGCCGGCGGCCTGGGCGCACAGACGGGCAGCCAGGGCATCCAGGTCATCGCCACCGAAAACGGCGCCAGCCTGCAGCCCGGCAGCTTCACCTTGGCCGGCGGCCATGTCGATGCCGGCGCCTACGAGTACCGCCTGACCCAGACGGCGCAAGGCGCCGCGCTGCACTCGACCAACACGCAGGTGAACCCCGGCCCCGGCGTCACCCCGGCCCCCGCCTACCGTGAAGAAGTGCCGCTGCTGTCGTCCCTGCCCGCGCAACTGCGCCAGGCCGACATGGCGATGCTGGGCGACATGCGCAAGCGCATGGGCGATGAAGCCGCCCAAGGCGCCATCGACCTGGACCCCAGCCATCGCGCCTGGGCCCGCGTGCTGCGCACGGCTCCCACCATCACCCAGCAAGGCACGGTCAACCCCGAGAGCAGCGGCCATCTGACCGGCTTCCAGGCCGGCGTGGACGTGTACGCCAGCCGCAACCTCAGGGCCGGCCTGTACGTCGGCCAGCTGGACGGCGACATGGGCGTGCGCGGCTTCTCCAGCGGCATGGAACGCAAGTACGCGGGCTACAACAACCTGCGCGGCCGCTACGTGGGCCTGTACGGCACCTGGCAGCACGACTCCGGCCTGTACGCCGACGCCGTGATCCAGGGCGCCGACTACCGCAGCAGCCTGCGCACGGCCGACACCGGCGCCGGCGCCACCACCAAGGGCCACGGCTGGCTGGCCTCGCTGGAAGTGGGCAAGCCCATCGACCTGGGCAGCAGCTGGCAGTTGGAGCCGCAAGCGCAGATCATCTACCGCAAGCTCAACCTGGACGACACCACGCTGAGCCTGGCCAAGGTGAAGAACGACGCGGACGACGACTGGACGCTGCGCCTGGGCGCCCGCGTCAAGGGCAGCTACAGCATCGGCGGCACCGTGCTGCAGCCCTTTGCCCGCGTCAATCTGTACAAGGCCAGCAACACCACCGACGTAGCGAGTTTCAGCGCCCCCGCCGGCACCACCGACATCCGCGCCAAGGGCGGCTACACGTCGACCGAACTGGCGGTGGGCGCCATGGTGCAGCTGACCAAGAGCACCAGCCTCTACGGCGACGTGGGCAAGCTCTGGGCCAACAGCGGCGACAGCCGCGTCAAGACCGGCGCACAGGGCTCCATCGGTTTGAAGGTACTCTGGTAAGCATCTAGTCATGGGCCGGGTAACCGGCCGCTGGCCTGACCAAAGCCCGCAGCGGTCTATCCGCTGCGGGCTTTTTCACGTCTACCAGGTGTATTTCACGCCTATCCTTGCCGCGTACTGGTGGTAGTCCTGCGCGCCCCATGACCCGGCGACATTGGTCCAGCCGGTCCAGCCCTTGGCGAAGTCGGCGTGCACGCCGAGCTTCAGCTCATAGCGGTCCTTCGGATAGAGGTCGTCCACCGGCAGCTGGTTGAACGACACGGAGCTGCCGGTGTTGCTGTGCCACCAGTTCAATGTTGCGAACGGCTGCGCCTTGCGGCCATTGCCCAGATCGAAGGTGGTGTGCGTGCGCACGCCCAGGCGCGTGATGGTGCCGTGGGAATCAGCGCTACCCACGCGGGTGCCGTTGGACTCGGTCAGGCTGTCCGTGTCCGAACTGACATAGATGATCTGAGCCTGGGGTTCCAGTATCCAGTCGCCGCGCAGCTTGAAGGCATAGCCCGTCTCCGCCGACACCGCCCATGCGCGGGAATCGTAGTCCACGCGCGGCAGATCGTCGCCCGTCACCCGATTGTTGTACCAGCCGTACTGGAACCAGGTGTCCACATAGGCGCCGAGCTTGCTCTCGTCGTTCTGGAACCAGGTGCCATAGACGCCCGCGCTATAGCCTTGCACCCTGCCCCGGGCCTTGTAGGGGTTACCGTCGGCCCGGGCCGTGCTGTCGGCGCTGCCATAGCCCAGCATCAACCCGAGATGCAGGCGGTCGGTTTCCGAGAACAGCTTCCATTGCGCCACGTCGCCGCCGCCTTGCAGCAGGAACATGTCGGTGCTGACCTTGAAGTTGCCGTCGCGGCTATGCGAGCCTTCCCACTTGCCCACGGCGCGCAGCCAGAGCGCCCGGCGCTTGCTGTCTTCGGATTGGAACTGCTGGCCTTCGATGAACTGCGGCTCGCCCAGACGGTCGTGCATGCTCTGCACGAACATCTGTCCAACCAGCCGCTGGTTGGCGAGATAGGCGGCGACTTCTGGGCGGTACAGCGGCTCCGGCTCAGGCTCAGGCGGCGTTGGCGGCGCCGGCGGGACTGGCGGCACCGGAGGCTCGGGAGGCGGCGGCGGGGGTGGCGGAGGTGGCGGCGGCGGCGGAGGCGGCGGCGGAGGTGGCGGATCCGGCTCCTTCTCGGATCGCAGATACCAGCTCTGATCGGCCGGCGCGCTTGCCGACCCCTGGTACAGCCGATACTCGTAGGGACCGGCCACCGCCCGGCCCGAAAGCGCAAATGCGCCCGCTCCGGAGATGCCGCCATTGACGACCTCGACCACCTGTATCCCGCTGGCTGTCGTCAAGGCGCCTGGCCCGCCCGTGTTCTTGATGCGCAATTTCGAAGCGCCGCTGGCGCTGCCGCCATTGATGACAAGTTTGTCCGAAGGCGAACTGTCGTCGCCCAGATAGGTATTCAGCGCAATGGTGCCGTCGCCGCTGTAGTTACGCACCGTCAGCGTCTTGTACGCTCCCGCCTGCGGCGGCGTGAAGTCGATCAGGCTGGGATCGTTGACCAGGTTGGTGATGGTCGAGTTGCCGGTCAGCGTCCAGGTCGAATCCACCAAGGTCACGTTCGAGGTGCTGCCGGCCTCGGTGACCGCCGCTCCCGTCAAGGTCGAATTGCGCGCCGTCACGTTGGCCGTGGCCGGAGAGCCGGCCTGCACGCCGGCAACATTGATGCCGCCCGGATTGCCGGCATCCGGCGCCAGGCTCGGGTCTATGCCATGCAACGTACGGGTCCTGCTTCCAAGCAAGGTTCCAGAGCTGGCGACCTGCAGCCAGTTGGTCGCGCCCTGGACTGTGGTGCCGTCAAGCTGGATGTTCGCCGTACCCCCGTCGACGCCTATGGCAGTCCCGGTCGCGCTCGCGATGCTGCCGCCACTGATGGTCGCAGCTTGCGTGCCCGTGTCGCTGGTCAGCAAGAGACCGATCGAGCCCGCGCCGCTGACGCCGATGGCGCTGCCCGTCGCCGCGAAGCTCGACGCGCCCGCCACCACCACGCCATGGGCCTCGGTCCCGGACGTCTGCACTGAGCCGTCGTCGAACACCACGCTGCTGGCCGCCCCTTGCGCCAGGATGCCGAAGCCACTCTGCCCGCTGGTCACGACCGTGTTGCGCGCCGCCTGGAAGACGGTAGCTGGCTGCCCGCTGCTCGTATACGCATACAGGCCCACCGCGTCCGTGCCGCGGGTCTCGGTCCGCAGGTCGGACAGTTCCGCGCGGGAACCGTCCATGCCTATCACCCCATAGGCGTCCGCGCCCTCGGTAAGAATGTTCGCCGTGGAGCCGCTCTGCGGCGCCACGACCAGATGGTTGGTCGGGCTGACATAGCGGCGCAGGAACACGCCGCTGCTGTCCCGGCCCGTGGTGTGGATGTCGGTGGTGCCCTGCATCACCGCCTCGCCCACGCCCAGCATATAAAAGCCGTCCGACGTCTGCCCCGTGGTGCTGACGCGCAGCGTCGAGCCCGGCGCCGACGTGAATCGGCGTACGACCGAATCCGGATAGGTCAGGCTGTAGCCCAGTTCAACCCCACGTCCATATGTCCCGCCCGTGGTCTGCACATCCAGAACGCCGCCGGCGTCCAGCGTAATGGCGGTGTTGTTGCTCGTCATCACGCCCTTGGGCCAGGGATTGCCGCCGGCCGGCGCGGTTTCGATCTTCAGCGTCGCGCCATTGCCAATCTGCAGCTGGCTCATGGTGCCGAATGGCGTATGACCCAGATTCACGCCCTGAAAGCCGCGTATCGTCACGTTGGAACTCGGCGCCAGCGAGAACGTCGCCTGCGAATTCGTGGTGGACTGCAATCCCAGGCCGGTGGTGGTCACCGTCGTGATGGTGACGTTGGTGCCGGTCTGGAAGTTGATATTGGTCGCCGCGCCATTGGTGGCGAAAACGCCCAGATCGACATTGCCGATGGCGATGTTGCCAGGGCCGAAGTTCAGCGTGGCGTTGCCGACCCGGATGGCCGAACCCGATCCCGTGCCTGTCACGCTGTCACCGCCATTCAGGGTGAACGTCGTGCCTGAGGGAACGATGAATGGCGCGTAACTGACGCTCCAGGCGCTACTGGCAGCCAGCGACATGGCCGCGCCCAGCGAGCGGGCGAACAGGGGTATGGAGGGACTTGCGCGGTGTGCCATCTGATTCGTCTCCGTGTAGCCGTCCGGGCGGTGGGCCGGGACGCGCTCAAACCAGACCCCGGAGTGCCGGGGGTAACGACGATAGACTTCGGTACCTACGCCAAACGCCCTAATCCGGGCGTGCAATGCGTGTAAATATTCGCATCAAATTCACGAATAATCACCGTGTTTTGCATAAATCGCCGGCGAATGTTCCATTTTGGCAACGCGGCCCGACCGTCGCCGCCGTGATACTCTGAGCCGCGATTTTGTCGAAGTGCAGTTTCAGTACGCGTGTTCCGTTGCTTATCAATGTCCATTGTTAAGGGATCACCATGGCGCTCAAGGCAATCTTTTCGGCGTTGGCCGCGGCTTCACTGCTTGGGGGTTGCGGCACGACCGCGCCGCCGGCCGCGCAGTCCTCCCGCTACGACCAGCTCTCCCGGATTCCCCTGCAGGAAGGTTATCTTTCCAAGGCCGACTCCGCGGCGCTCAAGGACGAGTTGCTGTTTCAACGCGCGGTCCAAAGCTATCTGTGGGCACTGCCGGCGCTGAACATCTACGCGATGAAGGAAGGCTCCGAACGGCAGTTCGGCAAGGGCTACAACATTCTTCCGGTCTGGAAGGAACGTCTCAACGCCAACACCCTGGTCACGACGCCCAATTCCGACGTGATCTACGCCATGGGCTACCTGGATCTGAAGCAGGACGGCCCCATGGTGCTGGAAGTGCCGCCAGGCCTGCAAGGCATCCTCGACGACTTCTTCCAGCGCCCGATCTGCAACCCGGCGCCGGTTGCCCAGAAAACCTGGTACCCGGAACCCTATTCAAAGAACATCTGGTGCGGCGACGTCGGACTACCCGGCCCGGATCAGGGCAAGGGCGGAAAGTATCTGGTCATTCCGCCGGACTACCAGGGCAAGATTCCCAAGGGCTACATCGTCTACCAATCGCGCACCTATAACGTCTTCGTGTTCTGGCGCGCATTCTTCAAGGATCCCGCCAATCTTGCGCAACCGGTGGAGCTGATCTCCCGGACCAAGATCTATCCTTTGGGCCAGCGGGCCACGGCCAAGCCCATGCAGTTCCCGGATGGCTCCAAGGCGGCCCCCAACATGCTGTATCTCTCCGACGGCTCGGCCTTCGACATGATGTCGCGGTTCATCGACAGCGAGTATTACGACCCCGCGGATGCGGACATGCGCGGCATGCTGGCCAGCATCGGCATCATCAAGGGGCAGCCGTTCAAGCCCGACGCCCGCACCCGCGAGATCCTGGACCAAGCCGGCAAGACCGCATTCAGGATAGGCCGCGCGATCGCCTACGATCCGCCGCCCATCGTGCCGAACACGCGCTGGTATGCCGACCGCAAATGGGTCAACCCCTTCCCCGCCAATACCGAGTTCACCGGTCCTTCGTTCAAGTACCTGGACATGCGCACCGGGTTCTTCGCGCTGGCGTACTCCGCCAGCCCGGCCATGGCCGTGAGCATGGCCGGCATGGGCGCCAAGTATCCGGTCGCCTTCGAGGATGCCGACGGCAATCCGTTGTCGGGAGGCCAATCCTACCGGCTGCATCTGCCCAAGGACATCCCCGCCGGCATCTTCTGGTCCGTGACGGTCTACCGCCCCGAAACCGCGTCCGGGCTGGACAACGGGCAGCCCTTCCCGTCCATCAACACCATGGACAAGCCGGCCGCCAACCCGGACGGCTCGACCGACATCTACTTCGGGCCGGCCGAGCCCGCCGGGCATGGCAGGAACTGGCTCAAGACCGTGCCCGGCTCAGGCTTCTTCGTGATTCTTCGCTTGTATGGCCCGAAGCAGGAGTTCTTCGACCAGAGCTGGAAGCCCAGCGATATCGAAAGGCTGAAGTAGCCATTGGCGGCGCAGGCCGGAATCACCACACCCGGAACACGCGTCCGGTCTGCGCGCCTTCCACGCTGCGGCTGTAGGCCAGCGCAACTCGGCTGGCGGGCGCAGATTCGAAACCCTGGAAGTACGGCCCGTAGGCATCCAGCGATTCCGTCAGGACCGTGGGGCTGACCGAGTTGATGCGAATGCCGCGCAGTTCCACCGCGGCGCCGCGCACGAAGCCGTCGATAGCCGCATTCACCGCCGACGCGTTGGCGCCGTAGCGGATGGGCTCATCGGTCAGGATGCCGCTGGTGAGCGTGATGGAACCACCTTCGTTGACGTAATGCTGGCCGATCAGCGCCAGGTCGACCTGGCCCAACAGCTTGTCGTGCAGGCCGACCTTGAACTGCTCGGCCGTCATTTCCGCCAGCGGGCCGAAATGCAGGCTGCCCGTGGTGGAGACGATGGCGTCCACCTTGCCGACCCGTTCGAACAAGGCGCGGATGCTGTCGCTGCGGGTCACGTCGACCTGATGCTCGCCGCGGGTTTTGCCCACGGCGACGATGTCGTGGCGCTGGCCCAGTTCTTGGGCGACCGCGCGGCCGATGGTGCCGGTGGCGCCGATCAGGATGATTTTCATGGGGAACTCCGATTCGTCTGTGTTGTGGGGTGCGCCCGCGATACCGCCAGCGCCTGTATGCATTCTGGCCGACGGCGCATCCAGGAAAAATCCTAGAATGGTGGGTTCACTTCACACTCAGGGTGCGTAATCCATGGACCGCTTGCTCAGCATGGAAGTCTTCGTGGCGGTCGTCGAGCTGGGCAGCCTGACCGCCGCGGCGGCCCGCCACGAGATGTCGCCCGCCATGGCGGCCAAGCACATCAAGGGCTTGGAAGCGCGGCTGGGCCTGAGGCTGCTGAACCGCACCACGCGCCGCCAGAGCCTGACGGAAGCAGGCCAGGCCTATTTCGTGCGCTGCAAGGTGATCCTGTCGGACATCCGCGACGCCGAACAAGGCGCCGAAGCCATGCGCTCCGCGCCGCGCGGCCATCTGCGCATCACTTCCACCGTGACCTTCGGCTCGTTCGCGCTGGCGCCCGCCATCGCCGACTACCTGTCCGAGTATCCCGATGTCAGCGTGGACCTGGCCTTGAGCGACGCCGTCGAGGACGTGGTGGCCTCGCGCTACGACCTCGCGGTGCGCATCGGCGAGCCCGCCGATTCCAGCCTGGTCGCGCGCAAGATCGGCCGCTACCAGATGATCATCTGCGCGGCGCCGGCATATCTGCAACGCCATGGCAGGCCCGAAACCGCGAGCGACCTGGCGCGCCATCAATGCCTGGATTTCTCCTACTGGAACCGCCGCACCGGCTGGCGCCTGAACTCGGAAGATGGCGGCGCGGCCTACCCCGCCGGCCGCTTCGTGTCGAACAACGGCCAGGCGCTCAGGCAGGCGGCGCTGGCGGGATTCGGCATCGTGCTGCAGCCGGAGCTGTTGCTGGCGGAAGACGTGCGCGCCGGCCTGCTGGTCCCTATCCTGGAATCCGCCTGGCCCGTCGCCCGGCCGATCACACTGCTGTATCCCAAGGACCGCAAAGCCTTGCCCAAGCTCACGACCTTCGTGGAGTTCATGGTGCAGAGGTTCGCCCGGCCAACGAAGTAGCATTCGCCCCAATACCCATACCAATCAGAACAGCAACCCTCGAGGAGACTCCCTTTGTCCGCATCAACCCCGGCGCCATCGGCCGCGCCCAGCGCTGAACTCACGCCGCAGGCGCAGCGCGGCAATATCGCCAGGCTGACGATCGCCCAGGCGCTGGCGGGCGCCAACGCCGTCGTGGTCTACGCCACCGGCGCGATCGTCGGCGACATGCTGGCGCCGGACAAGGCGCTGGCGACCCTGCCGATTTCCATCTTCGTGGTCGGCATGGCCGCCTGCATCCTCCCCATGGGCGCCATCGCCAGGCGCCATGGCAGGCGCGCGGCGTTTCTCGCGGGTACCGCCTGCGGCGTGCTGGTGGGACTGTTGGCCGCCGCCGCCATCGTGCTGAGTTCATTCTGGCTGTTCTGCCTGGGCACCTTCTTCGGCGGCGCCTACGCGGCCGTCGTGCTGTCGTTCCGCTTCGCGGCGGCCGACGGCGTGTCGCCCGCCCGGCGCGCCCGCGCCCTGTCCTTCGTGATGGGCGGCGGCGTGCTGGCCGGCGTGGTCGGGCCGCAGCTGGTCACGTACACGATGTACCTGTGGCCCGTCCACATGTTCGCGGCGACCTATCTTGTGCAGGCCGCGGTCGCGGCGTTGTCGGCCCTGGTCCTGCTGGGCGTGCACCTGCCCATGCCCAGCGCGGCCGAAGTCGCGGGCGGAAGGCCGCTGGGCTTGATCGCGCGCCAGCCGCGCTTCATCACGGCGGTGGTCTGCGGCGCCGTCTCTTACTTGCTGATGAACTTCCTGATGACCGCCGCGCCGCTGGCCATGCATCTTTGCGGCCATTCCCAGGAAAGCGCCAACCTGGGCCTGCAATGGCACGTCATCGCCATGTACGGCCCCAGCTTCTTCACGGGGCGCCTCATCACGCGGTTCGGCGCCGGACGCATCGTCACGGCGGGCCTGGCGCTCACCGCCCTGTCCGCGGCCATCGGCCTCACCGGGATCGACGTGGCCCATTTCTGGGTCACATTGGTCCTGCTGGGCCTGGGCTGGAACTTCGGCTTCGTGGGCGCGTCGGCGCTGGTGCTGGAATGCCATCGGCCCGAGGAGAAGACCCGGGTGCAGTCGCTCAATGACTTCATCGTCTTCGGCACCATGGCGGTCGGCTCGTTCGCGTCGGGCGGGCTGCTGGCCGCCTACGACTGGGCGACGGTGCTGTGGGTGTCGTTCATCCCCCTGGCGATTGCGGCGGTCGCGCTGCTGGCCGGCGCCTCCAGGAACCGCGAACAGGCTTGACCCTCACGCAACGTCATGTCCCAGAGTTCGTCTTGCGCCATCAACAGGAGGAATGCCGTGCAACTGAAAGTAGGAGAACTGGCCAGGCGGAGCGGACTGACGGTCCGCACGCTGCACCACTATCACGCGATCGGGCTGCTCACGCCTTCGGCGCGCGCCGACAACGGCTATCGGCTGTATGGCCGCGACGACATCGCCCGGCTGCACCAGATCCAGGCGCTGCGCCGCTTCGGATTGCCGCTGGCTGAGATCGGCGCTTATCTGGACCAGCCCGGCACTCCCATGGACGGGATCATCGCCAAGCAGATCGCGATGCTCGATCGCCAGATCCAACAGGCCTCCAGGCTGCGCGAGCGTCTCGCCCAGCTGCAGGGGCAGTTGGCGCAAGGCAGGGAACCGGAACTGGCCGATTGGCTCACCACTCTGGAACTCATGACCATGTACGACAAATACTTTTCCCCCGATGAACTGGCCCGCCTGCCCATGTACCGCAACAACCAGGATGGCGACGCCGACTGGCTCGCGCTGATCCAGGAGGTGCAGGCGCAGATCGACGCCGGCGTCGCGCCCGAAGCGGCGCAGCCGCGCGAACTGGCCCTGCGCTGGATGACCTTGCTGCTGCGCGACACCAATCGCGACCCGCGCCTGCTGGTCAAGCTGAACCGGATGCACGAACAGGAGCCCGCGATGCAGGCGCACATGGGCGTCTCGCGGGCCTTGCGCGACTACGTGCTGCAGGCTTTCTCGGAAAGCAAGCTGCGGATCTACGAGAAGTACCTCACGCCGGACGAGGCCCGCTACATGCGCGAGCACTACGGCGACCGCATCGGCGAATGGCCGCAGCTGATGGCCGAGGTGCGCGATGCGCTGGACGCGGGCGCGGCGCCGGACTCCACCACCGCGCTGGCGCTGGCCCGGCGCTGGCTGGACCTGTTCCGCAGCTATGCCGGCCCCGACCCCGCCACCCAGGCAAAATTCCGCCACGCGCTGATGACCGAGCCCGAGCTCACCGCCGGCACCTGGACCGATGACGCCACCCTGTCGTTCATGCGGCAGGCCATGGGCGCGCTGGCGGCGCCGCGCTAGGCGCGGTCGCCCAGGCCATGGGCAGGCCCCGCGGGGCCTGCCCTTTTGCTAGACTGACCGGCCCTGTCCCTCTCCTTCCCCAACATGCCCCAGGAAGTCCGCCCCGATCCCAGCGCCGACGATATCGCCAAGGAAATCTCGGCGGCCATCGTCGCGCACAAGCTGCCGCCCGGCACGCGGCTGCGCGAGGAGGCGCTGGCGGGGGTGTACCAGGTCAGCCGGACCAAGATCCGCGCCGCGCTGCTGATGCTGTCCAAGGACAAGCTGATCAACATCGTGCCCGACAAAGGCGCGTTCGTAAGCAAGCCGGACGCGAACGAGGCGCGCGAGGTCTACGCGGTGCGGCGCATCCTGGAAGCGGCGCTGGCGCGCGAATTCGTGGCGCGGGCAACGGCGGCCGACTACCGCCGCATCGACGCGCATCTGGCCGCGGAGCGCCGCGCGCTGGAAGGCGGTGACGTGCAAGAGCGCAACCGGCTGCTCGGGCACTTCCACATCCTGCTGGCCGAGACCGTGGGCAATTCCGTGCTGACCGGGATGCTGCGCGAACTTTCGGCTCGCAGCGCCGTGATCACCGTGCTGTATCAAAGCTCGCACGATGCCAGTTGCTCGTCGCAGGAGCATCATGCCTTCGTCGAGGCCGCCCGCGCCGGCGATGCCGACCGCGCCTGCGCGCTGATGGACGCGCATCTGGAGCATGTGCAGACCGCGCTGAACTTCAAGGACGGCGGCCGCCGCGGCGGCGATCTGGTCAGCGCGCTGCTCAGCTGAAGCGGGGCCGCGCTAGGGCTGCGCCTGCGTCCCCGCCAGCAGCTGGCCCATGCGCTGCTGCAGCCATAGCTCCGTTTCACTCAGGCTGCCGCCCCGCAGCCACAGCGTGCGCACGGACAGCATGGGCAGGAACAGGTCCGCGCAGCGCACGCTGACGAGTTCGTTGCTGAAACCCTGGTATTCGCCGATGTTCAGCGGCAGGATGGCCCAGCCCACGCCATTGGCCGCCATGGCGGCAATGTTGTAGCTGCTGTCGGCCCGCCACACCGACGGGCTCAGCACCACCTGGTCCACGCCATCCATCTGCATGAGCAACTGGCGGTGACGCGCCAGGTCGTTGCGCCCGACCTCGGGCAGCGCGGCCAGCGGATGGCCCTGGGCCACGAAGATGCCTTGCGCCACATTGCCCAGATGGCGATGGGCAAAGGCGCTGCCGGGATCGCCGCGATCGAACTGGAAGGCCAGGCTGGCGCGGCCCTGTTCCACGTAGTCGGCGACCTCCGTCGCGGTGCCGTTGAGCTGGGTCAGCTCCAGCGCCGGATAGCGTTCGGCCAGTTCCTTGAGCAACTGGTCCGCCACCAAATAGGGCAGCCCTTCGTCCAGCGCGATGGCCAGGCGCGCTTCGCGCCCGGCGGCAAAGGACAAGGCGCGCTGCTCCAGCGCGCCTGCCTGCCGCAGCAATTCCAGCGCCTCCTGCAGCATGACCTCGCCGGCGGCGGTCAGGGTGGCGTTGCGCCGCGACCGGTCGAACAGCTCCACGCCCAAGTCCGCTTCCAGCAGGCCCACTGAAGTACTCACCGCCGACTGCGCCCGGCCCAGGCGCCGCGCGGCCGCCGAGAACGATCCGGATTCGGCCGCGGCGACGAAATGGCGCAGCTGTTCCAACGTCCATTGCATGGTTCACCCCTTATCCATCTATTTTATAGATGAATTCCAACTTTTTTGTGCCAATTACAAGATGGATAATGGCGGCCTCTGAGATCCGGCCATCCCGGCCCCGCCCGCATCAGCGGCGCGGCAGGCGTTTCAGTTTCAGGAGTAGAACCATGCAGCGGACTGAACCGAACGCTGTCGCCACGGCCGCGCCCGGCCGCTGGCTGGTGCTGGCCATCGTGTCCAGCGCCTTGCTGTTGATCGTGGTCGACATGACCGTCCTCTATACCGCCCTGCCCCGGCTGACGCACGAATTGCAGGTCAACGCGTCGGAAAAGCTGTGGATCGTGAACATCTATGCGCTGGTCGTGTCCGGCCTGCTGCTGGGCATGGGCACGCTGGGCGACCGCCTGGGCCACAAGCGCCTGTTCATGGCGGGGCTGGTCGTGTTCGGCCTGGCGTCCCTGGCCGCGGCCTACTCGCCCGGCGCGGCCACGCTGATCGCGGCGCGCGCGCTGCTGGCCGTGGGCGCCGCCATGATGATGCCGGCCACCCTGTCCATCCTGCGCCTGACCTTCACCGACGAGCGCGAGCGCGCCGTCGCCATCGGCGTGTGGGCCTCGGTGGCCTCCGGCGGCGCCGCGGTCGGCCCGGTGGTGGGCGGCGTGCTGCTGGAGCATTTCTGGTGGGGTTCCGTGTTCCTCATCAACGTGCCCATCGTGCTGCTGGCCCTGCCGCTGGCCTGGCGCCTGATCCCGGCCAGCCGCCCAGACGCCGCGCGGCCCTGGGACTTGCTGGGCTCGCTGCAGGTGATGGCCGGCCTGATCCTGTGCGCCTACGCGCTGAAGGAACTGGGCAAGACCGACCCGTCCTGGCGCGATGCCGGCCTGGCCTGCGCGGCGGGCGCGGCCATGCTCGCCCTGTTCGTGCGGCGCCAGCGCGCACGGCCCTATCCGCTGATCGACTTCACCATCTTCCGCAACCTCAGCTTCAGCTCGGCCGTGGCGGCCGCGCTGTTCGCCGCCGCCGCGCTGCTGGGCATGGAACTGGTGTTCAGCCAGCGGCTGCAGCTGGTCATGGGCATGTCGCCGTTGGAAGCCGCGCTCTTCATCCTGCCGCTATCGTTGGCCGCGTTCATCGCCGGCCCGCTGGCGGGCTGGCTGCTGGGCCGCGTCAGCAGCGCCACCATGCTGTTCCTGTCGCTGCTGGTCTCGGGCCTGGGTATGACGGGTTACCTGCTGAGCTACGACGCGGCGCTGCTGCCGCAAATGGTCAGCCTGTGCGTGCTGGGCGCGGGCATAGGCGCCACCATGACGGCGGCGTCCAGCACCATCATGCAGAGCGCCACGCCCGAACGCGCCGGCATGGCGGCCTCGATCGAAGAGGTCTCGTATGAGCTGGGCGGGGCCTTGGGCGTCACCCTGATGGGCTCCATCCTGTCCGGCGTCTACGCCCGCACGCTGTCGGTGCCGGAAGGCCTGTCCCAGTCCGCCCTGGCGCGCGACAGCCTGGACCAGGCGCTGATCGTCGCCGACGGCCTGTCGTCCGACCTGGGCCTGGCCTTGACGCGCCTGGCCAAGACGGCGTTCGACACCGGCTATGCCGCCGTCATCGCCACCGCGGCGGCGATGCTGCTGGTCACGGCGGGATTCGTGCTGTTCAACCGCAGGCGCATGGCGGCCTGAGACAGGCCCGCCATGCCGACCGCGGCTCAGCAGGTGCGGAAGGCGTGGTCCATGTCGGCGATCAGATCTTCCTCGTGCTCCAGCCCGATGGACACGCGCACCAGGCCCTCGGACACGCCGGCCGCGTCGCGCTCGTCGGCGGGCACGCCGGAATGCGTGGTGGAGGCCGGATGGCAGATCAGCGATTCGGTGCCGCCCAGGCTGACGGCCGACTTGAACAGGTGCAGGGCGTTGATGAAGCGGAACGCCTTGGCGCGCCCGCCTTCCAGCACGAAGGCGAAGGTCGAGCCCGGGCCGGTGCACTGGCGCTTGTAGACTTCCTGGTAGGCCCGGTCGGCGATCATTTCCGGATGGAAGATCTGCACCTTCTCATGCGGATTGCCCGACAGCCATTGCGCCACCTTGGTCGCCGTGCGCGCGGCCTGCTTCATGCGCAGCACCACGGTCTCCATCGAGCGCGTGATCATCCAGCAGGAATGCGGGTCCAGCTGCGAGCCGAACGCGCTGCGGATGGCGCGCACCTTCTTGATCAAGGCCTTGCTGCCGGTGACGGCGCCCGCGACCAGGTCGCTGTGGCCGCCCACGTACTTGGTCAGCGAATACACGCACAGGTCCACGCCATGCTCGGCCGGCTTCTGGAAGATCGGACCCAACAGCGTGTTGTCGCACACCGACACGGGACGATAGCCGTGCCGCGTTTCGAAGGCGTCAAGCTCGTTCTTCATGGCCTCGAAATCGATCAGCGCATTGGTCGGATTGGCGGGCGTTTCAACAAAGAACAGGCGCACCGGCCCCTGGGCCGCCGCGGCCTCCAGCGCCGCGCGCATGCTCTTGGCCGACAGGCCGTCCTCGACGGCGTGCGAGCCTATGCCCCATTCCGGGAAGATCTTGGAGATCAAGGTCTCGGTGCCGCCGTACAGCGGCACCGACTGCACCAATTGATCGCCCGGCCGCAGAAAGGCCAGGAACACCGAGCTGATCGCCGACATGCCGCTGGAGGTCACCGCGGCGTCTTCCGAGCCATCCAGCAGCGCCAGGCGATCCTCGACGATTTCCAGGTTGGGATGGTTGAAGCGGCTGTACACCAGTCCCGCCGACTCGCCCTGCGGCAAGGGCTTGCGGCCCGAGACCAGGTCGAAGAACGCCGCGCCGTCCTCGGCCGAGCGGAACGCGAAGGTGGACGTCAGGAACACCGGCGGCTTGACCGCGCCCTCCGACAGGAAGGGGTCGAAGCCGTAGGACATCATCTGCGTTTCCGCATGCAGCGGGCGGCCGAAGATGTCCTTCTTGTGATAGCTGGAGTAACTCATGGTGTGCCTCTCTGTCTGGTTTCCGAAGCCCGGACGGGCCGCCGGTCAGGCGCGTCACGCATGCGAAAACGATAGCGCCGCCCGCCCCGGGCTGCTTGAAAGTATGGCGGCAGGCGGCGGCAAGTTTCTTTCCATTTACATCACCAGACGGGGATAATGGGAAAGATCATTCCCCATGAGCCGCATTTCATGAAAGACACTGCCTTGTTACATCAACTTGACGCGATCGATTGGAAAATCATGAAAATCCTTCAAGAAGATGGCCGGCTCAGCAACGCCGAACTGGCCGAGCGCGTCGCGCTGTCGGCCTCGCCCTGCTGGAAGCGCTTGAAGCGCCTGGAAACGTCGGGGGTGATCCGCGGTTACCAGGCCGTGCTGGACCGCCGCGCACTGGGGATCGGGGTGGTGGCCTTCGTCAGCATCTCGCTGGAGAACCACACGGAGAAGACCTGCCAGGCCTTCGAGGCCAGCGTGCTCGCCATGCCCGAGGTCCTGGCCTGCCACAACACCACCGGGCAGCACGACTATCTGCTGCACATCGTGGCGCGGGACTTCGACGCCTATTCGGAGTTCGTGCGCAGCCGCCTGCGCACCCTGCCCGGCGTCAAGGAACTGCTGAGCACGCTGTCGATGCACGAGGTCAAGTCGTCAACCCGGCTGCACCTCTAAACCAGTGGCGGCGCTCCTACATCACGCCGGGAACGACGCGGTTGCGGCCCTGCCGCTTGGCTTGATAGAGGCCGCGGTCGGCCACCTGGATCAGGTCGGTGCAGGGCTGGTCGCCCTGCGGCACCGCCGTGGCCGTGCCGATGCTGACCGTCAGCCAGGGGCCGTCGCCGCTGTCCTTCTGCGGAATCTGCAAGGCCTCCACCGCGCGACGCAGCTTCTCGGCGGCCAGCCGCGCGCTGCCGGCCGGGGTGCCCGGCAACACCAGCGCGAACTCCTCGCCGCCGAAGCGCGCCGCCAGGTCGGTGGAACGGTCGCAGCTGGCGAAGATGGTGTTGGCCACGCGCTTGAGCGCCTCGTCGCCGGCGATGTGGCCGTAGGTATCGTTGTAGGCCTTGAAGTGGTCCACGTCGATCATGAGCATGCTGATTTCACGGCCGTCGCGGCGCGCGCGCTGCCACTCGGCGTTGAGGTATTCGTCGAAATAGCGGCGGTTGCCCAGGCCGGTCAGGCCATCGGAATTGGTCAGCCGGCGCAGCTCCATATTGCTTTCCAGCAACTGCTGCTGGCTCTGGCGCAGGGCCTGATAAGCCTCGTCGCGCTGCACCAGCGCCAGATAGGAACGCGAGTGGTAGCGGATGCGCGCCACCAGTTCGATGGAGTCGGGCAGCTTCACCAGATAGTCGTTGGCGCCGGCGGCAAAGGCCGCGCTCTTGATCGCCGGGTCTTCCTTGGTGGACAGCACGATGATGGGGATGTCGCGCGTCACGGGATGGCCGCGGTATTCCTGCACCAGGCTCAGTCCGTCCACGCCCGGCAGCACCAGGTCCTGCAGGATGACGGTGGGCCGGGTCTGGATCGCCACGGCCAGCGCCTTTTCGGGATCCGAGCAATAGTGGAAGTCGATATTGCCTTCCGTGGCCAAGGCCCGCCTGATGGCCTCGCCGACCATCACCTGGTCGTCGACGAGCAAGACCATGGCTGCATGCGAATTCAGGTTCGCGGAAGCCGGGCTGTCAATGGGAGGTTGCATAGTAAGTCCTTGAATTCTTTCGAGGTCCGCGCGCTCAGGCAAGGGCCTGGATGACGCGGGGAGCGATTTGGTCCAATGGGCTGATTTCCACGGCCGCCTGCATGGCCGCCGCGGCCTTGGGCATGCCGTAGACGGCGCTGCTGGCCTGGTCCTGCGCAATCGTCAGGTAGCCGCGCTCGCGCAGCGCCTTCAGCCCGCGCGCGCCGTCCTGGCCCATGCCCGTCAGCAGCACGCCGACGGCAATGCCGCGCCAATGCTGCGCCACGCTATGGAAGAAAACATCGATGGAAGGCCGGTACAGGCTTTCCTTTGGGGTTTCGGTGTAGCGCAGCGTGCCGTCGGCCAGCATGTGCAGATGGTCCCCCGTGCCGGCCAACAGTATCTGGCCCGGCTCGGGCCACTCGCCCTCGCGCACCAGCCTGACAGGCAGCGGCGCCTGTTCATTGAGCCAGTCCGCCATGCCCGCGGCGAACGAGGCGTCCACGTGCTGCACCAGCACGATGCCGGCGGGGAACCCCGGCGGTATGCCCTTCAGCAATTGCGCCAGGGCCGGCGGGCCGCCGGCCGAGGCGCCGATGACCAGCAGGCGCTTGGCGTCCGCCTGCTGCATGGACCGGGCCACCGGCGTAAGCGCAGGCCGCTTGCCGTAGCGGCCAATCAGCCAGCCGACGTTGCGTATCTTGCGCAGCAATGGCGCCGCCGCGGCCCGCATATCCGCGCCGCCGATCACCGGCGTATCGGCCGCGTCCAGCGCCCCATGGCCCATGGCGTCGAACACGCGCGAGGTGTGGCGCGCCACATCCGACGTGACCACCACGATCGCGCAAGGCGTTTCCGCCATGATGCGGCGCGTGGCTTCGACGCCGTCCATGACCGGCATGATGAGGTCCATCAGCACCACGTCCGGCCGGTCGCGGGCGCACTGGTCCACGGCCTCCTGGCCATTGGCCGCGGTCCAGGCCAACTCCAGCCCCGGCTCCAGCGCGATCGCGCGCCGCAGCACTTCGACCGCCATCGGCATGTCGTTGACGATTCCGACTCTCACGTGCGCGCCTTTCCGATCAGGTCTTCCACGGCGTCGAGCAGCGCATCATCATGGAAGCTGCCCTTGGCCAGATAATAGTCGGCGCCGGCGTCCAGCCCGCGCCTCCTGTCTTCTTCCCTATCCTTGTACGACACCACCATCACGGGCAGGCCCTGCAGCTTGGGATCGGCCTTGATGCGCGACACCAGCTCGATGCCGTCCATGCGCGGCATGTCCACGTCGGTCACCACCAGGTCGAACGCCTCGCTGCGCAACATATTCCAGCCGTCCATGCCGTCCACCGCCACGGCCACGTCGAAGCCGCGGTTCAACAGCAGCTTGCGCTCCAGCTCGCGCACCGTGAGCGAATCGTCCACCACCAGCACGCGCTTGCGGCGGCGCGCCTGTTCGGCCGCGCCCGCGCCGTCCACCCGCGTCAGCTGCCCGCCTTGCACCAGCTTCTGCACGGACACCAGCATGTCTTCCACGTCCAGGATCAACAGCGGCGTGCCGTCGTCCATCAAGGCGCCCGCCATCACGTCCTGCACCTTGCCCAGCCGCGGGTCCAGCGGCTGCACCACCAGCGTGCGCTCGCCCACGTAACGGTCCACGGCGATGCCGTAGAGCCTGTCGTGGTCGCCCACCAGCACCACGCATACCGTCTCGGCGGCCGGCGCGACGCCGCCCGCGCGCAGGATCTGGCGCGCGGAAACCAGCCCGATCTGGCGGTCCATGAAGCGGAAATGTTGATGCCCTTCAAGCTGCTCGATGTCTTCGGCGCGCACTTGCAGCGCGTGGTTGACGTAGGCCAGCGGAAACGCGTAGATCTGCTCCTGCACCTCGACCAGCAGGCTGCGCACCACCGACAGCGACAAGGGCATCTCCAGCATGAAGCGCGTGCCCTGCCCGGTCTGCTGCTGGATGCGCACCGCGCCGCGCAGCTGCCGCACCATGGTCTGCACCACGTCCAGCCCCACGCCGCGCCCCGAGATCTCGGTAACTTCGCCGCGCGTGCTGAAGCCCGACAGGAACAGGAATTCCAGCAATTCGGCCTCGGTCAGCCGGGCCGCGGTTTCCGCGCTGGCCAGCTTGCGCTGCACCACTTCCACGCGCAGCCGGTCCAGCGATATGCCGGCGCCGTCGTCGGCGAGTTCGATCAGCAGCATGCCGGCCGCATGGCGCGCCGACAGCCGGATCCGGCCTTCGGCCGGCTTGCCCGCGGCCAGCCGGTCCTGCGGCATCTCGATGCCGTGGTCCACCGCGTTGCGCAGCAGATGCATCAGCGGCGCATCCAGCTTTTCCAGGATGTCGCGGTCCACCTGGGTGGATTCGCCTTCGATCTCCAGCCGCACCTGCTTGCCCAGCGCGCGGCCGACGTCGCGCACCATGCGCGCCATGCCGGCCACCCCGTCGCCAAAGGGCCGCATGCGGCAGGCCAGCGCGGTGTCGTACAGGCGCTGGGCCAGATGGCCCATGCGCCAGCCGAATTCGTCGACCTCGCTGGTGCGCTGCGCCAGTTCCTGCTGGCATTGCTCGACGATGCGCAGGGCGTCGTCCAGCGCAGCCTGCGCCTGCGCGTCCAGCGCCTGGCCGGCCAGGGCCGCGCGCACGCCGTCCAGCGCCTGAAGCGCACCCGCCTGCGTGCGCTTCAGACGCAGCATGGACGCGCCGAAGGGCCCGATCCAGTGGGACTCCACCAACGTCTCGCTGGACAGGCCCAGCAATTTGTTGAGCGTGTCGGCCGTCACGCGCAGCACGCGCTCGCCCTCGCCCAGCCCGGCGTCCGAACTGCGCCGCTGCGGCGCGGGGGCCGGCGCCTCGGCCATGGCTGGCATCGGCGGCAGGAAATCGGCGGGTTTGGCGGCAGGCTGGGCGACGGGCGCGGCGACCGGCTGCGCCTGTGGCGCATTGCTCAGGCGCGCCACCAGCTCGTCGATCTCGCCGCCCAGCTCCGCGCCCGGCGTGGCCACGCGCTGCAACAGGTCGGCGCCCATCAGCAAGGCGTCGATGTCCGCCGCCTGCAGCCGCAGCCGCCCTTCCCGCGCTTCGACCAGGCAATCCTCCATGGCGTGCGCGATGCGCACCGCGGGATGCAGGTCGACGATGCGGGCCGCGCCCTTGAGCGAATGCGCCGCGCGCATGCAGGCTTCGAGCTGGGGCGCGGACGTGGGGTCGTGCTCCAGCGCCAGCAGCCCCTTGTTCAGCACCTCCACCTGGGTGCGGGTCTCGAGCTGGAACAATTCCAGAAGCGAAGCGTCGCGCATCTGTTCCGGATTCACGCCAGGCTCCGTTCCAAAGCTTGCATCAGCAAGGTTTCATCCAAAACGCCCACCGCGCGGCCGCCGCAGCGGGCCACGCCGCGCGAATACTTGAGGCTGGCGCCCTCCACGGTCGCGGGCAGCGGTTCCAGTCCGCCCAGGTCCACGGCGTGTATGCCTTCGACTTCGTCGACCGGCACCACCACCGCCCGACCCGCGCCGCCCAGGATCAGCATGCGCGCCGTGGCGGGACGCTCGCGCGTGTCCGCCATGGCAGCCTCCAGGCCGAGCAGGCGCGCCAGCGACACGCACACCGTAAGGGAACCACGCACATTGGTCACGCCCAGCATCGCCGGATCGCGGCGGTGCGGCAGGCTCAGGATACTGCGGGTGCCAGCCACTTCGTCCAGGGACCGGGTCGGCAGCCCCAGCCATTCACGGTTCACGCGGAATACCAGCAACGACGACAGGCGGGCGCGATCCTCCGCAGCCGCGCCGGCATCCCCCTGCTCGTCCATTTGCGGCGGCAGACGGTCAAGTATGCGCTTGGCCGCCGCGGCGTACACCGGACAGTTGCGGCAGTGCACGTGGCCGGCCAATTGCGCGCAGCTCTTGTCGCCGCGGATGCCGATGCGGTTCCAGCAATCGTCCACGTCGGACAGCGCGCCCATCGCTTCATCCACGTTGCGCCTCCCCGCGCGCCGCGCGCGCCTGCAGGCGGCGGGCCGCTTCGTGATCGCCGTCCGACGCCACCAGCGCCGCCAGGTGCAGCAAGGCTTCGCGATGGGTCGGATCCAGGTAGAGCGCCTTGCGGTAGGCGGCCTGCGCCTGCCGCGCATCGCCCGCCGCGTCCTGCAGCAGGCCTTGCAGATACAGGGCCTCGGCGCTGGCGCCGTGGCGATCGATATGCGCGCGGCACTGCGCCATGGCGTCCTGCACCAGGCCCTGGTCGGCCAGGGCCGCGATATGGCGCAAGGAGTCCTGCGCGCCGCCCTGCCCGGCCGGCGCCGCCGGCGCGGGGGCATGCGGCACAGGCAGCCCCGCCGCGGGCGCCTGGGCCAGGGGCCGCCTGGGCGGCGTCCAGCTGTGTACGAGAGGCCGCGCCGCCGGCGGCGCGGCAGGCGCGGCGGGCGGCGGCAACGGCTTGGCCAGGAAGGCAAACGAGCGCGCCATCGGCACCGCGGGCAGCCTGCGGCCAGTCAGCAACGTGGTTTCGGCGGGGCCGACGAAGAGCACGCCGTCCTCGCGCGTGAAGCTGCGCAGCACCTGCACCGCGCGCGCCTGCGTCGCCGCGTCGAAATAGATGAGCAGGTTGCGGCAGAACACGAAATCATAGGGCGCCGCCCCGGCCAACAGATCGGGATCGAACAGATTGCCAGGCTGGAACCGCACCTGCGCCGCCACGTGGGCGGCCAATTGATGGCCGTCAGCGGTCTCGGAAAAATAGCGGTCGCGATAGCCCAGGTCATCGCCGCGGAAGGAATTGCGCCCGTACAGCGCGCGCCGCGCGAATTCGACCATGCGCACGCTGATGTCGAAGGCGTCGATCTGGAAGCGTTCGGCGGGCACGCCGGCGTCCAGCATGGCCATGGCGATGGAGTACGGCTCTTCGCCGCTGGAACATGGCACGCTCAGCACGCGCAGCACGCGGCCTTGCGCGGCGGCGCCATTGAGCCGCTCGCGCGCCAGCGCGGCCATGGCCGCTTGCGATTCGGGGTAACGGAAGAACCAGGTCTCCGGCACGATGACCGCTTCGATCAGCTGCTGCATCTCGGCGGTCGAGACCTGCACCTGCCATAGATAGTCCTGCTCGTCGGCGACACCGGCCATGCCCATCCTGCGGCGGACAGCCCGCTCCACGGCGGCCTTGCCGATGGAGCCGCTATCCAGGCCCATGCGCCGCTTGAGCAAGGCGCTGAACTCGTCGATCAGCATCATGGCCGCGCCTCGCGCGCCGCGCCTGCGGCGTCCTCGGGAAACAGCAGGGCCCGCACCGGCGCGGGCAACAGGTCGCCCACCTTGACGGCCTGCACCATGCCGCCGGCATCGCCGAGCACCGCACCCAGATAACGCGCGCCCGGATTGTCCAGGCCGCCCGACTGGAACGCGGCGGGATCGTAGTGCACGGTTTCGGTCGCCTGCTCCAGGATCAGCCCCAGCAGATGCTCGGCCTGGTCCGGCTCCGCCCGGTAGCGCACCAGGGCCAGGCGGGTGCTGGTCACGGCCGCGGCCGCGCCGCCGCCCGCCAGCGCGCTCATGTCGATGACGGGGATGGCCACGCCGCGGCGGTCCATCACGCCCGCCACCCAGGCCGGCGCGCCCGGCACCTGCTTGAACTCGCGCAGCCCCAGCACCTCGGCGATGTCTCTTGCGTCCAGCGCGTAGCGGTCGCCGCCGATGCGAAACAGCAGATACAGCCGACGTCCGGCCGCGGCAGAGGAAGCGCGCTCGGCCATGGCAGCCATCACACCTTGAAGCGCGAAACGCCGCTGCGCAGGTCGTTGGCCACCAGCGTCAGCTCTTCGATCGCCAGCGTGGACTGGCGCAGCGATTCCACGGTCTGCTGGGCGGCGTCGCTCAGCTGCTGCAGGGCCTGGTTGATCTGTTCTGCGCCGGTGGCCTGCGCCTGCATGCCTTCGTTGACCATCTGCACGCGCGGCGCCAGCGTCTGCACCTGCTGGATGATCTGCGACAGCTGGTCGCCCACCTGCTGCATGTCGGCCATGCCGCGCCGCACTTCCTCGGAAAACTTGTCCATGCCCATGACGCCGGCCGACACCGACGACTGGATCTCGCGCACCATCTGCTCGATGTCGTAGGTGGCGACGGCGGTCTGGTCTGCCAGCCGGCGGATCTCGGTGGCCACCACCACGAAGCCGCGGCCGTACTCGCCCGCCTTCTCGGCCTCGATCGCCGCATTCAGCGACAGCAGATTGGTCTGGTCGGCCACCTTTGTGATAGTTGTCACCACTTGCGTGATGTTGCCGGCCTTCTCGTTCAGGATCGCCAGCTTGGCATTGACCGAACCTGCCGCGCCCACCACGTTGCGCATGGTGTCTTCCATGCGCGCCAGACCCACCTGGCCGCTGCCCGCCAGCGCCGCGGTCTGCTCGGCCGCGCCGGAGACTTCGGCCATGGTGCGAACCAGCTCGCGCGAGGTGGCCGAAATTTCGCGCGAAGTCACGCCGATCTCGGTCGTGGTCGCGGCGACTTCGGACGCCGTCGCCTGCTGTTGCTTGGAGGTGGCCGCGATCTCGGTCACGGAAGTCGCCACCTGCACCGCCGAGCGCTGCGTCTTGCCGACCAGCCCGGTCAGTTCGTCCACCATGCCGTTGAACCCGGTTTCGATGGCGTTGAACTCGTCCTTGCGCGCCAAGGTCAGGCGCCGCGTAAGGTCGCCGCCGCCGGTGGCCTCCAGCGTCTTGACGATGGCGCGCATGGGGTTGGCGATGGCGCGCATCAGCAGGATGCCGCAGATGATGGCGGCCACGATCGCCAGGCCCAGCGACAGCAACATGCGCGCCTCGGCGGTGTTCACCGATTGCTTGATGGCGACGGCCGCTTCGTCGGCCTGCTTCTTGTTTTCCAGCACCATCCTGGCCAGGATGTCGCGGCCCTTGTAGAACGCCGGCCGCAATTCCGCCTTGATCAGCGCCTGCGCCCGCGCCGGATCCGCCAGCGTGGCGGGCGCAAGAATATTGGCGCGGATGCGCTTGTACTCCTGCAGCTCCTTTTCGAACTCATCGAACATCCGGCGGTCGTCTTCGCGGGCGATGGTGCGCCGGTATTGTTCGGTATGGTCCGCCAGCAGCTTGTCGGTTTCGGGCAATCCCGCCAGGATGCGGCTGCGCTCCTGGTCCGTATCCATGTTGAAGGCGTCCTGCACCACCACGAAACCGGCGAACCAGGAGGCGCGGATCGAGGTGCTGTAGTAGATGCCAGGCACGGCATCGTTGTTGATCAGCTCGACCTCCGACTCGATGACCAGCAGGCGCCGGTAATCCATCACCACCATCAACGCCATGATGGCCAGGATCGCCAGGAAGCTGGCCAGGATGCGCTGGCGTAGTGTCAGATTCTTCATGCCGGGAAACCTCTATGCAAAATCAACTCGTCGATTGGACCGAAATATTCTGGAACAGAACCGGGGACACAAGGCTGTCCATTTATTACGGGATGTTGTGAGTTGGTTGACAATTATTGCAAAGGCAAACGCCCGCAGCCACGGAAAACGCGGAATTTGCGGGAAATATGGCAGTTTGCGTCGGAAAAAAGCAAAGCCCTCTTACAAGGGCTTGTCTTTTCCCGCAACAATGCGTACCGGATCCGTTTTCAGGCGGCGGCCCCCCAAAGCGCCGCGGGCGGCCGGGATTCCACCCAGTCTTGCGCCTGCCCGTAGGCGTGCGCCAGCTGCAGCACGGCCAGGTCGGCCTGCGGCGGTCCGATAAGCTGCATGCCCATGGGCAGGCCGGCTTCGTTGAATCCCACGGGCACGCTGATCACCGGGCAGCCCGCCAGCGTCCAGGGCGTGACGGTTTCCATCCAGCGGTGGTAGGTGTCCATGGGACGCCCGGCGATCTCCTTGGGCCAGTCCAGGTCCCCGTCGAACGGGAACACCTGGGCCGACGGCACCGCCAGATAGTCCACGTCCTCGAACATGCGCTGCACGGTCTGGTACCAGGCGCTGCGCTCTTCGGTGGCCTGGTAGACCTGCCGCGCCGTCATGCCTTCCAGGCCCTCGACTTCCCAGACCACGGCCGGCTTCACCAGCTTGCGGGTTTCGGGATTGTGGACCAGGGGATGAAGCTGGCCGCCCACCATCAGATGGCGGTGGGCCAGCCAGATCCGCCAGAGGCGTTCGCCGGCGAATGGCACCTGGTAGTCGACGGCCTCGCAGCCCGTCTGCGCCAGGTCGGCCAAGGCCTGCTCGCAGAGTTCCAGGATGCCCGCCTCCATCGGCAGGTAGCCGTTCCAGTCGCCCAGCCAGCCCACGCGCTTGCCGCGCAGGTCGGCGTCCAGCGGCTGGGCGAACTGGGCGGGGTCGCCGGTCAGGGAGAGCGGCGCGCGCTTGTCCGGGCCGGCCATCACCGACAGCAGCATGGCCACGTCGCGCGGCGAACGGCCCATCGGCCCTTCATAGGCCAGCTGTTTGAGGAACACCTCGGTCGACGGCCCGTAAGGCACGCGGCCGGCGGACGGGCGCATGCCGTAGACATTGCAGAACGCCGCCGGATTGCGCAGCGAGCCGCCGAAATCGCTGCCGTCCGCCACCGGCAGCATGCGCGCCGCCAGTGCGGCCGCCGCCCCGCCGCTGCTGCCGCCCGCGGTCCGGGACGGATCGTAGGGGTTGCCGGTAGCGCCATACACCTGGTTGTAGGTGTGGGAGCCCAGGCCGAACTCCGGAACGTTGCTGCGGCCGATGAAGATGGCGCCGGACGCGCGCATGCGCTCGATGATGATGGAGTCGTGCGCCGTCACTTGATCCTTGTAGACCAGCGAGCCCATGGAAGTAACCATGCCGCGCACCGCGGTCAGGTCCTTGGGCGCCTGCGGCATGCCGTGCAGCCAGCCCAGCCACTGGCCCGCGGCCAGTTGGGCGTCGCGCTCGTCGGCCTCGCGCAGCAGTTCGTCGCCGTCGCGCCGCGCGACGATGGCGTTGAGCTTGGGGTTGACCCGGTCGATGTGCGCCAGATAGGCCGCCATGACCTCGCGGCAGGACACCTGGCGCCGCCGGATCGCCTCGGACAGCGCGTGGGCGGGCATGGCCACGATGTCGTTCAACGGGGCGGCGATGGACATGCTTGTCTCCTATGTGGCGCACCTCGAAACCGGGCGCCTTGTCATGTGTTGGGCGGCGCTGGCCGGACGCCGGCCTCGCAGGCAGACAATACTACGCCCGCGGATCAAGAGGGCTCGTTGGACACCGTATCGAAGCCCGATTTTCCTTTCCTGTCGAACAGGCAGGACGCGACAAACTCGCGTTTCCTGCCGCTGGCATCCGTGAAGGTATAGTCGGTGCTGATCATCCACGCCAGCGGCCCGACATCCTGCATCACGTCGTAGACGTCGGGAATGTCCAGATCGGTCGCCTGGTACAACGGCGAAGTCTTGTCCTCGGCGGCCATCTGCTTGAGGATCACAGGCGTTTCCTTCCTGCATAGGGTGATCAGGTCGCCCGCCTTTTTCTTGGTCCACATGTCCGCGTCCGTGTAGGGCAAGTCGCGTTCGCGGGCGAGAGCGGGATTGGACGCCAGGGCGCAAAGCAGGCCGCAAGCGGCCAAGAAACGGGATCGGGTCATCGGTGCATCTGGAGTCAGAAAAGCGAAGGCCGGATGATACGCGAGGCAGGCGCAATCATTTGCGCCAGATCAAGACACCGCGGCCCGGCCTCGCCCTAACATTTGCGGCTCCCCACTCTTCACCTTCGAGCCCACGGCGCCCGCCTGCCAGGAGACCCTGTTGCCGACCCCCGACATCTGCACGGAAGCCGAAATCCGCGATCTGGTACACACGTTCTATGGCAAGGCGCGCGCCGACGCGCAGCTGGGCCCGGTCTTCAATAGCCAAGTGCACGACTGGGACGAGCATCTGGCGACCTTGACGGATTTCTGGTCCGCCGTGCTGCTGGGCACCCGCCGCTTCACCGGCATGCCCATGCCCAAGCACGCCGCCATGCCGCATCTCAGCGCGGAACTGTTCGAACGCTGGCTGGCGCTGTGGCAGGAGACCACCGCGGCCCTGCCCAACCGCACCCTGGCCGACGCCGCCCAGGAAATGGCCAAGCGCATGGCGCGCAGCCTCTGGTACGGCTATCAGCTCAGCCGCGATCCCAGCCAGCCGCTGACCGAACTGCGCCCGGACTGATCAGTCCACCCGCCACCAGCCGGGCAACAGGCCGCGCACCTTGGCGCGGCGGTAGCGGTCGTCGATCAGGTGCACCGTGCCCACGTCGTGCTCGGTGCGGATGACGCGGCCCGCCGCCTGCACCACCTTCTGCATGCCGGGGTACAGGTAGGTGTAGTCGTAGCCGTTCTCGACCCCGTAGCGCAGGTCCATGGCGCGCTTCATGTTCTCGTTCACGGGATTCACTTGCGGCAGCCCCAGCGTCGCGATGAACGCGCCGATCAGCCGCCTGCCGGGCAGATCCACGCCTTCCGAGAAGGCGCCGCCCAGCACCGCGAAGCCCACGCCCTGCCCGGTTTCGGTGAAGCGCGCCAGGAAGGCGGCCCGGCCGGCCTCATCCATGCCGGGCGTCTGCAGCCAGATCGGCACCGAGGGATGGCGCTCGCGCAGCAGGTCCGAGACCTGGCGCAGATAGTCGAAGCTGCTGAGAAAGCCCAGGTAGTTCCCCGGCCGCTCGGCGTACTGCCGCGCGATCAGGTCGACGATGGGTTGCAGCGAACGCTCGCGGTCGCGATAGCGCGTGGACACGTTGCCCACCACCCGCACCGCCAGCTGTTCCGCCTGGAACGGCGCGGCCACGTCCAGCCAGGGCGTGGCCGCGGGCAGGCCCAGCGTGTCGCGGTAGAACTGCTGCGGGCTCAGCGTGCCCGAGAACAGCACCGTGGCATGCGCGGCCGCATAGCGTCCCGCCAAATACGGCGCAGGAATGACGTTGCGCACGCACAGCACCGACGGCGGCGTCTTGGCGCCGGCCGCGCTGGCGTCCGACAGCGTCACGTCGAACAGCGCGTGCGTACCGAACTGCTCGGCCAGCCGCATGAATTGCAGAGCCTCGAAGTAAAACCCCAGCACGGGATCGTCCTGCGGCAGCGGGGTCTCGGTCATGTGTTCCATGATCGCGCCCACCGCCTTCTGCACCGCGGCCAGCACGCCGGCCGCGACCTCATCATAGGCTTGGTAGCGCTCCGCCTGCTTCTTGTTGAGCGCATTCCATGAGCGCTGCAAACCGTCCAGGGACTTCTTCAGCGTCTTGGGCGCGGCGTAGCGCGCCGCCGCCAGCGAGGCCTGGTCGAGTTCGCCCGTGTACATGCGGCGCGCGCGGTCGACCAGGTTGTGGGCCTCGTCCACCAGCACCGCCACCTTCCATTGGTAGGCCTGCGTCATGGCGTACAGCATCGCCGTGGCGTCGTAGTAGTAGTTGTAGTCCCCCACCACCACGTCGCTCCAGCGGATCAGCTCCTGCGACAGGTAGTACGGGCAGACCTGGTGCTCGCGCGCGGCCGCCGCCACCGTAGCGGCATCCAGGCGCGCGTGCGCCAGCGCGGCCTCGCGCGCCTGCGGCAAGCGGTCGTAGAAGCCCTGGGCCAGCGGGCAGGATTCGCCATGGCAGGCCAGGTCCGGATGCACGCAGGTCTTGTCGCGCGCCTGCAGGTCCAGCACCCGCAAGCCGGGCGCGGCCGGCTGCGCGTTGACCGTGTCCAGCGCCTGCTGCGCCAGGCCGCGGCCCGGGCTCTTGGCCGCCAGGAAGAATATCTTGTCCAGGCCCGCGCCCGGGCTGGCCTTGAGCAGCGGGAAAATCGTGCCCAGCGTCTTGCCTATGCCGGTGGGCGCCTGCGCCATCAGGCAGCCGCCATCGCGCGCCGTGCGGTAGGCGGCCACGGCAAGATCGCGTTGCCCGGCGCGGAACTCGCCGTGCGGAAACTTCAGCGTCTCCAATGCCGCATCGCGCGACTGGCGGTGCGCAAGCTCGGTCGCCGCCCAGGCCAGGAAACGCCCGCACTGTTCGCGGAAGAACGCCTCCAGCGCGGCGGCCTCGTGCGTTTCCACCAGCACCGCTTCTTCCTCGGTGACGACGTTGTAGTACACCAGCGCCACGCGCAGGCTTGCGAGTCCGCGCGCCTGGCACAGCAGATGCCCGTACACCTTGGCCTGCGCCCAATGCACGGCGCGGTGGTTGTCGCGCACACTTTCGAGCTGCCCGCGGTAGGTCTTGATCTCTTCGAGCTGATTGGCCACGGGGTCGTAGCCGTCGGCGCGGCCGCGCACCAGCAGGTTTTCATGCTGGCCGGACAGCGCCACCTCGGTCTCGTAATCCGGACCCCGGCGGCCCGTCACGGCCGCGTGGCCCGCCATGCCCTCCAGGCCCGAGGGCGCGGGCGTGAAGCGCAGGTCCAGGTCCCCTGCCCGCGCCGTGAATTCGCACAGGGCGCGCACCGCCACGGCGTAGCTCATGCGTCGTCCTCGCGCCAGCTGACGTGGCACACCCGCACCGGCATGCCATGCGACACGCAATACTGCAGCCAGCGGATCTGGTTGTCCTGCAGCTTGTCGCCCGGCCCCTTGACCTCGATCAGCTCATAGCGGCGCTCCGCTGGCCAGAAGCGGATCAGGTCCGGCAGGCCGGAGCGGTTGGTCTTGACGTCGCGCAGCAGGCGTTCGAAGTACAGCTTCAGATGGGCGGCGGGCAGGCAGTCCAGCGCCTGCGTCAGCAGGTCCTCGGACAGCGCGCCCCAGAACACGAAGGGCGACTGCAGGCCGGATTTTTCGGCGTAGCGTTGCAGGATCAGATCGCGGTAGCCCGGCGTGTTCAGCTGCGCCAGGCAATGGGCGAACAGCGCCGCGCGGCGCTGATGAAAATCCGGCGCGTCCAGATCCGCCGGGCCGCGTTGGAACGGATGGAAGAATGCGCCCGGCAAGGGCGCGAACACCGCGGGCCAGCACAGCAGCCCGAACAGCGAATTGATCAGCGCATTTTCGACGTAATGCACAGGCGCGTCGTCCCGGTGCAGATGGTCGCGCGTGACGAACTCCACCGAGGCGGGCTCTGCCGGGCGCGCCAGCGTCAGATCGGTGCGCAGCAAGGCGGGCGCCGGCTCGCGCGCCGGCGCGCCCTGCCCCGCGCCGCGGTACAGGCGCGGCAGCATGCGCGCCAGGCGCTGGCTTTCCTCTTCGCTTTCGGGCTGGGCCTGCGCCTGCAGCGCCAGGGCCAGCGCGTCGCCGTGCCGCGCCATGCGCTCATAGACGCGGATGCGGCGGTGGCGCGCGCCGGGATACGCGCAAGCCTGGTACACGCGTTGCGCGGTAGCCCAGTCCTGGGTCCGTTCGCAAGCTTGCCCGATGCGCAGCAGGACCTTGGCGCGGCGTTTTTCCAGCCAGGGATTGCCGCTGGCGCAGGCCTGCACGGCCTGCATCAGGGCATCGGCGTCGCCTCCCTCGTCCAGCGCCACGCGGCAGGCGTGCAGCGCCAGATAGCAATCCACGTCTTCGCGCGTCTGGAAGGCGCGCGACGAGGCGTCGAACGGCACGGCCTCGTACTGGAACACGCCCAGGTCGGCCAGCACGAACTCCGACCAGTCCTGATGCAGATTGCCGAAGAACATCAGGCGGAAACGCTCGCAGATGTCCGATACCGTGACGCGCCAGACCGGCTCGTGCGCCACGGGATTCCAGTCCGCATAAGGCCGCGCATCCGCGCCCGCCGCGCTTGCGGCCTCCAGCAGATCGCCCTTGCGCGCAGCGGACTTGACCGCCACATGCGCAAACATGCGGTTCAGCTCCGGCTTGGTGTGCAGGCCGAACAGCTCGTCCAGCGTCATCGGCGCTTGCGCGTCCAGCCAGCCCAGCGCCAGCAGCGGCGCGGCAGCGGCGTCGGCTTGGCCGATTTCCTCGTAGATCAGCCGGCTGGCCCGGAACCACGGGCCGCGCCGCATCAGCATGCGCACCATCAGCGCCTGCGAGGCCTGCGGCAAGGCCGGGAACTCCGCCATGAAACGGCGCTCGGCATCGTCCAGCAGGTCGGCGTAGCGCTCGCCCACCCAGGTCAGCGCGCGCTGGAAGTTGTGCAGATAGTAGTAGCGGTAGGCGGGAAACATCGGCCGGGCCGGAAGAACTGGATATTTATCCAGCAATCATAGCAGGCGCGACCGGGCCGCGTCCTCCGCTCAGCTTTGCCCGTGGCGCACCAGATTGAATCCTTCGTCGTCGTCCGGCTCGACGAAGTACGCCGTGATCGCGTCGTACTGTTCGTCCGTGGTGGTGTAAGCGTGTGTGCCCGAGGCGTTGCGCGCGCGCAGCCTGGCCTTGCAGACTGCGTCGGGCAGATCCAGGTAATGCAGCTGATGGGCGCAGCCGGCCTCCTGCGCCACCTGCCGCAGCCATTCCCGGCTGCGCCGCGTGTTGGCCGGGAAGTCCAGCACCACCGACAAGCCCGACCTGACCAGCGCCGCCACGTGGCTGCCCATGGCATTGCGCAGGCGGCTGGCGCAGCGGGCGCAGCGGGCGTAGTCCGCCAGGTCCACGATCTCTCCGGGGTACAGCGCCGCCAGCCAGCTGTCCTCGCTGAGCAGGATGGTGCCGGGCTGTTCAGCCAGCGCCTGCGCCAGCGTGGATTTGCCGGCGCCGATCTTGCCGCACAGAAAGTGCAGCATGGGCGTGGCCGTGGTGGAAGGTTCAGTGGACATCATGAAGTGCTCTCCTGGAAGAAACTGCGGGCAGGAGGCGGGCCAACAAAAAACCCGCCTCTGGCGGGTTTGTGTGGCGATGTACCGACGCGCGCTAACCCACCATGGACCTGATGGTGGTAATAATCAGCGCGAAGGACGTTGCGGGGCGATGCATGTGGCGTAGCTTGCGCCCGGCATCGGGGCTTGTCAAACCGCCCATGAAAAACGCGGCGCGGGCAGCCACATGGGCCTGCCCGCGCCGCGATCACGATTAGGCGTCAACGCGCCGGCTGCGGCGCCGCCCCCACGTCCTTGCGCACCTTGGCCACATCGGCGGCGGTGACGGCCGCCCCCTGGTTGCCCCAGCTGGACCGCACGAATGTCACCACGTCGGCGACCTCCTTGTCGGTCATGCGCCAGTCGAAACCCGGCATCGCGTAGGCGGTCGGCGCCGCCGCGGTGGCCGGCATCTGCGCGCCCTTGAGCACGATGTGGATCAGGGACGCGGGGTCCGCCGAGTTCACCGTCGAGCTGAGCGCCAGTTGCGGGAAGGTTTCCGCATAGCCCTTGCCCGTGCTGCGGTGGCAGGCCGCGCAGTTGTTGAGGAAAGCCATGGCGCCGTCGCCCTTGTCGTGCCCTGTGCGCAGCGCCTGCGCCACGGACTCGTTGTAGGCCAGCGGCTTGGTGGCGTCCTTGTTCACCGGCGGCAGGCTCTTCAGATAGGCCGCGATGGCGTTCAGGTCGGCATCGGACAGATGCTGGGTGCTGTCGCCCACCACTTGCGCCATGCCGCCGAAAGCCGCGGAATGGCCGTTGCGGCCGGACTTCAGGAAGGCCACGATGTCCGCCTGGCTCC
>JALDYL010000415.1:0-2845 GCA_032153965.1 Achromobacter sp. | reverse complement strand
GCTGGATGTAGCTGCTGCCCGTGAACGCCTGGCTCATGCGGGTCGCGTCCACGTTGAGCTGGATTTCGGCGGGCCGGCCGGCCAGCACGTCGCGCTGGAAGTTGGGCGGGATATTGACCGAGAAGGTGTAGCGCCCCGCATCCATGCCGGCATCGGCCTCGGCCGAAGTCGTCACTTCCGGCGGTGTGAAATGCGGCGGATAGAAGGCCGACGTGATGCGCGCGGACAGCGGCGAAACGTCCTCGTCGACCACGGCGATGGGGGCGTTGTGCAGCGTTTCCGGCACGGCCGTGGCGGCCGTGTAGATCATCAGCGTGAACGACACGAGGATCAGGATCAGCATCATCGGGTCGCGCGCCAGGCTCCACAGCTCCTTGACGCCCAGGCGGTAGATATTGGCCAGGTGCCGCATCTCAGGTCTCCTGTTTCTTCAGCAGCAGCGCCGAGGCGCCCAGGATGACGGGAATGGCGATCAGCAGCGGCCAGAACGAAGCTTGCAGGTTGGAGAAGTCCAGCGCCTTGCTGAACACGCCGCGGCTGATGGTCAGCATGTGCGTGGCGGGGTAGATCTGCCCGATCAGGCGGCCGGCGCCTTCCAGCGACGATACGGGGTTGAGCAGGCCGGCGAACTGCACCGCGGGCACCAGCGTGCCTATCATGGTGAAGAACAGCGCCGCGATCTGGCTGCGCGTGAAGGTGGATGCAAGCAGGCCGATGGCGGTCGCCACCACGTTGTAGATCAGCGCAGCCACCAGCAGCGTGAGGAAGCTGCCGGTGATGGGCACGCCGAAAAGCGTCACGGCCAGCAGCGTCATCAGCAGGAAATTCAGCATGGCCAGCGCCACATAGGGCGCCTGCTTGCCCAGCAGGAATTCCAGCCGCGTCACGGGCGTGACGTACAGATTGATGATGGAACCCAGCTCCTTTTCACGCACCACCGCCAGCGCCGTCAGCATCGCCGGCATCATCAAGAGCAGCAGCGGAATCACGGCGGGCACCATGGCGGGCAGGCTGCGCACGTCCGGGTTGTAGCGAAAGCGCGTTTCCACGCTGACCGGCAGGGTTGCGTCCGCGCCCAGGCGCTCGCGTGCCTGCTGCATCAGCCAGCCCTGGTGCATGCCCAGGACGTAGCCGCGGATGGTCTCGGCGCGCTGCGGCATGGCGCCGTCTATCCAGACGCCGATCTGCGCGCCGTTGCCGCGCTCCGCGTCGCGCGCGAAGCCTTGCGGGATCTCGATGGCCAGCGACAGTTCGCCGCTGCGCATGCGTGCGTCCATCTCCTCGTAGCTGGCAATGGGCGGATGTTCAATGAAGTAGCGCGAGCCCGCCAGGTTCAGGCTGTAGTTGTGGCTCAGGCCGGTCTGGTCGCGGTCCATGACCGCATAGCGCAGGTCCTCCACGTCCATGCTGATGCCAAAGCCCATCACGAACATCAGCAGGAGCGACCCGGCCAGGGCCAGCGTGGCGCGCACCGGATCGCGGCGCAGCTCCAGCGATTCTCGCCACATGTAGCTCAGCATGCGCTGCAGGCTGAAGCCGCGGTGTTCCGGCGTCTCGGCGGGGGTGGGCTCCACGGCGGGAGCGGCTTGCCCGGCGGCGTCTTCCGGCTTGGTGCCGGCGCCCGCGTCGATCAGATAGGCGATGAACGCTTCCTCCAGCGTCTGCGCCCCGCGCATGCGCGTGATCTCGTCCGGCGATGCGCTCACCAGCACCTTGCCCGCATGCATCAGCGACATGCGGTCGCAGCGCTGCGCCTCGTTCATGAAGTGGGTGGAAATGAAGATGGTGACCTGGTCGTGGCGCGCCAGCGCGATCAGCAGCCGCCAGAAATTGTCGCGCGCGACGGGGTCCACGCCCGAGGTCGGTTCGTCCAGGATCAGCAGCTCGGGCTTGTGCACCATGGCTACCGCCAGCGACAGCCGCTGGCGCACGCCCATGGGCAGGTTCTCGGGCAGGGTGTCCAGCACTTCGCCCAGGTCGAAGCGCTGCGTCATCTCGTCCACGCGCGCCGGAATCTCGGATTCCGGCACGTGGAACAGGCGCGCATGCAGCACCAGGTTCTGCATCACGGTCAGCTCGCCATACAGCGAGAACGCCTGCGACATGTAGCCCACGCGGCGGCGCGTATCGATGTTGCGGGGATCGACCTCGGCGCCGAACAGCCAGGCCTGCCCCTCGCTGGCGGGCAGCAGGCCCGTCAGCATCTTCATGGTGGTGGACTTGCCGCAGCCGTTGGAGCCCAGGAAGCCGAAGATCTCGCCCTTGCGGATGCGGAAGTTGACGTGGTCCACCGCGACGAAATCGCCGAAGCGCATGGTCAGGTCGCGCGCTTCGATGGCGATCTCGGCGTCCTCGTCGATGGCCAGCGGCACGATCTCCACCGGCTTGTGGCCGCGCTTCTTTTCTTCCGGCAGCAGGGCGATGAAGGCGGCCTCCAGCGAATCCGCGCCGGTGCGCTGTTCCAGTTCGGTGGGCGTGCCAGTGGCCAGCACCCGGCCCTCGTCCATGGCGATCAGCCAGTCGAAGCGTTGCGCCTCGTCCATGTAGGCCGTGGCCACGATCACGCTCATGCCGCTGCGTTCGCGGCGGATCTGGTTGATCAGGTCCCAGAACTGCGCGCGCGCCAGCGGATCCACGCCGGTGGTGGGTTCGTCCAGGATCAGCAGGTCGGGATCGTGGATCAGGGCGCAGCACAGCCCCAGCTTCTGCTTCATGCCGCCGGACAGCTTGCCGGCCGGGCGCGACAGGAAGGCCGACATGCCGGTGCTGCGGGTCAGGCTGTCGATGCGGCGGCGGCGCTCGGCTTCGTCATGGCCGAACAGGCGGCCGAAGAACTGCAGGTTCT
>JALDYL010000133.1:0-12700 GCA_032153965.1 Achromobacter sp. | reverse complement strand
GGCGTTCAAAGCCGACCACGGAGCCCAGCACGAACGCGGTCAGCAGGCTGACCAGGGTATTGGCCAGCGTAATGAGTTGGATGTTTTCGAAGTTCTTCATCTTCTTCTCGATTTTTCAGCATGTTATGAATGGGCGCGCGGGCCGTTCAGGGCAGGCGCCAGACCGAGGCCAGGACCAGCAGCAGTCCCGCCAGCCAGATCAGCGCCAGCAGGATGACGCGCGCAATCATCAGGGTTTTGTACGGATCTTTCATGACAGCCTCCTGGCCGCGCCCCGGTCAGGCAGGCAGCACGGCGATGGCCGCGCCGGACTCGCATTCCCAGTGCACCCGGCGCACGTCCGGGCTCTGGCCCAACCGCAGCGCCACCGCGCCCAGCAGATTGCGCAGGTGCGGCGGGCAATGCAACGTGACGACGGTGGACGCGAGCTGATCCGATTCGGCGCGCGATATGCGCACCGCCAGCACGCGCAGGTCCAGGTCGCGCAGTTCGTAGTACAGCTGCTTGCGCAGCGCGTTGAGCGTGTCAGCCACGCTTACGATGGTGAATTGGTAGGTGGGCGCGGCCGGCTTAGGTGGGGCCGCCTTAGGTGCGGCCGCCTTGGGCGCGGCCACGGCCAGTTGTGCGGCGCGCGCCGCGCCGCTGCGGTCCAGGAAGGGCAGGAATTGCTTGATGCGCATGATCGTCTCCTTAGCGGGGGAGTACGGTGGAAGATCCACATGCATGCGCCGCCTGGCCGGACGCGGGCGCGCGCAACAAGGCGCAACGCATCGCGTCGGCAAGCAATAGGGGAGAGGGCTGGCGGCCCCGTAATATCGGGCCTGAGAGCCGGGTCCTGGCTTTATGCAGGACCGGCGCGGACTATGGCCGCGGATCCTGCGTCAAGCGGCGCTTGCAGTCGTGTTTCGACTACATCCGTCGTTGTCCACATTGATCTCTGGTAAGTTGAGGGTGCCGGCAGTATATCGCCGGCCTAGGGTAAACACCAGTAAATATCCTGCAAAGATGCGAGCCCGTAACCATGGCCTGCGCGCCCGTCCGGATGCGTCGGAAACTGGATTCAGGTAGTATTCAGTTTCCCGTAAGAAAGAGAGCAAGGCGGGCGCTCTATCCGTTTGCTGCCCCGGCAGCCTGAGCCGTCCGCCACCTATGACTGAAGACCCACCCCCTAGCAGGGCGCCGCAAGCAAGCCGGCGCCCGATGCCCCATCTTCCTGCCACGGCCAGGGCACGCAGCCCGCAAGCCGATTCCACACTCGCCGCCGCGGCCACGCCGCGCCTGGGTGGCCGCGCTCCGCCGGCCGCCCGTGGGGCCGTTCGCGCCCGTGCTGAGTCTCATGCCCGCGTTCGCGGCGCATCTCCCTTGATCCCGTCCGGCGCCGCGTGGCGTCCGGTCCCGATTTGCATGGAATCTCGATGATTTTCGATTGGATGTCCGACCCCACCGCCTGGCTCGGCCTGGCGACCCTGGTCGTGCTTGAAATTGTGCTGGGTATCGACAACCTGGTGTTCATCGCCATCCTGGCCGACAAGCTGCCGCCGGAGCAGCGCAATCGCGCGCGCCTGATCGGCCTGACGCTGGCGATGGTCATGCGCCTGGGCCTCCTGGCGAGTATCGCTTGGGTGGTCACGCTGACCGAACCCATGTTCACGCTGCTGGGCGCCGAGATCTCGGGACGCGACCTGATCCTGATCCTGGGCGGCCTGTTCCTGCTCTTCAAGGGCACCATGGAACTGCATGAGCGCGTGGAAGGCAGCGTCGGCCACGACCAGGGCCAAAAGCCGCAGCATGCCGTGTTCTGGCAGGTGATCCTGCAGATTGTGGTGCTGGACGCGGTGTTCTCGCTGGACTCGGTGATTACCGCCGTGGGCATGGTGCAGGACCTCAGCATCATGATGATCGCGGTGATCGTGGCCATGGCCGTGATGATGTTGGCCAGCCGCCCGCTGATGGCCTTCGTGGGCCGCCACCCGACGGTGGTGATCCTGTGCCTGGGCCTGTTGCTGATGATCGGCTTCAGCCTGGTGGCCGAAGGCTTGGGCTTCCATGTGCCCAAGGGTTATCTGTACGCCGCCATCGGCTTCTCGATCCTGATCGAGCTGTGCAACCAGCTGGCGCGCCGCAATCGCGTCAAGGGCACGCACGCCCTGGGCCGCCGCCAGCGCACGGCGCAGGCCGTGCTGCGCCTGCTGCGCGCCGGCCGCACGGGGCAGGCCGCCGGCCAGGCCGACGAGGTGGCCGCGCTGGTCGACGGCGCGGACGGCGAACCGGCATTCGCGCCCGAGGAAAGCACCATGATCGAACGCGTGCTGTCCATCGGCGGTCGGGACGTGCGCTCCATCATGGTGGCGCGCGGCGACATGATCTGGCTGGACGTGGCGGATACGCCGGAGAGCATCGTGCGCAAGTTCGGCAGCGGCCATTCGCGCCTGCCGTTGTGCGCGGGCGATCCGTCCAATGTGCTGGGCGTGCTGCACTTCAAGGATGTGCTGCCGCTGTTGCAGAACCCGGGCCCGATCGACCTGGTGGAGCTGGCGCGCGAGCCGCGCTATGTGATGGAAACCACGCCGGTGCTCAAGGTCCTGGACGAGCTGCGCGCCTCGCGCGACCACATGCTGATCGTGGTCGACGAACACGGCGTGTGCGAGGGTCTGATCACTCCCATGGACGTGCTGACCGCCGTCGCCGGCGATCTTCCGGAACACCAGGAAGACCAGCCCGAAGCCTTGCAACTGGCCGACGGTTCCTGGTTGCTGGAAGGCCGCCTGGCGGTCGCGGAAGCGGCACGCCTGCTGGAGGCGCCGGACCTGGCCGATGAGTATCCGGACGCCACCCTGGCAGGCTGCCTGTTGCGCGCGAGCGGCCGGATTCCCGAGGCCGGCGACGCGATCGCGTGGCGCGACTGGCGCTTCGAGGTTACCCGGCGCGATGGGCTGCGCATCGATCAGGTGCATGCCAGTCCGATCAGGCAGGAAGCGCCGCAGGCCGGCTGACGCAGGCCTGACTTTGTGACGCGACGGGGATGCCTTGGGGCATCCCCATTTTTTTTGGACTTGCCCCTGACCGCGATTCACGCCGGAATCTCACGCGTTAATCTTTTTGCACCCCGACAGCAAGGGGGGTAGGGCCTATGGATAGTATTGGTGAAAGTAAAACTCTGTGCGAAGATTGCGACAGATTTCACGATTTTCGATCTCGGCATGGTTTGCCGGAATCTGCATTTCCGTACGGCGCGTCTTTGCATTTTGTTATCTCTTACTGGGGTACATCGCATGGGCAGTACGCAGTCTGCATTCGAGGAAATCAGTGGCAAACGGATCGCGGCGTGGCTGATGATGGCTGCGCCGCTAAGCTTTGCGCAGCCCGCGCATGCCCAGTCCCAATCGGCGGATGACGCCAACAAAAGCAACAACCCGCTCAACCTGGCGGCGTCGCTGAATTTCCAGAATTACTACACGCCGAAGTTGTTCGGCAGCAACGCCCACACCAATGATTTCCTGGTCCGGCCGACCATCCCCGTCGCGCCTGGCGATTTGATCGGCGTGCCGCAGATTTTCCGCATCACCGCGCCCGTCAGTACCCGGCCGCAGGCCGACGGCAGCTACAACTCGGGCCTCGGCGATCTCAACGTGTTCGACATTTTCCTGTTGCAGCAGGGCGCGCTGGACCTGGGCGTGGGGCCGATGCTGACCGTGCCCAGCGCAACCAGCAGCGAACTGGGCGCGGGCAAATGGTCCGCCGGCCTGGCCGGCGTGGCGGTGCACGCCAGCAAGGAGGGGCTGCTGGGCGCGCTGGTGCAATGGCAGCATTCCTTTGCCGGCCAGAACACGCGCGACACGGTCCACACCGCCACCTTCCAGCCTTTCCTGATACGCAATCTGCCGCAGGGCTGGTACCTGAGGTCCACGGCGACCTGGACCTTCGACCTGCAGAAAAGCGACTACTACATCCCCGTCGGGCTGGGCGCGGGCAAGGCGTGGCGTGTCGGGAAGAACATCTTCAACGTGTTCGCGGAGCCGCAATGGACCGTTGCGCACAAGGGAGAGGGGCTGCCCCAGTTCACCTTGTTCGCCGGTTTGAACATCACTTTCGGGAATTGATCCTGTCAGCGTTTTCCTGATCTTGCGGAGTGTGTAGGGATGCAGAGCGCGATCGCGGCAGTTGCAGGGTGGTTGGCAGTTCTGGCCGGGCTGGCCGTGCCGGCCTCCGCATGGGCGACCGAAGGCGCGCTGGGGCGTCAGATCACGGGCACCAACGTGCAGCCCAACGCGGGCATCGTTTCTCCAGAGCCCATCTGGGCCGTGAACCTGTCGCAGATCTACCTGGACGGCACCGTGGGCGGCAGCCGGGAAGTACCGGTAGGGGGCCGTACCTCGCTGGGCCTGGACGCGAAAGTGGCGTTCACGCTGGCCACCGTGCTCAAGACCTGGGACACCGGACCGGGGCGCTGGAATTTCGCCTCCAGCTTCACCTTGCCTTATGTCTGGAACAAGGTGAATTCCACCGTGACCGGGCCGGGCGGGCGCAACGTGGAGCAAAGCGATACGGCCTCCAACCTGTTCGACATTTACTTCTCGCCCATCATCGCGGGCTACCATTTTTCCGAGACCTCGCACATGGCGCTCAGCCTGAACATCTGGGCGCCCACCGGCAAGTACAACGCCGACGACATGGCCAACCCCAGCCTGAACAACTGGACCTTCATTCCGCAGGTGGCCTACACCAAGATATTTCCGGAGTCCGGCTTTCAGCTGGACACCGTGGCCGGGGTCCAGTTCTATACCCGCAACAACGCCACGGACTATCGCAACGCGCCGTTGTTCAGCATGGATGTGATGGGCCGCAAGATCTTCAGCAACGGCCTGAGCGCGGGCCTGATTCTGGGCACCATCCAGCAGCTGGGCAGCGACTCCGGTCCGACCGCCGACCGGCTCAACGGCTTCAAGGGACGCGACTGGGCGCTGGGCCCGATCGTGACCTATGACAGGAAACTTGCGGACAAGCGCTCCTTGTCCCTGAGCCTGCGCTGGGTACCCACGATCAGCAGCACGAAGCGTCTGGACAGCAACGACACGGTCATGGCGACCGCGACGCTGGTGTTCTGATCGTCAGCACGATTTCCAGGGGCTGCCAGCCCCGGGCGCGGCACGGCCGCCCCTGAACCATCAGCTTTCAGGTGATTGAAATGGCAAAGCAAACACAAGGTAAAACACGCTACGCCGGCGCACTGCTGCTGGCCGGCGTGGTGCTGGGCGCGGGCGCAAGCACCGCTTACGTGGTGATGGGCAAGGACGGCCCGCCCGACGCGGTGAAGGTGGTGCTGGGCGACGGCAAGAGCGGCCCAAGCGGCATGGCCTGGGTGCCGGGACGCGAGTTCCTGATGGGCAGCAGCCACAAGCTGGCCCAGCCCAATGAGATGCCGGCGCACAAGGTGTCCGTCAGCGGCTTCTGGATGGACGTGAACGACGTGACCAATGCGCAGTTCCGCCGCTTCGTCGACGCCACGGGCTACGTCACGACCGCCGAGCAGAAACCGCGGTGGGAGGACTTGCAGGTCCAGTTGCCGCCCGGCACGCCGCGCCCCGATGAAAGCCTGCTGGTGCCCGGCGCCATGGTGTTCGTGGGCACCGAGAGCGAAGTGTCCTTGCGCGACTATTCGCGCTGGTGGCGCTATGTGCCCGGCGCGAACTGGCGCCATCCGCAAGGGCCGGGCAGTTCCATCGCGGGCAAGGACGACCATCCCGTGGTGCAGGTGTCGTACCAGGACGCGACGGCCTATGCCAAATGGGCCGGCAAGCGCCTGCCCACGGAGTCCGAATGGGAAATGGCCGCGCGCGGCGGGCTGGAGCAAGCCACCTATGCCTGGGGCGAGGAACTGCTGCCGCAGGGCAAGGCCATGGCCAACATCTGGGACACGCGGCAACAGCAGCCGTTTCCGGTGGTGAAGGATGAAAAGGTGCAGGTCGGCACCATGCCGGTGGGCAGCTACTCGCCCAACGGCTATGGCCTGTACGACATGGCCGGCAACGTATGGCAATGGACCGCCGACTGGTACCGCGCCGACGCCTTCAAGATCCAGGCGCAATACCGCCAGCCGCCCGCGAACCCCGCGGGGCCGGCCGACAGCTACGACCCCGACGACGGCATTGTGCCGCCGGCCGCGCCCAAGCGCGTGACGCGCGGCGGCTCCTTCCTGTGCAGCGACACCTATTGCATCAGCTACCGCACCAGCGCCCGGCGCGGCACGGACCCGATGAACGGCATGTCGCATCTGGGTTTCCGCACCGTCATGACGCCCGAGCAATGGAAACTGGCACAGACGGCCAAGAACGGCGTCGCCAGCCGCTGACCCGACACGCCATCCGCCACGCAGGAGAGGGAATGCCGATGAGCAACCGCGACAGCATTCTGGAATTGGAGCGCTCCATCGCGCGTTCGGTGCTGGGCCAGGGCGCCGTCATCCGCGAGGTGCTGCTGGGCCTGTTGGCCGACGGCCACCTGCTGCTGGAAAGCCTGCCGGGGCTGGCCAAGACGCGCACCGTCAAGACGCTGGCCCAGCATCTGGCCGCGGCCATGAGCCGCATCCAGTTCACGCCGGACCTGCTGCCCTCGGACATCACCGGCGCCGAGGTGCTGCAACAGGACGCCGAGGGCGCCAGCCGCATTCAGTTCCAGCAAGGGCCGCTGTTCGGCAACCTGATCCTGGCCGACGAGATCAACCGCGCGCCCGCCAAGGTCCAGGCCGCGCTGCTGGAAGCCATGGAGGAACGCCAGATCACCGTGGCCGGCACCACCCACCGCATGCCGCAATTGTTCATGGTGCTGGCCACCCAGAACCCGATAGAACAGGAGGGCACCTATCCCTTGCCCGAGGCGCAGATGGACCGCTTCATCATGAAGATCGTGCTGGACTATCCGGACCCCGACAGCGAAAGGCAGATGCTGGCCATGCTGCGCGGCGAGTCGCGCCAGGAGGACGGCGGCGACAGCGCGCCGCTGACCCAGGAGGCGCTGTTCGCCTGCCGCGCCGAAGTCGATCGGGTGCACGTGTCCACGGCGCTGGACCAGTACCTGGTGGACCTGGTCAACGCCACCCGCCGGCCTGCCGCGCAGGACGCCGATCTGGCGCGCTGGATCCAGGTCGGCGCCAGCCCGCGCGGCGCGATCGCGCTGGACAAGGTGGCGCGCGCCCATGCCTGGCTGGCCGGGCAGGACTACGCCTCGCCCGATGACGTGCGCAGCGTGGCCCGGCCGGTGCTGCGGCATCGCCTGCACCTGTCCTATGACGCGGTTGCCGACGGCGTCACGGCGGACCAGGTGATAGACAAGCTGCTCGACACCGTAGCGGTGCCGGTCTGAGTCCGCCATGCCATCCGCCGCTCCCTCCCCGGAAGTGCAGGTCCGCATCGCGGACTTGATGGCGCTGGAACCCGCCGCGCGCGGCCTGGGCTTCTTCAGCCGCCAGCCGGTGCACAGCATCCTGGCCGGGCAGCATGGTTCGCGCCTGCGCGGCCGCGGGCTGGACTTCGAGGAATTGCGCCGCTATCTGCCCGGCGACGATCTGCGCCAGCTGGACTGGCGCGCCTCGCAGCGCCTGGGCAAGCCCTATGTGCGCACCTACAGCGAGGAGCGCGACCGCCCGGTGCTGGTGGTGGTGGACCAGCGCATGGGCATGTACTTCGGTTCGGTGCGCAGCTTCAAGTCGGTGGCGGCAGCACGCGTGGCGGCGTTGTCCGCGTGGATGGCCTATCTGGCGGGCGACCGCGTGGGAGGCCTGGTGTTCAGCGATGGTGGCATCGACAGCGTGCGCCCGCTGCGCAGCCGCGAACGTATCCAGGCCCTGTTCGCCGCCATCGCGCGGCGCAGCCAGTCCATGGGCGCCGATCAGCCCGACGTGGATGCTTCCGGGCGGCTGAACCAGGCGCTGCAAGGGACGCTGGCGCATGCCCCGCACGACTGCCTGGTCTGCCTGATCAGCGATTTTGCCGGCGCCGACGCCACGACCTTGCGCCTGTTGCGCACGCTGGCCGCGCATAACGACGTGATTGCGACGCTGGTGTACGACCCGCTGGCGCTGCGCATTCCCTTGAGCGGACGCTTGGTGGTGACGCAGGGCGAGCTGCAGGTCGAGGTGGCGGCGGATCGCAAGCAGGTGCGCGAGCCGCTGTCGGACTTCTTTTCGGGACGTCTGCACGACGTGGCCGAACTGTTGCGCCGCAGCCGCGTGCCGCTGCTGTCGATCGACACCGCGGACGACACGGTGGCGCAGTTGCGGCGCGAATTGGGCCGTCAGGCCAGCCGCCAGCAACGCCGGGGCCGGACATGAACACCGACGCCGCGCCGTCCATCGAACAGCTGCGGCAGTTGCCGCTGCCCGAGCCGGTCAGCTACTGGCCGCAGACCTGGGGCTGGCTGGCGCTGCTGGCCGTGGCGCTGGCCTTGGCCGGATGGGCGGCTTGGCGGATGGCGCGCCGTCACCGGCGTAATCGCTACCGCCGCGCGGGTCTGCGCATGCTGGAGGCGTTGCGCCGGGAAACGCAGGCGGACCCGCTGGCCGCGCGCGCCTTGCCGGACCTGCTCAAGCGCGTCGGCCTGTCGTCGGTGGCGCCAGCCGATCGCGCCAGCCTGGGCGCCTTGCAAGGCGCGGAGTGGGTCGCCTTCATGGACCAGGGCATGGCCGTGTTTCCTCCCGACGCGGGCGTCTTGCTGAGAGCGCTTGCCTATGCGCCGCCCGAGACCTTGCGAGCCATCGACCCCGCGCGCGTGCGGACATTGTTCGCCGCCAGCCGGCAATGGATGGAGCGTCACCATGTGGCGGCTTGAATATCCCTGGCTGCTGGCGTTGCTGCCGCTAGGGTGGCTGGCGTACCGCTATCTGCCGCCTTACGTGCAGCGCCGCAGCGCCGTGCGCATTCCGTTCTTCGAATCGGTGGCGCGCAGCACCGGCCAGACGCCGCAGCGTCCCGGGGTGCGCGGCGACCGCTGGCAGTTGGCCCTGAACGCGCTGGTGTGGCTGCTGCTGATCCTGGCGCTGGCGCGGCCCGAGCGCATCGAGCCACCGCTGGAACACCGCCTGCCGGTGCGCGACCTGCTGCTGGCCATCGACATTTCGCAATCCATGGAGACCGAGGACTTCGTCGCGCCCGACGGCCGCCGCGAGGACCGGCTAAGCGGCGTCAAGGCGGTCGTGGCCGATTTCATCGACCGGCGCAAGGACGACCGGCTCGGCCTGATCGTGTTCGGCAGCGCGGCCTATCCGCAGGCGCCGCTGACGCAGGACCATGCCACGCTCAAGCTGCTGCTGGCCCAGGTGAGCACGCGCATGGCCGGCCCCAACACGGCGATCGGCGACGCGATCGGCGTGGCGATCAAGCAGTTCGAGCATGCCGGTGAAAAGGATCAGGTCCTGATCCTGCTGACGGACGGCAACGACACCGGCAGCGCCGTGCCGCCCGACCGCGCCTCGGCCATGGCGGCCGCGCGCCATATCGTGGTGCACACCGTGGGCATAGGCGATCCGCAGGCGCAGGGCGAGGAGAAGGTCGATTTCGACGCCTTGCGCAAGATAGCCGCCAAGACCGGGGGCCGGTTCTTTCAGGCGCAGGACCAGGCGTCGCTGCGCCAGGTGTATGCCGAGCTGGACCGCATCACGCCGCACGAGGTCCGCGAATTGCGGCATCAGCCCAAGCAGGACTTCTTCTGGGTGCCGCTGGGCCTGGCGCTGTCGCTGCTGGCAGCCTGGCATCTGGCCGCCGCGCTGCGCGGCTGGCGCCATCGCGCCAGGCGGCCGCGCGAGGGCAGCGTGGGGGAGGGCGAATGGAAATCGACCTGAGCGCCTTCCATTTCCTGCGCCCGTGGTGGCTGCTGGCCGTTGCGGCCGCGGCCTTGCTGCTATGGCGGCGGCGCGGCGAGGACGGCCGGGCGGGCTGGCGCAGCAACATTGCGCCCGCGCTGTTGCCGTACCTGACCGTGCGCACCCAGGGCAGCCGCGGACCGCGCCCGGCCCAATGGCTGGCCGCCGTGCTGGCGCTGGGCGGCATCGCTGCGGCAGGGCCTACCTGGCAACAGGACCGGCCCGCCTTCCTGGACAATCTCGCGCCCCTGATCGCCGCGGTGGATTTGTCGCCGTCGATGGACGCGGCCGATCTGCCGCCCAGCCGGCTGGAAGCCGCCAAGCGCAAGCTGCGCGACTTGCTCAAACGCCGCGCGGGCGCCAAGACCGGGCTGATCGCCTACGCGGGCTCGGCCCATCTGGTGCTGCCGCCGACCGATGATCCGGCGCTGCCGGACATGTTTGTGCAGGCCTTGGCCACCGAACTCATCGCCGCGCCCGGCAGGAACGCCGCCGCCGCCATCTCCCTGGCCGCCAGCCTGCTGCAATCCGGCGAGGCCGGCGGCACGCTGCTGCTGGTGACCGACGGCGCGGACACCCGCCAGTTGGCCGAGGTCGAGCGGCTGGCCCGCGCCAATTCGTTCCAGATACTGGTGTGGGCAGTAGGCACGCGCGACGGCGGCGTGGTGCGCGACGCGCGCGGCCAGCCTCGCCTGGACGCCCAGGGCAAGCCGGTGCTGGGCGGCTTCGATGAGAAGGCGCTGAAACAGCTGGCGCAGGCGGCGCGCGCGCCGCTGGGTAGCCTGACCTTGAACGACGACGACCTGGACTGGGTGACGCTGCACGCCGATCGTCACTTCCAGGAGGTCCAGGACGCGGACAAGCCGCCACACTGGAAGGACGCGGGTTATTGGCTGTGTTGGCCGCTGGCGCTATTGGCGCTGTTGGCGCTGCGGCGCGGCTGGAACATCAACTGGACGGCATGCCTGCTGTTGGCCGCCAGCGCCGCGTTGTACACGCCCCGGGTGGATGCTGGCCCGCTGACCGACGCCTTTTTCACGCCCGATCAGCAGGGCCGCTGGGCCTACGAGCACAAGCGCTATGCAGAGGGCGCGGCCTTGTACGCGAATCCTTACTGGAAGGGCCGCGCCGCCTACGACGCGGGCGAGTACCAGGCCGCGCTGGCCGCCTTCGCGCAGCTGGATACGCCGGAAGGCTATTTCTACCTGGGCAATACCCAGGTTCGGCTGCGCAGCTACGACGCGGCGCTGGCGGCTTATGACCAGGCGCTGCGCCTGCGGCCGGACTTTCCCGAAGCGCGCGACAACCGCGAACTGGTCGCCCGATTGATCGCCGCCGCCGAAAGCGAGCAACAGGACGACGACTCCGAGAAGCCCGACGAGACCCGCGTGGACAGCGACAAGGGCGCGGGCAAGATGATGCGGGTCGCGGCGCCCCAGGCTGCCTCGGACGAGGTCTGGCTGCGCAACCTGAGCCTGTCGCCCGCGGGCTTTCTGAAGCAGAAGTTCGCCATCGAGGATGCGCGCAAGTCCGCGCCGGCGCAGGGGAAGCAGCCATGATCCGCCGCCATGCCGCGTTGCATTGCCTGGGCCTGTGGCTGCTTCTGCTGCAACTGAGCCTGTGCGGCGCGATGGCGCGGGCCCAGTCCGCCGATACCGGACCGCAACTGCGCGCCGAGGCCCGCATGGCAGCGTCTGGCGAGCTGGCGGCGGGCGCCACGGCGATCCTGCAGGTGGACGTGTTGACCTCGACCTGGTTCACCCAGCCGCCGCAGCTGCCGGCCCTGGATATTCCGGGCGCGCTGGTGTCGGGGCCATCGGGACAAGCCACCATCATCCGCAGCACGATAGGCGGCACATCCTACAGCGGGCTGCGCTATTCCTATCTGGTCAGCCCGCAGGCAGCAGGCGCCTTGCGGGTGCCTGCCATCCAGGTCAGCGCGCAGGTGGGGCAGGCGACGGCGCCGCTTACCGCGCAGACGCGTCCGCTGGAAGTGCGTGCCGCGGGACCTCCTGGCGGCATGGCAGGGCATGCGCTGGCGGCCAGCGCGGTCCAGGCCAGCCAGCAGATCCACTATTCGGCCCAGCCTCCCGCCGTGGGCGATCACGTCAGCCGCGTCATCACCGTGCAGGCCCAGGGCGCACAGGCCATGCTGATTCCACCGCCCGCCGCGGCCGCGGTGCAGGGGCTCAAGCTGTACCCGTCGGAGCCCGAACTGACGCAGATCTCCGACGATCGCGGCGGCTTCCTGGGCGGACAGCGCGTGGACCGGCTGGACTACGTAATCGAACGTGGCGGCGCCCATGAGCTGCCCGCGCTGGAGATCCGCTGGTGGAACATCGCGGCCAACAAGGAAGAGCGCGTGGTGCTGCCCGCGCAACGCTTCGAAGCGCAGGCGGGCGCCGCTTATCAGGCGCCATTCTCGGTCGAGCAGGATCTGCGCGACATGGGCCGGCAAGTGCAGCTGCGCATCCCCGGAGGATGGCTGGCCCTGGCTGCCGGGATTGCTCTGGCGGCGCTGCTTGGATGGCTGGGCGCGCCCTGGTTGCGGCGCGGTATCGCCCGGGTCCGGACGGCACTGAGGGCGCGGCGCCTGCAGTGGCGCGCGTCCGAACCTTATGCCGCGATGACGCTGCGGCGTCTGCTGGGCCAACCCCGGCCGCGCCTGGACGCGCTTTACCTGTGGCTGCGCCGCGCTTGCGGCGCAGCCACGGTCGCGCAGGCCACCGCCGGCCTGGAGCCGGCGCACGATCTCCTGGCGGCGGGGCGACAGCTCGCCGAGCGGGCGCACGACGTCGGCCGGGAGATCGGTCTTGAGACCGTCCATGGCGCCGAGCGCCGCCACCT
>JALDYL010000414.1:0-2851 GCA_032153965.1 Achromobacter sp. | reverse complement strand
CCGCGCGGCAGGTCCACCTGGGACGGGTCGCCGGTGATGACGGCCTTGCTGCCGAAGCCGATGCGCGTCAGGAACATCTTCATCTGTTCCGGCGTGGTGTTCTGCGCTTCGTCCAGGATGACGAAGGCGTGGTTGAGCGTGCGGCCGCGCATATAGGCCAGCGGCGCGATCTCGATGGTCTGCTTTTCGAACAGGCGCTGCACCTTCTCGAAGCCCATCAGGTCGTACAGCGCGTCATACAGCGGGCGCAGGTACGGGTCGACCTTCTGCGCCAGGTCGCCGGGCAGGAAGCCCAGGCGCTCGCCGGCCTCGACCGCCGGGCGCGTCAGCACCAGGCGCTGCACGGTGTCGCGCTCCATCGCGTCGATGGCGCAGGCCACGGCCAGCCAGGTCTTGCCGGTGCCGGCGGGACCCACGCCGAAAGTGATGTCGTGCTTGAGGATGTTGTTCAGGTAGTCGCGCTGGCGCGGCGTGCGCGGACGCAGGTCGCTGCGCTTGGTGCGCAGGGCGATGCTGTCGCTTTCATCGTCCAGGGCGGGCAGCGGGTCCGCTTCGCGGGCCTGCTCTTCCTTCAGCTTTTCTTCCTGCCGGCCGACGCCGATCTCGACCAATCCCAACTGGATGTCGTCGACCGACAGGGCGCGGTGCACGGCCTGTTCATGGAAGCGGCGCAGCACCCGGCTGGCCAGTTCCGCCAGTTCGCCTTCGATGGTGACGCGGCTGCCGCGGCGCGACAGCTTGACGTTCATGCCGTCGGCCAGCTGCCGCAGGTTCTCGTCCAGCGGGCCGCAGAGGTTGGCCAGATGGGTGTTGTCGCCGTCCAGGCTGACGACGATGGGCATGCTGCGGCGGGCGCGGGAGCGGGGAGTGGTCATTCGGCCTCTTGGGGAGTACGGTCCACGTCGGCGACCCGGGCGCGCAGCGAATTGGTGTGCGCTTCGGTGATGATGACGTCGACCATTTGTCCGATGAGCCGCGCGGGCGCGGCGAAGTTCACGATGCGGTTGTTCTCGGTGCGGCCCATCAGTTCGTTCGGGTCGCGGCGCGAGGGGCCTTCCACCAGCAGGCGCTGGCGCGTGCCGACCATGTTGCGGGCGATCGTGGCAGCCTGCTCGTTGATCAGCGCCTGCAGGCGCTGCAGGCGGCGCAGCTTCACGTCCTGCGGCGTGTCGTCGGCCAGGTCGGCGGCGGGCGTGCCCGGACGGCGCGAATACACGAACGAGAACGAGGTGTCGAAGCCGACGTCCTCGATCAGCTTCATGGTCTTTTCGAAGTCTTCTTCGGTTTCGCCGGGAAAGCCCACGATGAAGTCCGACGACAGGGTCAGGTCAGGGCGCGCCGCGCGCAGGCGCCGCACCACCGACTTGAATTCCAGCGTGGTGTAGCCGCGCTTCATGCCGGCCAGCACGCGGTCGCTGCCGGCTTGCACGGGCAGGTGCAAAAACGACACCAGCTTGGGCAGGCGGGCGTAGGCGTCCACCATGCGCTGGGTCATTTCCTTGGGGTGCGAGGTCGTGTAGCGGATGCGCTCGATGCCGGGAATTTCGTGCACGTATTCCAGCAGCATGGCGAAGTCGGCGATCTCGTCCGAGCCTTCCATCTTGCCGCGATAGGCGTTCACGTTCTGGCCCAGCAGCGTCACTTCCTTCACGCCCTGGTCGGCCAGGTCGGCCACTTCGATCAGCACGTCGTCAAAGGGGCGCGAGACTTCCTCGCCGCGCGTGTAGGGCACGACGCAGAAGCTGCAGTACTTGCTACAGCCTTCCATGATGGAGACGAACGCCGTGGCGCCGTCCACCCGGGGCGGCGGCATGTTGTCGAACTTTTCGATCTCGGGAAAGCTGATGTCCACCTGCGAGCGGCCTTCGTCGCGGCGGCGCTTGATCAGGTCCGGCAGGCGGTGCAGCGTCTGCGGGCCGAACACCACGTCCACGTAGGGCGCGCGCTTGACGATGGCCTCGCCTTCCTGGCTGGCCACGCAGCCGCCCACGCCGATCACCAGGTTGGGATTGGTCTTCTTCAGGTGCTGCACGCGGCCCAGGTCCGAGAAGACCTTTTCCTGCGCCTTCTCGCGCACCGAACAGGTGTTGAACAGGATGACGTCGGCGTCTTCCGGGTTGTCGGTGAGTTCCAGGCCCTGGTCGCCGCGCAGCACGTCGGCCATCTTGTCCGAGTCGTACTCGTTCATCTGGCAGCCGAAGGTGCGGATGTACAGCTTGCGGGGGGAGCCGGCGTGGGTGGCGGGGAGGGCGGCGCTGGCGCCGTCGTGCGCGGCGTCGGCGCGCTTGAGGGTGGTTTCTTGCATGATGGTCGCCGTGACGGGTGTAGATCCCGGGGGCAGAAAGGTAGGAAACCGGGGATTTTAACCCTTGCCCGAATTTGCTTCTTGGTCTGGCGCGCCCTGGCCGTTACGATAGCGTGCTGGACCGATTTTTCGGTCCAGGAACATTTCTCATTTCCCTGTAGCGGTACCGATGAACACCAATCCCCTGACGCCTTCGGCGGCCGCTCCCGTGACTGACGCCGCGGCGGGTCAGTCCGATTCCGCGCAGTTCCGCAACCCGCTTTCCGCGCGGACCTGGGTGCTGCTGGGCTGCGCCCTGGCGCTGGCCGCCAGCGCCTGCGCGCTGTGGGTGGACCTGCCGCTGGCGGTGTGGATCAAGCAGTCGGTCTCCGAGGGCGTGAACGAATCCTTCGAATGGATCGGCGAACTCGGCGAAAGCGGCCCCTATATCGGCGTGGCGCTGGCCTTCTACGTGATCGGCCTGGTCGGCCTGGCGCGCGGCTGGCGCAACCCGGTGCGCATGAGCTACGCCAGCATGGCGCGCGGCAGCCTGCTGATGCTGTCGAC
>JALDYL010000413.1:0-2864 GCA_032153965.1 Achromobacter sp. | reverse complement strand
TCAACAAGGACCGCAAGGCCACGCTGGTGCCGGTGGCCCTGGTGCACGTCGAGCCCTTCGGCGGCTATTCCAAGAAGATCAAGAGCCTGTCCGAACTCAAGGACGGCGCGACCGTCGCGATCCCGAACGATCCCTCCAACGGCGGCCGTGCGCTGGTGCTGCTGCAGAAGCAGGGCGTGATCAAGCTGAAGGATCCGTCCAACATCCTGGCGACGGCCGCGGACGTGGTCGAGAATCCCAAGAAGCTGAAGTTCCGCGAATTGGAAGCCGCCATGCTGCCGCGCTCGCTCGATGACGTGGACCTGGCGCTGATCAACACCAACTACGCGCTGGAAGCCGGCCTGGTGCCGACCAAGGACGCGCTGTTCATCGAAGGCTCGGATTCACCCTACGCCAACATCTTGGTGACCCGCTCGGACAACAAGGACGCGCCGGGCATCAAGAAGCTGGTCCAGGCCCTGCACACGCCCGAGGTGAAGAAGTTCATCCAGGACAAGTACAAGGGCGCCGTGGTTCCGGCATTCTGAGCCTGGCCCGCCGCGGCCTGAGCTGGAAACCGCCCGTCGTCGGGCGGTTTTTCTTTTGGGGCGCCGTCGCGGCGGGGCCGGCCGCCGGGCAAAAAAAGACCGCCCTATCGGGGGCGGTCCTTCTTGGGGCTGCGGCGCTTAGCCTGCCGCCAGGGCCTTTTCCACGGTGGCGTGGAATTCCGCCACATCGTATTCGCCCAGGTAGCGCTTGATGATGCGCCCCTGCTTGTCGATCAGGAAGGCCGTGGGCGTCAGGCGGATGTCGCCGAAGGCGCGGGCGATGTCGCCCTTGGTGTCCAGGGCCACCGGGAACGGCAGCTTGCGCGTTTCGGCGAAGTTCAGCACGAAGTTGGGCGGGTCGTAGTTCATGGCGACCGCGACCGCCTGGTAGCCCTTGGAGGCGTACTCGTTGTAGGCCGAGATGGTTTCCGGCATCTGCTTCACACAGGTCACGCAGCTGGTGGCCCAGAACTTGACCAGCACGACCTTGCCGCGCAGGTCCTGCATCGAGAAGGTCTTGCCTTCCAGCGTGGTGAAGGTGACGTCGGGCGCGGTCTGGGCGGGGCGCATGACGAACCAGGCGCCGATGCCGACCGCCACCAGGACGGCCAGTGCGATGATGGCTTTCTTCATTTGATGGGCATGGCCTCTACGCCACTGCTGGTGCCGGCCGCGTTGTCGCTGGCTGCGCCGGCGCCGCTTTCGATGGGCGCTTTGGTTTCCGTGGAAGTGTTGGACTTGGAACCGGTGTTCGACAGCCGGATGGCTTCCTCGCGGCTGATCGTCTCGAACAGTTTAACCACCTTGGCCACGCCGCCGACGTCGGCGGTGGCGTTGGCGGCGTATTCGCCCTCGGCCTGCGTCAGCTTGCCCATGAGGTAGACCACGCTGTGGTCGGTCGTGACGGCGATGGTGCCGGACGGCACGTACTTGGTGTTGAGCAGGGCGGTCTTGACCTTGGAGGTCAGCCAGGTGTCGTTGGAGCGCGTGCCGAACGAGGCGATGGGGCCCACGTTCAACTGGTTGATGACCTGTTTGACGTTTTCCACGCCCTGGGCGATGGCGGTGGCCTGGTTCTTGGCTTCCTCGGTGGGCACGTCGCCGGTCAGCAGCAGGTGGCCGCCGTAGGCCATGGCATTGACGCGGGCGGTGTCGCCCAGTTTCTGCGAGATCTGGCTCTGCGCCTTGAACGCCATGTTCTGGTCTTCGAGCTGGACGCCGGAGGTGCGGCGGTCGGTCACGACGACCGCGGTGGTGGCGGCCGCGCCGCCCACGATCAGGGGCGCGCAGGCCGTCAGCGAGAGCGCGGCGGTGGAGAGCGCCGCGGCGAGCATCAACGGGCGGGCTGCGGTACGGACGTCAGAAATCATTCGGTGTCTCCAAGCAGAAGAGCGTCAATGCCGTCGCACAGCGCGTGCAACAGCAGAATATGGACTTCCTGGATGCGCATCGTGCGATCGCTGGGAACACATAGATGGACGTCCATCGGCGTAATGAGTTCCCCCATCACGCCGCCGCCCTTGCCGGTCAGGGCAAGCACGTGCATTTCGCGGGCGCTGGCGGCTTCCATGGCGCGCACCACGTTGGGGGAATTGCCGCTGGTCGAGATGGCCACCAGCACGTCGCCGGCCTGCCCGAAGGCGTTGACCTGGCGTTCATAGATTTCATCAAAGCCGTAGTCGTTGCCGACGGCGGTGAGAATCGAGGTGTCGGTATTGAGCGCGATGCCCGCCAGGGGCAGGCGCTCGCGTTCGAAGCGGCCCACCAGTTCGGCGATGAAATGCTGCGCATCGGCGGCCGAGCCGCCATTGCCGCAAGCCAGAATCTTGCCGTTGTTTGCCAGGGCGCCGAACAGCACGTCCACCGCCACTGCCAGCGGCTCGGCCAGGACGTTCATGCTTTGTTCGCACGCAGCCATGGCGTCGCGAAAGTGCGACGTCATACGAGAGGTCATATCCATGGGCGCGATTATCTCATGGGGCAGTGGCGCGGTTCTGTCCAGGCGTAACGACTGTTAGGCAGGTCGTTACCGGGGCAGGCGCGGGCTTTCGGCCTGCCAGAATGCGTCGCGCAGCCATTGGGGATCGCCGGCGTCGAAGACGACCGCGTCAAAGCGCGCCGCCGGCAGCCTGCCGTGCCAGTGGCGCCGGGCCAGTTCCGGCAGCCAGTAGGCCGCGGCGCGGGACAGCCGCGCCTGCTTGTCCGGGCCGATGCTGGCCGCGGCGCCGCCGTAGCGGCTGGGGCCGCGCGCGCGGACTTCAATGAACACCAAGGTGTCGCCTTCGCGCATGGCCAGGTCGATTTCGCCGGCGCGGGTCTGCAGATTGCGCGCCAGCA
>JALDYL010000132.1:0-12790 GCA_032153965.1 Achromobacter sp. | reverse complement strand
GCGCGCGCCTCGATGCGCGCATTGGCCAGGGCGACCTGGGCCTTGCTGCCCTCCTGCGGCGGCGCCTTGCCGGCGGCCACGCGTCTGTCCGCCAGCCGCAAGGCGCCGCTGGCGATATCCACGGTGCCGCGCGCCACGCGCACGGATTCCTGCGCCACCGCCACATCGAAATAGGCCGCGATGACCGCCGCCCGCAGTCCTGCCCGCGTGTCCGCCACGCCTTGGCGCGCCAAGTCCCTGGACAGCCCCGCCGCCTTGACCCGGGCGGAGCGTTTGCCGCCGGTCTCCAACGGCACGTTCAACATGGCGGTGGTGGTGCGCGTGGCCGATTTCGTATCGTCCACGCTCACGTCGATGGAAGGGTTGGGCAGCACGCCCGCCTGCGTGAGCAGACCCTCGCTCGCCGCGGCCTCGTTCTTCGCCGCGGCAAATCCGGGATTGCGCTCGAGCGCCGCGGACAGGGCGCGCTCCAGCGTCAGCACGGCGCCGTTCTGGCTCTGCACATCGGGTACGGGAGTTCGGGCCGCGCCTGCGTCCTGGGCGGACGCGGGAGCAGACGCGGCGATCATCAGGGCCGCCAGGATCAGCGGCATAGCGGATACATGCATGGTTCAACCAGGAAAGGGGCGAGCCGGCAATGTATCGAGGCGGGCGCGTCAATCGACCGACAGAAAAATGACATTTCCGTAAGGTTCGCGGGCCTTACGAAAACGTAATCAGGGTGTCCGTGAATTGACGGGCAGGGGTCCGTAGAGTGTCACCGTCGCTACACAAACAGCGTGTATGCGCCGACGCAAGACCGCGACCGGCGCCGCGCCCAACCTGGGAGATATCCATGAAGATCCAAACCGTTGCCGCCACCCTTGCCCTGGGTTCCGCGCTGGCCTTGCCCTTTGCCGCCAGCGCATCGAGCACCTGGCACCAGACCAACACGGAGATCGGCTACGCCATCGCGCCGGACCATGCCGCCGGCGGCAAGACGCGTGAAGAAGTGAAGACCGAACTGGCCGTGGCCAAGTCCGACCCGAAGCAATGGTTCCTGACCAACCTCAACGCCGCCAAGCCAGGCTGGGTCAAGCAAGGCACCTCCCGCACCCGCGCCGACGCGATGGCGGAACTCGAGGCCATGACGCCGGCCGAACGCGCCCGCCTGGACCAGATCTACACCCCGGGCTGAGCGCCCGGGCCCATGGCGCACGCGCCCAGCGTGCTTGCCAGCGCAGCGCAGCGCAGGGCGGCTGGGCCGCCCTGCTTGCGTTTATTCCCCCGGGACGATTCCGCCTAGAATAGACGCAGGATCCGAGGACTTCCGCGCACTCTTTTTATTTCCGCTGATATGAAAGTACTCGTAATCGAAGACGAAAAAAAACTCGCCGAGTACTTGCGGCGAGCGCTGACCGAACACAACTACGTGGTCGACGTGGCCCAGGACGGCGTCACCGGACTGCATCTGGTCCGTGAAAGCCAATACGACCTGGTCCTGCTGGACGTGATGCTGCCCGCCATGGACGGCTTCTCCGTGCTGGCCGAGATCCGCAAGACCAGCCGCGTCCCAGTGCTGATGCTGACGGCGCGCGACAAGCTCGAAGACCGCGTCAAGGGCTTGCGCGACGGCGCCGACGACTACCTGGCCAAGCCTTTCGCCTTGTCGGAACTGCTGGCCCGCGTGCTGGCGCTGGGCCGGCGCAGCGGCCACGGCCAGACCGAGACCGTGGCCCAGAACGTGCTGCGCATCGACGGCCTGGAACTGGACCTGCTGCGCCGGCGCGCCAGCCGCGACGGCGTGCGGCTGGACCTGACCGCCAAGGAGTTCACCCTGCTCGCCCTGCTGATGCGCAAGCAGGGCGAAGTCCTGTCGCGGCTGGAGCTGGCCGAACAGGTGTGGGACATCAACTTCAACAGCAATACCAACGTGGTCGAGGTCGCGATCCGCCGCCTGCGCGGCAAGGTCGATGAACCCTTCGACAAGAAGCTGCTGCATACCGTGCGCGGCATGGGTTACGTGCTGGAACCGCGGAGCGACTGATGCCCGGGCAGCGCCCCAGATCGCTGCACCGCTGGCTGTCGCGCTGGCTGGCGATCCAGACCTTCATCGCGCTCGGCCTGGTATGCGCGGCGGTCTATTACGCGACCAACCTGAACCTGGCCAGCCGCCAGGAAGCCCTGCTGCAACAGAAAGTCGAGGTCGTGCGGCATTTGGTCGAGGAAAACGCCGCCAGCCAGGACTCCACCCGCTTGCGCCACAAACTCAGCGACTTCTTCTACGGCCGCCCCGACTTCTCGCTGGTGCTGGAAATAGACGGCGAAAAGGTCTACTACGGCAGTCCCATCGCCGGCGACAACGACTTCAGGCATGAACGCCGCATCGCCTTTGCGCTGCCTCTTCCCGGGGCGCCCGGCGACGCGATGAACGCGGAACTGGTGCTGGACATCTCCGGCGACATCCGCCTGCGCAAGGCCCTGGCCTGGACGCTGTTTGCCTGCGCCCTGGCCGGCGCCATCGTCGTCGCCGCGGTAGGCACCCTGCTGGTGCGCAAAGGACTGGCGCCGCTGGACGCGCTGGGCAAGCAGGCCGCGCAATTGTCCCCGGACCGCATCGGCGAACGGCTCGACGAAAGCGGCCAGCCCTGCGAGATCCGGCCCCTGGTGCGACAGTTCAACGCGGTGCTGCAGCGGCTGGAGCGCGCCTACGTGCAGATGGAAGGTTTCAATGCCGACGTGGCCCACGAGATGCGCACGCCGCTGGCGACGCTGATCGGCGAAACCGAGCTGGCGCTGAGCACGCGCCCCTCGCCGCAGGCCTTGCGCGAAACGCTGGGCTCCAACCTGGAGGAGCTGCAGCGCCTCTCCAGCATCGTCAACGACATGCTGTTCCTGTCGCAGGCCGACCGCGGCGCGCAGGCCAGGGGCAGCCGGCAGGCCAGCCTGGCCGCCATCGTCCAGGAGGTTACGCAATACCATGAGGCCGAGGCCCTGGATGCGGGGGTCGACATCGCCGTGCTGGGCGATGCGTCGGCCCAGGTCGACCGCGCGCTGTTCCAGCGGGCCGTGTCGAACCTGGTCTCGAACGCGGTGCGCTATGCCGCCCCGGGCAGCGTGATCGAGGTCGATATCTCCCGCGGCGACGCTGGCGAAATCCTGATCTCGGTGCGCAACACCGGCGAGCCCATACCGCAAGAGCACCTGCCGCGGCTTTTCTACCGCTTCTACCGCAGCGACACCTCGCGCGAGTTCGATGCCAACCATCATGGATTGGGATTGGCCATCGTTGCCGCCATTGCCCGCATGCACGGCGGCCGCAGCTACGCCAGGTCGGCCAACCGGACCACCACCATAGGCTTCAGCATCGCGGCGGCCGACATTACAGAAAGCTAATCCGCCTGTCCGGATTCTGTTCGTCCCCGTTCCCTAGAATTTCTCCACGCCCCTCGAAGAACGGCCGCCACCGCGGCTTTCGAGGGCTCCGGCCTCAGGGAGGCCATCTGCCTCCCCTAGATTGTTGAGACTGCCGGACTATGTTCCATGGAGAAATCATGAACCGTCTGACCCTGTTGATCCTCGCCGTTTCCGTTGCCGCCGCGGCCCCGGCCGTCCAGGCCGAGCCGAAGACCCGCGAACAGGTCAGGCTCGAACTCGAGCAGGCAAAGAGCGCCGGCCTGGTCACTTACGGCGAGCAGGACTATCCGCCCGCCATCGCGCCCTCCCAAGCCGGCAAGACCAGCGCCCAGGTGGCCGACGAACTGCAACGCGCCAAGGCCGCCGGCCTGGTGACCTACGGCGAGCTGGACTACCCGCCGTCCCTGCCGGCCGCCGCATCCAAGACCCGCGCGGAAGTGCGCGCCGACCTGAAACTGTGGCAGCGCTCGGGCATGGAGGATCTGTACCGGGGATCGCAGGAGCCCGACGTGTTCAGCCTCAAGTACCGCCAGCGCTACGCGGAGTACGTGCGGATGCGCACGGGCGCGGAGTACCGGCAGCAGCTGGAGGTTGAGAACGGCAGGCAGTAAAGGCCGCCATCAGCGGGAAGGCCCGAGCGGCCCGGCCTCAATCCTCTTCGACGAACGCCTCCGCGCGCTTCTTGCGGATGTTGGGAAGCGCGACCAGCACCACCAGCACCACCGCCGCGCCCAGCAGGGAGGCGGACAGCGGCCGTTCCACGAAGGTGGTGAAATCGCCGCGCGACAGCAGCAGCGCGCGGCGGAAGTTCTCTTCCATCATCGGACCGAGCACCAGGCCTAGCAGGAGCGGCGCGCCCTCGCAGCGCAGCTTGCTCCAGATGTAGCCGACGACGCCGAAGAAGGCCGTCATGTACAGATCGAAGGTGTTGTAGTTGAGCGAATACACCCCGATCGTGCAGAACACCAGGATCGCCGGAAACAGGATGCGGTAGGGAACCTTGAGCAGCTTGACCCAGAGCCCGACCAGCGGCAGGTTGAGGATGACCAGCATCAGGTTGCCGATCCACATCGACGCGATCAGGCCCCAGAACAGGTCGGGATGGCTGGTCATGACCTGGGGGCCGGGCTGGATGTTGTGGATGGTCATCGCGCCCACCATCAGCGCCATCACCGCGTTGCCCGGGATGCCCAACGTCAGCAAGGGGATGAAGGACGTCTGCGCCCCCGCATTGTTGGCCGACTCCGGGCCGGCCAGGCCGGCAGGATGACCTTTGCCGAAACGCCCGGGCTCCTTGGACAGCTTCTTTTCCAGCGTGTAGGAAGCGAAGGCCGACAGCACCGAGCCGCCGCCGGGCAGGATGCCCAGCATCGATCCGACCGCGGTGCCGCGGACGATCGCGGGCGCGGCCTCGCGGATCTCCTGCCGGTTGGGATACAGCGAGCCCACCTTGTCCGTGATCTCGACCCGTTTGTCCTTGAGTTCCAGATTGTTCATGATCTCGGCAAAGCCGAACACGCCCATCGCCACGATCGCGAAATTGATGCCGTCCTGCAGCTCCGGGATGCCGAAGTCGTAGCGGGCCACGCCCGAATTGACGTCCGTGCCGACCAAGCCGAGCAGCAGCCCCAGCAGGATCATGCAGATCGCCTTGACCAGCGAACCGGAGGCCAGCACCACCGCGCCGACCAGGCCCAGCGTCATCAGCGAAAAGTACTCGGCCGGCCCGAACTTGAACGCGACTTCGGCCAACGGCGGCGCGAATGCCGCGATCAGCATGGTGGCCACCGATCCCGCGAAGAAGGAGCCGATGGCGGCCAGCGACAGCGCGGCGCCGCCGCGGCCATTGCGCGCCATCTGGTGGCCGTCGAGCACGGTGACGACCGCCGATGTCTCGCCCGGCAGGTTGACGAGTATGGCGGTCGTCGAGCCTCCGTACTGGGTGCCGTAGTAGATGCCCGCCAACATGATCAGCCCCGCGACAGGCGGCAGCACATAGGTGATCGGCAGCAGCATCGCGATGGTGGGCACAGGGCCCAAGCCAGGCAACACGCCCACCAGCGTGCCCAAGACGCATCCCAACAGCGCATACAGCAGGTTCTCCGGCGTGAACGCCACAGAGAACCCCAGCATGAGGTTATCGATAAGTTCCATCCCCGCTCCTTGGTATTTTTATCGTGCTACGAAAATAGATCGTAGTGCGATATAAAAAACCAAGTAACCCGGGTTTTTACGGACGAAAGATGGGTAGTTCAGGTTGGATCGGCGCGCTTGAACGCAGCGCGCGCCGTTGGCCGTGACGCGTACAAAGGCCATGCCGCTGACGCGGCAAAGCCATCCCGTCACATCGGCTTCAGGTCGACCTCTTTGGCGATCTTGCCGAAGGTCTCCAAGTCGCTCTTCACACGGGCCGTGGTCTCGGCCGGCGTGGACACACGCGGAATCATCGCCAGGTCCAGCAGGCGCTGCTTCATTTCCGGCTTGGCGAATTCGCGCGCCAGGGCCTGCTGGATCTTGTCGACGATCTCGTCCGGCGTGCCCTTGGGCGCGGCCAGGCCGAACCAGGCGACCGCCGAGAATCCCGGCAGGCCGGCTTCGGGCGCGGTGGGCACGTCGGGCAAGGCCGCCACGCGTTCCGGGTTGGTCACGAACAAGGGCCGCACCTTGCCCGCCTTGATGAAGGGCGTCTGCACGCCGGTGTTGTCCAGCACCGCGTCGATGTGGCCGCCCAGCAGATCGTTCATGGCCGGGCTGCTGCCCTTGTAGGGCACGATGTTGACCTGCATGCCGGCGGCGCGCGCGAACATGAGCTGGGTCAGGTGCTGCTGGGTGCCCAGGCCGGCATTGCCGAAGGTGATCTTGTTGGGATACTTACGGCCGTAGTCGATGAATTCCTGCAGGTTCTTGGCGGGAAACTCATTGTTCGTGACCACCACGAAAGGCAGGTCGACCAGCACCGTGATCTGCTTGAAGTCTTCCAGCGGCTTGTAGCGCAGCTTGTAGACGTAGGGGTTGACGGCCATGGTGCCGCTGGCGGTCAACGCCAGCGTGTAGCCGTCCGGTTCGGCACGCGAGACGAACTCGGTGCCCAGCACGCCGCCCGCGCCCGGCTTGGCCTCGACGATGGCCGGCTTGCCCAGTTCGGTCTGCAAAGCCTGCGCGGCGAAGCGCGCCAGCATGTCGGCGGATCCACCCGTCGCATAAGGCAGGACGATCGTGATCGGCTTGCTGGGATAGGTGTCCGCGGCCATCGCGGGCGCGGCGATCCCGGCCGCCAGACAGGCAGCGGCCAGAGTTTTCAGATGCTTGACCATCAATGATTTCCCCTCGTGGTGTATCGACTGCGCTTGGCACCGGGGGAAGATTAAGCGGTCCTTCGTTATATGGCTAATCAACAATTAAAATAGATCTCCATCACCAACATTGATAATGATCTGGGACTGCGATGCTGACCTCGATGGACCTGAACCTGCTGCGCATCTTCGATGCGGTCATGACCGAACGCAATGTCACGCGCGCGGCCTCGGCGCTGCACATGACGCAGCCCGCGGTCAGCAATGCCATCAACCGGCTGCGCCTGACCCTGAAGGACCCGCTGTTCGTGAAGATCCAGGGCGGCGTGCTGCCCACGCAGCGCGCCGAGCTGCTGTGGCCGCCGATCCGCGACGCGCTGGCCCGCATCGCCGACACGCTGGAGCGCAACGATTTCGATCCGGCGCGCTCCGAGGCCGTGTTCCGCATGGCCATGTCCGACTACGTGGCGGACCAGGTGATCCGGCCGCTGTTCGTGGAGCAGCAGACGGTGGCGCCCAACGTCCGCATCCATCTGCATCCCTACTCGCTGGACAATGCCGGCGTGCTGCTGGAGAAAGGCGAAGTCGACATGGCGGCCGGCGTGTATTCGAACTTCGGATCGTCCCTGCGCACCCTGCCCCTGGAAACGCTGACCTATGTCTGCGCCATGCGCAAGGGACACCCGCTGCTGGCGCAGCCGCGCTTCACGCTGGACAGTTTCCTGCGCGCGCGGCATCTGATGGTCAGCCTGCTGGGCACGCCCACCTTGATCGACCATGAACTCGCGCCCCACGGCTACAAGCGCAACGTGGTGCTCACCATCAACCAGTTCGCGCTGGCCCCGCGCCTGCTGGCCGAGACCGACCTGATCTGCGTGGTGCCCATGAACACCGTGCGCAACAGTCCCTACAGCCACCTGCTGGAGGCAGTCGAGGCGCCCTTTCCCTTCGCCCAGCGCACCGTCAACCTGATCTGGCACGAACGCTCGGACAACATCCCGGCGCACCGCTGGCTGCGCGAGGAGATCCTGAAGGTGTGCCAGGCCCAGGGCATGGTGTTCGACCAGGCTGCGCCAGCGGAGTCGCATCCGTACTAGCAACTCATTCACATCAGTGATAATCACTGATACCAATCTTTGATTGGACCGAATGATGGTGCGTCAATAGCATTCTGGTCATCCCACTCCCGGCGCCTTGCGCGCCAGCATCCTGGAGACCAGCGTGACCCAGACCGCATCCGCCCCGGGCGCCCGCCGTTTTCGCGTCGGCTTCGACGTAGGCGGCACGTTCACCGATTTCACCCTGCTCGCCGAGCACACCGGTGAACTGCATTACTTCAAGGTGCCTTCGACACCGCACGATCCATCCGAGGCCATCCAGACAGGCCTGGCCCACTTGATACGCGAACACCAGATCGCCGGCTCCGAGCTGGCGCACGTGGGCCACGGCACCACCGTGGCCACCAACATGGTCATCGAGCGCAGGGGCTCGCGCTGCGCGCTGGTCACCACGCGCGGCTTTCGCGACGTGCTGGAAATCGGCCGGCAGACGCGCCCCCACCTGTATGACTACAACGTCACCAAGCCGCAGCCGCTGGCGCCGCGCGAGTGGCGCTTCGAAGTGACCGAGCGCATCGGCGCCGACGGTTCCGTGCTGCAGCCGCTGGACGAGGACGAGGTGGTGGCGGTGGCGCGCGAGCTGGCTGCGGCCCGGGTCGAGTCCGTTGCCATCTGTTTCATGCACAGCTACCGCAACGATGCGCACGAACGCCGCACCCACGACATCCTGGCTGAACACCTGCCGGGCGTGTACCTGAGCGTGTCCAGCGCGATCCTGCCGGAGTTCCGCGAATACGAACGCATGTCCACCACCGCGCTCAATGCCTATGTCGGCCCGCGCATGGCCGGCTACATGCGCAATCTGGTGAGTTCGGTGCGCGCCATGGGCGTGGCGGCCGAGCCGACCACGGTGCACTCCAATGGCGGCCTGATGTCGGTGGAGTCGGTGCTGACGGCGCCCGTGCGCACCTGCGTGTCGGGCCCGGCCGCCGGCGTGATCGGCGCAACCGAGCTGGGCCGCGTGGCCGGCCTGCCCAATCTGATCACCTTCGATGTGGGCGGCACCAGCACCGACGTGTCGCTGGTGGCCGAGCTGCGGCCGCTGTTCACCTCCAGCCGCCTGGTGGCCGACTATCCAGTCAAGACCCAGATGGTGGACGTGCACGTCATCGGCGCCGGCGGCGGCAGCATCGCGCGCATCGACGACGCGGGCGCGCTGAAGGTCGGCCCGCAGAGCGCGGGCGCGGTGCCCGGCCCCATCGCCTACAACCGTGGCGGCCAAGTCGTGACCATCACCGACGCCCACGTCGTGCTGGGCCGCCTGAATCCGGTCGCGCTGCTGGAGGGCCGCATGGCCGTGCATGCGCGCCAGGCGCGCGAAGCGCTGGAAGCGCAGATCGCCCGCCCGCTGGGGCTGAGCATCGAGGAAGCCGCCTACGGCATCCTGCGCATCGCCAACTCCAACATGGCGCGCGCGGTGCGCGCGGTCTCCACCGAACGCGGGCATGACATCCGCAAATTCGCCCTGTGCGCGTTTGGCGGCGCGGGCGGCCTGCACGCCGCCGAACTGGCGCGCGACTGCGGCATCGACACCCTGCTGATCCCGCAGGAGCCCGGCACCATGTGCGCGCGCGGCATCCTGCTGTCCGACATCTCCATGGACTTCGTGCAGACGCTGATGGCCCACGCCACCGCCAGCGGCTGGACCGCCGTGCAACAGGCGTTGGAAACCCTGGCCGGCAAGGCGCGGACCTGGCTGTCCAGCGAGGGCGTGAACGACTCGGAACAACGTCTTTCCGCCGTGATCGACGCGCGCTACCAAGGCCAGAACTTCGAGATCGCCGTGCCGTTGGACGGCATGAAGCTGATGCCGTTGGACGAATTCGTCGCGGCCTTCAGCGCGGCTCACGTGCGCGAATACGGCTATGACGCCGCGGGCCGTCCGGTGGAGATCGTCAATTGCCGGGTGCGCGCCACCGGCCTGGTGCCACGCGCGCCGCTGGCCCGCGTGCCTGGCGGCACCAGCCTGTCCGGCGCACTGAAGGAACGCCGCAACGTGTACTTCGAGGGAACCGGCTGGGTGGATACGCCCATCCTGCGCCGCGCCCTGCTGCCGGTGGAAACCCCCATCGATGGGCCAGCCGTGATCGAGGAAATGAGTTCGACCACCGTCGTGCTGCCAGGCCAGCAGGCGCGCGCCGACGAATACGGCAACCTCGTCGTCAACCTCAACCGCTAAGGCGCACGCCATGACCAACCGATCGACTGCCGCTGCCGGCACGGACACCTTCGACCCCATAGAAATGGAGGTCTTCAGCAACCGCTTGCTGTCCATCACCGAGGAAATGGGCAACACGCTGATCCGTTCGTCCTTTTCCACCAACATCAAGGAACGCAAGGATTGCTCCGTGGCGCTGTTCGACGCCGCCGGCCGCCTGGTGGCGCAGGCGGCTCACGTGCCGGTGCACCTGGGATCGCTGTCCGGAGGCATAGACGCCGTGCTGCGGCGCTATGGCGAGGCCGGCGTGCGCCCCGGCGACGCCTTTCTGTGCAACGACGCCTACCTGGCGGGCGGCACGCATGCGCCCGACATCACCGTCATCACCCCCATCTTCCACGAAGGCGTACTGCGCTTCTTCGCAGCCAACATCGGCCACCATACCGACGTGGGCGGCGCCGTGCCAGGTTCAACCTCGCACCACCTGAAGACGGTATGGGAGGAAGGCATCCGGCTGCCGGCCATGCGCATCGTGCGCGAAGGCGAGCTGGACATGGATCTGCTGGAGATGATCGCGCACAACACGCGCGAACCGGACAACCGCATGCACGACATCCGCGCCCAGATCGCCACCAACGACAAGGGCGCGAGGCTGATGCTGGAACTGGTGCAGCAATCCGGCCTGGAGACCGTGCTGTCCGCCATCGACAGCATCATGCTGTACACGGAACGGCGCCTGCGCAACCGCATCGCGCAACTGCCCGCCGGCACCTATACCTTCACGGAGCGCATGGACGACGACGGCATGGGCGGCGACCCGGTCACCATCCAGGCCAACGTGCAGGCGCGCGACGGCCAGCTCCACGTGGATTTCACGGGCACCGGCAAGCAGGCGCGCGGCGCCTTCAACCTGCCCGCCAGCGCCCTGAACGCCAGCGTCTACTTCGCCGTGAAGGCCATGCTCGACCCGGAACTCATGCCGAACAACGGACTGTTCCAGCCCATCACCATCACCGCGCCCGAAGGCACCATCACCAACCCGCGCTTTCCGGCGGCGGTGGGCGCGCGCGTCACCACCGCGCAACGGGTGGCCGGCACCGTCATCGGCGCGCTGGGCCAGTTGCTGCCGCCCGACCGCGCCATGGCCTCGTGCAACGACGTCATGCCCTCCATGCTGTTCTCCGTGCCCATGCAGGACGGCAAGGGCACCTTCGTCTACCTGGAAACGCTGGGCGGCGGCGCGGGTGGACGCGCGCAGGGCGACGGCATGGACGGCATCCAGGTGCACGTGACCAATACCTCCAACCTGCCCGCGGAAGCGCTGGAGATCGAGTACCCGCTGCTGGTCGAGGAATACGCGTTGGTCAACGACAGCGGCGGCGCGGGCCGCCATCGCGGCGGCATGGGCATCGCGCGCCAGATCCGCTCGCTGCACGACCAGCTGATCTGCACCATACGCTGCGACGCCGCGCTGTTCGGCGCCGCCGGCCTGAACGGCGGGCTGACGGGAGGCACCTCGCGCGTGGTGCAGAATCCGGGCCGCCCGGACGAGCAGCGACTGCCCAACAAAATCGCCGGCCACCTCTTGGCCAGCGGCCAGTCCGTGCGCCTGGAGACGCCTGGAGGCGGCGGCTATGGTGCGCCCACTGAGCGCAGCGCGGCCGCCATCCGCAACGACGTGATGGGCGGCAAGGTCAGCCGGGCCGCGGCCGAACGCGATTACGGCGCCGAGCGTGTCGCGTTTGCTTTGCAGGGGGACGCGGCATGAACGCGCCTGCCCCCGGTGCGCGCAGCGGCGGCGAACTGCTGGTCGCGCAGTTGCAGGCCTATGGCGTGGAGCGCGTGTTCATGGTGCCGGGCGAAAGCTTCCTGCCCTGCATCGACGCGCTTTACGCCCGGCGCGATGCGATCGAAGCGGTGGTCTGCCGCCAGGAGGGCGGCGCCGCCTACATGGCCGAGGCGCACGGCAAGCTGACCGGCCAGCCGGGCATCTGCTTCGTCTCGCGCGGTCCGGGCGCGACCAATGCGGCGATCGGCGTGCACACGGCAAGGGAAGACTCCACGCCCATGATCCTGTTCATCGGCCAGGTCGGCGGCGATACCGCCGACCGCCAGTGCTTTCAGGAAGTGGACTACCGCGCCATGTACGCGCCGCTGGCGAAATGGGTTGCACAGATCGAGCGGGCCGACCGCATCCCCGAATACCTGGCGCGCGCGTGGGCGATCGCCACGGGCGGGCGACCGGGGCCTGTGGTCCTCTCCCTGCCCGAAGACATGCTGTCCAGCCTCTCCGATGCAGCCTTGGCCGCCGCGCCGCAGCCGCCCTGCGCCCGTCCGGCAGACGCCGACATGCTGCGCCTGCGCGAGCTGCTGGAAGCGGCGGAGCGTCCCTTGCTGCTGCTGGGCGGCTCGCGCTGGCCAGCCGCCGCGCGCGACGCCGTGCGCGACTTCGCGCTGCGCTTCGACCTGCCCGTGGCCACCGCCTGGCGCCGCCTGGAACTGTTCGACAACGACCATCCCAACTTCGTGGGCCAGGTCAGCGCCAGCATGCCTGCACACCAGAAGCGCGCCGTGATGGACAGCGACCTGGTGATCGCGTTGGGCACGCGCCTGTGCGAACCCACGACCATCAACTACGAATGGCTGGCCTCGCCCACGCCGCGCCAGACCCTGGTCCACATCCATCCGGACGCCAACGAAATCGGGCGGCTGTGCACCCCGGCGCTGGGCATGGTCGCGAGCGTGGACGGCTTCGCGCAGGCCGCCGCCAATATCTCGCCGACGCCGGGCTGGCAGCCGCGCCGCCGCGGCGCCGACGCAGCGGC
>JALDYL010000412.1:0-2886 GCA_032153965.1 Achromobacter sp. | reverse complement strand
TGCTTGCTGTTTTCCATGACCTTGCGCGCGGCGAAGATCGGGTTGCGCACGCGGTGCACGCCGGCGATCGCGCCCGAGCGCAGCGTGGCGCCGTCCATGATGGCGGCGTCCAGCTCATGGGTGGCGGCGCTGGTGAACACGGCGCCATGGCCGGCGTTGAACAGCGGACAGTCTTCCAGCAGGCGCACGGCTTCGGTCACGGCGTCCAAGGCGCTGCCGCCCCGGGCCAGCACGGCCTGGCCGGCGGTCAGGATGGATTCCAGCGCGCTCAGGTACTCCTGTTCTTTTTCGGGCGACATGGCCGCGCGGGACATCGCGCCGGCGCCACCGTGAATCGCGATCACGGGTTGAATCATCGTTTACCTACTCCATGGATGAGCCACGGCATCACGGACTGGGTCACCCCAGCGGCGGCCGCGACGGAATTCTTGGCCCGATAGGCCACCGCCGACGACAGGGCTTCGATCAGCCCCAGCGCGGCGGTTTCGGAATTGGGAATCAGCTGGCGCGCGGAATACGCGTACAGCACCACGGAAGCCGTGGGCGCCAGCGGGGACGTGGGCTTGTCGGTCAGCACCAGCACCGGCACGCCGGCCTGCTTGGCCGCGCCGGCCAGGGTCACCGTGTCGGCCAGATAGCGCGGAAAGCCAATGGCGATCACCAGGTCCTTGGCCGTCATGCGCGCCATCTGACGCGCCGCGTGCGACACGCCGCCGGGACCGGCCAGCGATTCGACGGAATGCAGGTGCATGCACAGGCCGCGCTGCAACAGGCCGGCCAGGAAACCGCTGGCGCCAAAGCCGATGATGAACACGCGCTCGGCCGCCAGGATGGCCTCCACCGCCCGCTCGCAGGCGCCGGCGTCCAATGACTGCAGATTGCGCTGGGCGTTGCGGATGTCTTCTTCCAGCGTGGCGGCGAAGATCTGCACGGCGCTGGCGGAATGCGCCAACTCGGTGCGCAGCTTTTCAACGGGTTCCAGCGCCGCCTCGAAGCCGCGCGCCAGTTCGGCGCGGAACTGCGGATAGCCCGGCAGGTCCAGGGCGCGCGCGAAGCGGTTGGCCGTGGCCACCGACACCCCCACCGCCGCCGCGAACTCGTCGATGGTCATGGTGGCGGCGCGGAACTGGTGCGCCAGCACGTACTCGGCCATCTTGTGCTGGGTACGGCTCAGCGCGGGCTGGGCCCGGGCGATCCGGTCAGCAATCGTGAGTGCGGCCTTGGTCATCGATTTAGGGGAGGTGTAGCGGAGGTTTATGTAAATCTGTTTACAGGCAAATTTTAGATAAGAAAATAGATTTTCATACTAAGGGTATACCCGTGAATATATGTAACAGTGCATCAAATAAAACGGGGCCGGTTTGCGTTACGCTAAGGCCCGCCCCGATGGGCGTCCTCGTGATGGGCGCCGGCGACGGGGCGCCCCACTCCCCAGCCACACCGGATTGACGCTATGCCCGATTGGATCTGCAAGCCGCACCAGGAACTCACCGTGACCGAGATCTACGCGATCCTGCGGCTGCGCACGGAAGTCTTTGTCATTGAACAGAACTGCGTCTTCCAGGACATGGACGGCAAGGATCTGATCGGCCAGACCTCGCACCTGATGGCCTGGCAGGACGGCAAGCTCGCCGCCTATTGCCGCATCCTGGACCCGTCGCTGAAGGATGGCCAGATCGAGATCGGACGCGTCATCACCGCGCCGTGGACGCGCGGCCAGGGCCTGGGCCACGAGCTGATCCGCCACGCGATGCAGCAAGTGCGCCTGCGCTGGCCCGGCCGCGCCATGTATCTGGGCGCGCAGGCCCGCCTGCGCAACTACTACGGCGGACACGGCTTCGTGCAGGTCACCGAGGAATACATCGAGGATGGCATCCCGCATGTGGGAATGCGGCTGGACGAAGCGGCATAAAAAAACGCCCCTGAGGGGCGTTTTTCATGGGTGCGGCGCAAGGATTACTTGACTGCCGACACGTCCAGCTTGGCCTGGGTCTTGGACTTGATCTCATCCACCGTCACGCCCGGCGCCGTTTCCAGCAGCTTGAGGCCGTTCTCGGTGACTTCCATCACGCCCAGGTCGGTGATGATCAGGTCGACCACGCCCACGCCCGTCAGCGGCAGGTTGCATTCGGACAGCAGCTTGATGTCCTCGGTGCCGTCCTTCTTCTTGGCCACGTGCTCCATCAGGACCACGACGCGGCCCACGCCCGCCACCAGGTCCATGGCGCCGCCCATGCCCTTGACCATCTTGCCCGGGATCATCCAGTTGGCCAGGTCGCCCTTTTCGGACACCTGCATGGCGCCAAGAATGGCCAGGTTGATCTTGCCGCCGCGGATCATCGCGAACGAATCCGCCGACGAGAAGATCGAGGAGCCGGGCAAGGTCGTGACCGTCTGCTTGCCTGCGTTGATGAGGTCGGCATCGACTTCATCGTCGGTGGGGAACGGGCCGATGCCCAGCAGGCCGTTCTCGGATTGCAGCCACACTTCCATGCCCTTGGGCACGTGGTTGGCCACCAGGGTCGGCAAGCCGATGCCCAGGTTCACATAAAAGCCGTCTTGCAGCTCGCGCGCGGCGCGCGCCGCCATTTCATCGCGGGACCATGCCATGTCGTCTTCTCCTTAGGCCGGGCGAGTGGTGCGTTGTTCGATGCGCTTTTCGGGCGTCGTGTTCAGCACGATCCGTTGCACATAGATGCCGGGCAGGTGGATCTGATCGGGATCCAGGCTGCCGGTATCAACGATTTCCTCGACTTCGACCACCGTGAACTTGCCCGCCATGGCGACGTTCGGATTGAAGTTGCGGGCGGTCTTGCGGAACACCAGGTTGCCGCTGCGGTCGGCGATGTGCGCCTTGACCAGCGACACGTCCGGCACCAGCGAACG
>JALDYL010000131.1:0-13016 GCA_032153965.1 Achromobacter sp. | reverse complement strand
CGGAAAGGCCTCTGAGTTTTTCCATCAACTCCATGCTCTGCTCCAATATGCGTACAAGCTATCGCTCGCGTTGGTTCACAATCTCGAGAAAGTATCTAAATGCCTAGGTAAAAGTGATCGCGAACAGACCAGTTCGTGACAAATATATACAGATATTACCTGAACTTTACTTTTGAGGCAGAGCGAGGACGGGGCGCTGGAGCAGCGCGAAAAAATACGCCAACCAGAACAAGCAGCGTCTTGTGCCACCAACACCGCTCAAGCTGTAGTGCGGCTAGTAAGTCTCCGAGACCTAAGGATCCGTCGCCAAGAGAGAAATCATGCTCGGGCTGGTGCCTAAAGGCCCATCCCATGCTTTACCATTTTCCGTATATTGGTATTGCAGGCAGCCCCGAATCTCATCCACGTTAAGGAGACGATCCATGCCAAAGTTTGTGACGATCGGATATGGCGACCAAGAGGGTTACGATCGCACCCCACAGGTGATCCGAAACGCAGCGCATGCGCACGATGCAAAACTGCAGAACGACGGTGTATTGATGGGCATTGCAGGCAAGCCCGTACAAGTACGCAACCACGAGGCCGCCCGGATCGAAACAACACCCGGCCCATTCATGCAATCGCCCTTGCCCGTGGCTGGCTTCGCCATCATCGAAGCCGCCGACATGGCCGAAGCTATAGCGATGGTGTCGCAAACCCCGTGCGCCGTCGCGCACGGGGTCGTTGAGGTGTGGCCGCTAGAACAGCCGTAGCGACACCTCTCATCCACACCGCAGGTTTATGTCTCGCAAAAACAAGGGAATGACAGCCCAGCGCCTACCCCCTACCCCGCATTCACAAATGCCGATGGCTGCAAACCATAGCCTGCCCGGTCAGCCCCTCAATCAGCCTGGCCAGCCCCCTCGCACTGCCGTCATCCAGCCATTCCGTCCGAACCATCCGAAACCCCATCGCCAAGCTGAACTGCCAATCCAGCTCCAATATCCGGTAATCACGCCCATTCTCCGCACAATGCCATTGCGCAGCCGGATCCTCGTAAGCCACGCCAATGAAGTCAACATGCGAGTCGAACGGCGGCAGAGACTCCAGCAGTTCATCTGACCCCGGCAAACTAGGCTCGGACAGATTTTCCCCCACCGCCACATGCGGCTCAGGGCCGTCATAGGCCAGCAGCATCAACGGAAAATTCTTTGGGTCCGCGTCATAAGAAGCCCGCGTATCGTCAGTCAGATAGGCACGAGCCGCCGGCCCCAGGCAGTACTGCGGACTATTCCAGTCGCTGCTCTCGTTATCCGCATACCGGTCCCCCGGCCTAATGCCGTGCCCAGCCAGCAACGCCATGGCCTCTTCCATCGTGTCGTTATGGCGTATCGGTATCTCCACCGGCAGATACCCCGCCCCCACGTACATGGCGATCACGTCTCCCGTAGTGCGCAGGCCTTCCTGATATTGGTACGACCCTTCGTTCAGGCTGGCCAGATCGAAGCTCAGGTTCAACAGAGCGCGATACGGAACACCGTCGCCGCGCGGTTCCATCACATATCCGCCTTCCAGCAGTTTGGTTTCCAGCGCCCGCCAATCAGGCGGCGGCAAATGCATGTCGCGGGGGCACAGAAACTGGTGGTGTTCGGACATGGGCGGGACTCTCTCTGCTGAGGTGGCTGGGGCCGGCGAATTGTAAGCTGGCGCCCCGCGCATTTCCCCAGGCAGAGGAATCAGGCAACGCAAACACTTAATCCACTTTCGCCCCCGACCGCTGCACCAGCGGCACCCATTTGGCGATATCCGCCTGGATAAATGCCGCCAAACCGCTGGGTGGCCCGTCGTGGAAGATTTCATACCCCAATGCCTGCAGCCGCTGGCGCTGTTCGGCGCTGTCCATGACTTTGCGCGCCGCGGCGTTGAGTTTCGCCACGACGTCTGGCGGCGTGCCGGCCGGGGCCATCAGGCCGAGGTCGACGGTGATCACGTAGCCCGGCACGCCCTCTTCCATCATGGTCGGCACGTCTGGCAGCAAGGGGGATCGGGCCTCGCCGGTGACCGCCAGGGCGCGCAGCTTGCCTTCCTTGACCAGGCCGGACACGCTGGGCGTGTTGTAGAAGGCGAAGGCGACCTCATGCGCCATGACGGCGGCCACGCCTTGCGGGGCGCCACGGTAGGGGATGTGCGCGGCCTGGGTGCCGGTGATCGACAGCAGCAGTTCGGCCGAGAGGTGGTGCGTGGTGCCGTTGCCGCCGGACGAGTACATCAGTTTGCCCGGCTGGGCTTTCAAGGCCGAGACCAGTTCGGGCACGGAGCGGTACGGGCTGTCGGACGGCACGACCAGCACATTGGAGCCGCCCGCCAGATAAGCGACCGGCACGAAGTCCTTGGTCGGATCGTAGGATAGCTTCGAGAACAGTCCCAGGTTGATGGCCCAGGTGTTGTTGGAGCCCAGCACCAGCGTATAGCCGTCGGGCGAGGCCTTGGCCACGTAGCTCATGGCGATCTGGCCGCCGCCGCCGGGCTTGTTTTCGACGACGACCGTTTGTCCCAGTTGCTGGCTCAGGCCGGGTTGGATGGACCGCGCCAGGATATCGGCCGTGCTGCCCGCCGCCAACGGCACGACCAGCGTGATGGGACGATCCGGAAACGGCGCCGCCTCGGCTGGCGTCGCGACAAGCGACGCACAGGCCAGTACAGCCCCCAGTAGAACCCCTTGTAGTGTTTTCATGATGCCTCCGCGCTGGCGCGAGCTATGGAAACCATGCGGGCTTGCATGATGCCAAGCAGCGTATCGGAGGAGGCAACCCCGAAAAATAGGCGGGGTGCTATAGCGTCATGCCATCACGGCATGGCGGCGTCGCGGCGCAGGCGTTGGGAGACCGAGCGGACCACGGCGACGAAGGCCTGGGCGGCGGGAGACAAGGGGTAGTTGGCCAGGCGCGCGATGGAGATCGGCCATTCCAGCGCCGGATTGCGCAAGGCGATGCCCTTGATGCCGGCGGGCATCTGCCCGCGCGCGATCTGCGGCAGCATGGCCACGCCCATGCCGGCCTGTATCAGGCCGATGGCCGTGGACAGCAGGACGACGCGCTGTTCGACGCGCGGATAGATATTCGCGGCGATCAAGCGGCGGCTGATGTTGAGCCAGGCGGGCGCTTCGGGATTCAGCTGGATGCAGGGCAATTCGGTCAGCACCTTGGCGTCGACCTGATCGAGCCTGGCCAGGGGATGATCCATGCGCGCGAAGAGCGCGACGCCGCTGTCCGAAAGCTGTTCCACCATGATGCGGGAGTCGTCGTCCTGCATGACCGCGCCCAGGCCGATATCGGCCTCGTGCGAGAGCAGGCGCGTGCGGATCTGCTGCACCATGCAGTCGACCACGATCAGGTCCAGTTGGGGGTGGCGCTGGCGGAACTCCATCAGGATGTGCGGCAACAAGGTGGCCGCGCTGACGTGGCCCACGGCGACCATGACTTTGCCGCGCTTCAGGTCGGAGTGTTCGCGGCATTCTTGGATGGAACTGTCGATGGCCAGGATGGCGCGCCGCGCCGCGTCGACCATGGCCTGGCCGTCGCGCGTCAAGGAGACCTCGCGGCCGCGCACCACCAGCGGCTGGCCGACTTCGGTCTCCAGTCGGCGGATCAAGTGGCTGACCGAGGGCTGCGACAGGCCCAGGCGTTCGCCGGCGGCCGTGAAGCTGGCCGTTTCACCGATAGCGACCAGCGCGCGCAGTTGGCGCAGGGAGACGGATTCGATCGGGTCGGTCATGTAGCGACGTCATGATGGAATAGTTTGCATACTATAGCTATATGGATGTGCGGTCCCTAAGATGGGATTTCCCTAACCCGCCTGGAACCGCAATGCCCCACTCTTCCTACGCCGCCGACCGCATGGGATCGGCCATCGTCGAACCTACCGGCCGCTTCGAAGCGGGCAGCTTCGCGTCGTTCACGCTGACGTACACCGCGGGCTATTTCGGCATCGATGACACCGGATCGATCAAGATCGTGCACCGCTTCGCCAGCGACATGGGCAAGCCGCAGTTCGATCAGCCGGACGGCTGGAACTACACCACGGTCGAGGCTTCCAACGGCGCGGTGTTGCAGGTCGAGTACGACGGCAAGCGCAATATCCGGCCCTGGGACAAGACGCTATTCATCCGGGTGGTGCGCGGCTACCTGGAGGAAGGCGATCGCATCGTGGTGCGCTTCGGCGATACGCGGCAGGGCTCGCCCGGCATGCGGGTGCAGACGTTCAGCGAGCCTACGTTCGAATTCAAGGTGCTGGTGGACGCCTTCGCCACCTACAACTACACCGAACTCCAGCACTCGCCCACCATCGCCGTGGTCGCCGGGCCACCGGTCGCCTACAAGGCCATCCTGCCCAGCCAGGCGGTGGCGGGCGAGCCCTTCAGCCTGGGCTTCAAGGGCGAGGACAAATGGGGCAACCCATGCGATCAGGTATCCGGCGAGTTCGTCCTGCGCAGCAGCCTGCCGCTGCGCGGCCTGCCCGCCACGTTCACTATGCGCGAGGGCGAGTTTGCTGCGCGGCTTGAGGGATTGATCGCCGAAGCGCCCGGCGAGCTGCGCATCGAGGTGCTGCGCGACGGCCTGCCCGTGGCGCAAAGCACGCCCTGCCGCATCGTCGCGGCCGGCGGCGGCACACGCGGGCACTATTGGGCCGACCTGCACGGGCAGTCCGAGGAAACCATAGGCACCAATTCCGCCGAAGACCTGATCCTGTTCGCGCGCGACCGCGCCTTTCTGGACGTCATGAGCCACCAGGGCAATGACTTCCAGATCACCACGCCGTTCTGGGAACAGTTGAACAAGCTGACCGCGCAATACAACCAGGATGGATCGTTCATCATCTTTCCCGGCTATGAATGGTCGGGCAACACCGGCCTGGGCGGCGACCGCAACGTGCTGTACCTGAAGGAAGGCCGCCCCATCCATCGGTCCTCGCACGCGCTGATTGACGACCTGTCGGATCTGGCGCTGGACGCCAACGATGCCGATGCTCTGTTTGATGCGCTGAAAGACGAGGATGTGGTGGTGTTTGCGCACATCGGCGGGCGCTACGCCGACATTACGCGGTCCCATGACGCGCGGCTGGAGCGCTCCATCGAGATTCACTCCGACTGGGGCACCTTCGAATGGCTGCTGGAAGATGCCTTCCGGCTGGGCTACCGCGTGGGCATCCTGGCCAATAGCGACGGGCACAAGGGCCGGCATGGCGCCAGCCATCCTGGCGCATCGATGTTTGGCGCGTATGGCGGCCTGAGCTGTCTGATTGCGGACCAGCTGACCCGCCAGTCGATCGCCGAATGCCTGCGCCAGCGCCGCCATTACGCCACCACCGGATGCCGCGCCTACCTGGACGTGCAAGCGCATTTCGACAGGCCGGCGCAGCGCTATTCCGATGATCCCAAGCTGGGCGCCCCGGTCACGCGCGAGCCCGTCACGCAGGCCGATATGGGCGCCATCCTGTCGTACGACGGCAACTCGCTGGAGCTGTCCTTCGAGGTCCTGACCCATGGCGCCATCGAGCGCGTGGAAGTCCGCAACCGCATGGACGTGGTGCAGACGCTGTACCCCTACGACGAGGCCGCGCTGGGCAGCCGGATCCGCATTGTCTGGGAAGGATCCGAGTATCGCGGCCGCGGCCGCCAGACGGTCTGGGACGGTAGCGCGACCCTCGAAGGCAACACCTTCGTCGATCCGCTGCCCATCAATTTCTGGAACCTGGACAAGACCCTGGCACAACCCCGCCCCGACATGCTGAGCTGGCGCTCGCTGACCACTGGCGGCTACAGCGGCATCGACGTGCGGCTGAGCGATCCACGCGCCGGCGTGCTGAAAATCGACACGCCGGTGGTGCGTACCGAGATCACCGTCGAGCAGATCGGACTGGAGCCGGTCGTCGTGGAAAACGGCGGCATCCGGCGTCGGCTCCAGGTCTATCGCCTGCCAGACGAGAATCCGGTACAGCGAATGCAGGCCCGGGTGCGCGTGCCGCTGCACACAGGCTCCGACAATGCGGTGTACCTGCGCATCACGACCGAGGACGGCTTCTTCATCTATTCCAGCCCGATCTATGTGGAACGGACCGGGTCCGGGCCGAAATAAGATGGCTGGCCGCTAGGCGCCGGCGGCATCGATCAATTCCGCCGAGGACTCCCGCAAGCACTCGGCGAACAGCTGCGTAGTGGATGTCGTGGTGTCTTCGCGCCAGTACAGAATGGCCTCGCCCAAGGGGCCCAGCGGCGGCAGCGGCAGCATCCGCATCGTTCCGCGCTGCACGTAGCGGCGCGCGAGCGACAGCGGCAGGATCGAGACGTATCCCCCGTCGCGCAGCAGGGACAGGTTCAGCGCCAAGGAACTGGACTCGATGGTCGGACGCAACAGGGTCACGCCATGTTCGGCCAGGATCTCGACCATGGTCGCAAAAGCGGGCGAACCCTGCATCGGCGTGATCCAGCGCACGTCCTGCAGGTCGGCCCAGGCCACGGGGGTGTCGGGGCCGCCCAATGGGTGGCGCGTACCCACCACGAACACGAACGGCTCGTGATGCAAGGACTCGTGGCGCATCACCGGCAGATTCCCGGTCACGCGGTTGCGGCCCAAGGCCAGGTCGAGGTTGCCTTCGTCCATCATCTTGAGCAGGCGGTCGAGCGTGGCTTCCACGAACGAGAACGAGGCATTCGGCGCGCGCCGCGTGAACAGTTCGACGGCATGCGCGATCAAGGGTTGGGGAATCGTCACCACGGCGCCGAATCTGACGTGGCCCGCCGTGCCGGAGGCCAGCGCCTTGACGTCGCGCCGCGCCAGTTCGATCTGGCGCAGGATCTCGCGTCCACGTTCGACCAGCACGCGGCCTATGCGCGTCAATTCAATGGCGTTGCCCACGCGGCGCACGACCGGCGTGGCCAGCGCCTCCTCGATCTCCGCGATCTGCTTGGAGATGGCAGGCTGCGTGACGTGGAACGCCGCGGCCACCCGCGTCACCTGGCGCAGCTCGCCCAGCGCCACCAGGATACGCAGATGCCCGAGCTTCAGGCCGCTGCGGAAAAAACGTTCTATCGAATTGTCGGATGGCGTGCTGGCGGACATGTCAGGAATGGAAAGACGGGGGTATCGGTCGCCATCGGGTACTGGCGCAAGCCGCCAATCATAACCAAATGGTAATACCGAATGCGCAAAGTGTGATTTGCCGCCGGGTCCGGGCAGCCCGTACCCTTCGAACGGACAGCACTGTAGCGCGGGCTTCTCATGAAGCATCGACGAATCGCCGGGAACAAGGATTGATCCCACGTCGATGCCGCATCGCATAACCGAACTCGCAGTCTGCCGAATAACTCGATGTGCCCCATGGCACACACCCACGGAGACAACACCCATGAGCTCGTCCCTTTCCGGCGGCGCGCCGGCCTATGCCGGCTCGCAGGCCGCGCAGAATCCTGCGCAGCTAGACGCGCTGTACCGCAAGCTGGCCTGGCGCATCATGCCGTTCCTGTTCCTGTCGTTCATCGTCGCGTACATCGACCGCGTGAACGTGAGCTTCGCCAAGCTGCAAATGCTGGCCGACCTGTCGATGTCGGAAACGGTCTACGGCTTGGGGGCCGGCATTTTCTTTCTGGGCTACTTCATCTTCGAGGTGCCCAGCAATCTGATCCTGCACCGCGTGGGCGCGCGCATCTGGATCGCGCGCATCATGGTCACGTGGTCGATCATTTCGTCGCTGACGATGTTCGCGCAAGGACCGATGTCGTTCTATTTGCTGCGTTTCCTGCTGGGGGTGGCCGAAGCCGGCTTCTTCCCGGGCATCGTGCTGTACCTGTCGACCTGGTTCCCGTCGAGCCGCCGCTCGCAGATCATCGCCCTGTTCATGGTGGCCATCCCGGTGTCGGGCGCCATCGGCGGCCCGCTGTCCGGCTGGATCATGGAGCGGTTCGGCGGCATGCATGATCTTGCGGGCTGGCAGTGGCTGTTCCTGGTCGAAGGTATCGGGTCGCTGCTGGTCGGGATTGCCGCCTTCTTCATGCTGCAGGACCGGATCGAAACGGTGAAGTGGCTGAACGCGGACGAGAAGCGCCTGCTGGCGCAGGATCTGGCGGCCGACGACAGCACCCGGGCCCGCCATAGCGTGCGGCAGGTGTTCGGCGACCGCAAGGTGTGGCTGCTCGGCCTGCTCTATTTCTGCATCGCCATGGGCAACTATGGCCTGGTGTTCTGGCTGCCGACGATGATACGGGCTGCGGGCGTGGCCAACCTGGGAAATATCGGCCTGCTGTCGGCGGTGCCGTCGCTGGTCAGCGCGGTGGCGATGATACTCATCGCGCGCCATGCGGACCGCACGAACGAGCGCCGCATCCACGTTGCCGTGTGCTGTGTGCTGGGCGCCGTCGGCATGCTGGTATCGGTGCTGCTTGCCGAACACCTGTGGTGGTCGATGGCCGCCCTTATCGTCGCCGCCATCGGCATCAATTCGATCGCGCCGGTCTTCTGGGGCATCCCCACGGCGATGATGAGCGGCGCGGGCGCCGCAGCGGCCATCGCGTTGATCAATTCGGTCGGCAACCTGGCCGGCTTCGTCAGCCCCTATGTCATCGGCTTTCTCAAGGACGCCACGGGGCAGCTGCTGCCCGGCATGATCCTGCTGGCCTGCGCGCTGGTAGGCGGAGCCTTCATCGCGCTGTCGCTGCGCACGAAGCGGGGTCAGGCATGAGCGTGCCCGTCTGTCTGGTAACCGGCGCCGCCAGCGGCATCGGGGCCGCCACGGCCCTGCGTTTCGCGCGTGAAGGCTGGGCCGTGGCCATCAATAATTTCGACCACGGCACCCGCGCGGCGGCCGAGGCGGTGGCCGCGCAGTGTGGCGACGCCTGCGCCCAGACCCTCGTCGTGGATGCCGACGTGGGCGACGACGCTGCCTGCCGCGGCATGGTCGATGCCGTCGCGGCGCGGTGGGGACGGCTGGACGCGGTCGTCAACAGCGCGGGCACGACGCGCGTGATTCCGCACGGCGACCTCGAAGCGGTCGACGCCAGCGAGTTCGAACGCGTCTATCGCGTGAACCTCATCGGCATGTTCCAGATGACGCGCGCCGCGGCTCCCCTGTTGCGCGAGCGTCCGGCAGGCGCGGCGTCGGGCTGCGTCATCAATATTTCTTCGCTGGCGTCCCTGAATGGCACGGGATCGTCCATCGCCTATGCGGCCTCCAAGGGCGCGGTCAATTCGCTGACGCTGTCGCTCGCGCGCAATCTCGCCCCGCAGGTCCGTGTGAATGCCATCGCCCCGGGCATGGTCGACGACGGCCTGCTGCGGCGCGTGCTGGGCGACGAGGCCTACGCCCGCGTGATCGACGGCATGCGCGAGAACGCGCCGCTCAAGCGGGTGTCGCAGCCGTCGGAAGTCGCGGAACTGGCCTGGTTCATCGCCGCCCGCGCGCCGGCGATGACCGGCCAGGTGCTGGCCCTGGAAAACGGCTTGATGCTCAACACCTGAGCCTCCTCCGATACTGATACTAGGAACTCCATCCATGAAAGATCTGCACAAACACCGCTCCCGCACGGTCACCGAGGGCGTGACGCGCGCCCCGCACCGCGCTTTCCTGCGCGCCACGGGCCTGGACGACGAAGCCATCGACAAGCCGTTCGTCGCCATCGTCGACACCTACGGCGAGAACACGCCCTGTTCGATGTCGCTGAACCAGATCTCGGACAACGTCCGGCTCGGCATCGCGGCGGGCGGCGGCGTGCCCATACGCGGCTCGGCGATCTCGGTCTCCGACGGCACGTCGATGAATCACTCGGGCATGCGGTTCTCGCTGGTTTCGCGCGAGACCATCGCCGACAGCGTCGAGCTGTTCGTGCGCGCCCACTGCTACGACGCGCTGGTCGGTGTGGCCGGTTGCGACAAGACCCTGCCCGGCATCCTGATGGGCATGGTGCGCGTGAACGTCCCCGGCGTGTTCCTGTTCGGCGGGGCGATGCTGCCGGGCGTGGCCCCGGACGGCTCGCAGGCCACGATCCTGACGGCCATCGAGGCCGTGGGCGCGGCGCAGCGCGGCGATATGTCGGCCGAAACGCTGCGCGGCATAGAAAAGCGTTGCACGCCGACCGCTGGCTCCTGCCCGGGGCAATTCACGGCCAACACCATGGCGATGGTCGCTGAAGTGCTGGGGTTGGCCCCGCTAGGCTCGGCGATGGTGCCGGCCGTCTACAGCGAACGCATCGCGATTGCCCGCCGCGCCGGCGAAAACGTCATGCGCGCGCTGCGCAATGGCGGGCCGCTGCCGCGCGACCTGGTGACGCGCAAGAGCCTGGAGAACGCCTGCGCGGCCGTCGCCGCCACCGGCGGGTCGACCAACGCCATGCTGCACATCCCGGCCATCGCCCACGAGGCAGGCATCGCCTTCACGCTCGATGACGTCTCGGAAGTGCTGGCGCGCACGCCGCTCATCGGCGACATGCAGCCGGGCGGACGCTATCTTGCCGTGGACCTGCATCATGTCGGCGGCGTGCCGGCGGTGCTCAACGCCCTGTTCGCGGGCGGACATATACACGGCGATACGCTCACGCAAAGCGGCGAAACGCTGGAAACGGCGCTGCGCGCCTTCCCCGGCCCGGACGGCCGCGTGGTCAAGCCGCATGACGAACCGCTCTCGCCCAACGCGGGGCTGGTGGTCCTGCGCGGCAATCTGGCTCCGGACGGCGCCGCGCTGAAGACGGCCGGTCTCAAGCAGCTGGTGTTCTCGGGCACGGCGCGGGTATTCGAGACGGAAGAAGACTGCATGGCCGTGGTTGCCGCCGGCACCTATCGGGAAGGCGACGTCCTCGTCATTCGCAACGAAGGGCCCAAGGGCGGCCCGGGCATGCGCGAAATGCTGAGCGTCACCGCCGCGATCTACGGGCAAGGCATGGGTGAAAAGGTCGCGCTGCTGACCGATGGCCGGTTCTCGGGCGCCACGCGCGGCATGTGCATCGGCTATGTCGGCCCCGAAGCCGCGGCGGGCGGCCCGATACGCCTGCTGCGCGACGGCGACCGCATACATATCGACGCAATCAAGGGGAGCCTGGACGTAGAACTCTCCGACGAGGAACTCGCGCAGCGGGCGAAGGCATACCAGCCGTTCGCGCGCGGCAGGCTCGGCGGCGTGCTTGAGAAGTATGAAGCGCTGGTGCGTCCGGCCAAACTGGGCGCCGTGACCCATTCCGGGGCCGTGACCTGGCCTTACGAAGCGGCTCTCGGGGAAACGCCAGCCCAGGGAGGCCAACAATGACGAAGGCGCCGCGCATCGGCTTTTGCGGCATAGGCCGCATGGGCGAACCCATGACCCTGCGGCTATTGGCCGCCGGGCATGAGGTCGCCGTCTGGAACCGCTCCAGCGCGAAACTCGGCTCGCTTGCCGCTGCCGGGGCCGTGGCAAAGGCAACGCCCCAGGCGCTGGGCGACAGCGTGGACATCGCCCTGCTTTGCCTGGGCGACGGCCAGGCCGTGGAGGACGTGGTGTTCGGCGAGCACGGGTTGGCGCAAGCCGCCACGCCGCCCGCATGCCTCATCGACCATTCGACCTTGTCGCCCGCACTCACCCGCGCCCTGGCCCAGCGCTGGACGGCGGCAACCGGCGGCGTGTGGATCGATGCGCCTGTCTCGGGCGGCACGGACGGCGCGGCTAACGGCAAGCTGGCCATCATGGCGGGCGGACCGGCGGACGCGATCGAAGCCGTGACGCCCGTGCTGCGCGCCTACGCCGCGCGCGTCACGCGCATGGGCGACGTCGGCGCGGGCCAGACCACCAAGCTCGCCAATCAGGCCATCGTCGCGACCACGCTCGCCGGCCTGGCCGAAGCCTTCGTGCTGGCCAAGCGCAGTGGCATCCATACCGCCGCCCTGCCGTCGGCCCTGCAAGGCGGCTGGGCCGATTCCGTGCTGCTGCAAACCTTGTGGCCGCGCATGGTGACCCCGCCCGAACATGCCACCGGCACGGTGCGCGTGCTGCTCAAGGATCTGGACGCGATTGCCGAACTGGCCGAAGCGAGCGCCACGGTCCAACGCGTGCTGCCGGAAGTGCGCCGGTTGCTGCAGGATGCCGCGCAGCACGGCATGGACGACTGGGATCTCTCTCAGGTATTCCGGATCGGCGAGGCGGAGAGCCAGGCCGGCGCGTAACGGACTGCGCGATGGGGAGCGCCTGGCGCCCCCCTTTCCCCGTTAACCCAACGGCAACCCCAGCACCTGCTTCGTCGTCATGATGTCGCCGAAGGTGTCATCGATGCTCGCCAGTGCGGCGCGATGCAGCATCGCATGCGGCAGGGCCGACTGCTCCCCCGCGCCCGTATCCAGGTCGCGCGTGGCGCAGGCATCGGCCGCCACGATCACCTGATAGCCCAGCGGCACCGCGTCGCGGGCCGCGCCTGCAACGCAGGCGTGCGTCATCAGGCCGGTGATCAGCAGCGTGCGTACGCCAGCCGCCTTCAGGCGTTGGTCGATGTCGGTGCTGGGAAACACGCTGACCGTGGACTTGCGCAGCACCGTATGGCCCGGCGCGGGACTCAGGTCGGGATGGAATTCGATGCCAGCGCTGCCGTCGGCGAAGACCGGACTGCCGGCGGGCGTGGCGTGCTGGATGTGGAAGACCGGGATGCCATGCCGATCGGCGTGGGCCACGAGCTGCGCGGCGTTGCGCAGAGCCGCGGAGCCTTCGGGTATGGGCAGCCGGCCGCTGAAGTATTCGTTCTGGAAGTCGATCACCAGCAAGGCGGTGCTGGCCGGGTCGATGGACTGCGGGGCGGTGGCGCCGGCGATGGCGCGAATGGTCGGGTGGTTCATCGTAGGTCCTTGATCTGTAGGCGTTTCAGGTGCGGTTCACGCATGCGGGCGAACGGCATCAAGAATGCGCCATCGGGCGTGAAACCGAAAGTGGCCCGAATACCAATAAATGATAGGATCGGGCCAAATCCGCATTCATGCCCCTCGCGCCATGCATACCATCGCCGTCGTCGCCTTCGCGGGCATCAGTTCCTTCCACCT
>JALDYL010000130.1:0-13032 GCA_032153965.1 Achromobacter sp. | reverse complement strand
TGGCGGTCAGTGCGGTGTCTTCGGTGACGGAGGCAGTGTCGGGCTTGGCTTGCGGGGCGGTGTCGGTGATCTGGATGACCAGGTCATTGCTGCGGGTCTCACCGGCGAAGTCCGTGACGGAAACCTGGAAGAGGTCGCGGACCGAATCGTCGCCGTTAGAGTGATCGGCAGCTCCGCCAGTCTCCTTGTAGGAGTACGTGATCTTGCCAGTGGTGGCGTCGTAATTGGTGATGGTCAGCACCCCCTTGTCGGTGGTGATGACTACCGGGTTGGCGGCGCTGGCGTTACTGACGTCCTTGCCGCCGACGGTAACCTTGTTGATGCCGGCCTCGGCGGATACGGTCACGGAGCCGATGACCGTGGCGCCAGAGGCTTCGGCCACATTGTTGTGGCCAGCGGTAACGTCGCCGTCGCTGTCTTCAGGCGTGATCACCGGAGGAGCGTCGGTCTGGCCGGTTACCGTAATGGTCAGGGTGGCAGTGCTGGTCGCGCCTTGCGCGTCGGACACGGTGTACGTGATCGACGTAGTGGCCGTCTGGCCGTCGTTCAAGTACTGGAACGCGGTGCCGGGATTGAACGTATACGTGCCGTCGGCGTTCAGTGTGAACGTGCCGCCATTCGAGCCGACGACAGGCTTGCCGACGTCGGCGTCGACGCCGTTGACCTGCGAGACGTGGATCTTGTCGCCGTCCGGATCGCTGTCGTTGCCCAGCACGCCTTCGGTGACGTGGTCAACGGCCAGGGGCTTGTCTTCACCGGTGGTGCCTTCGTCATTGGCGGCGACCGGGACGGGGTTGCCCACAGTCCAGACGAAGGTCTGGGAGACGGTTGCGCCCGACTTGTCGGTGGCGGTGACGGTGATGAGGTACTCGCCCTTGACGCCCGTGTTGGTGTGATCGGACGCCCAGTTGGCGAACTGGCCGGTGAAGGTGCCGGTGGTGGGGTCGAACTTCAGGCCGCCGGGGATGTGGTCGACCGAGTAGACCAGGGAGTCGCCGTCGTCGAGGTCGCTGAAGAAGCCGGACAGGTTGTAGTTGACGACATCGCCGTCCATGTTGTCCTGGTTCTGCAGGGCAACTGCGGTCGGCGCGTCGTTGGTGCCGGTGATTTCGACCGTCAGCGTGGCGGAGCTGGTGCCGCCTTGGCCGTCCGTGACGGTATAGGTGATCGAGCTGGTCGCCGTCTGGCCAACCGCCAGATGCTGGAAGGCGTTGCCGGGGTTGAACGAGTACGAGCCGTCGGGGTTCAGGGTGAACGTGCCGCCGTTGGAGCCGGCCGTCGGCGTGCCGACGTTGCCGGTGGCGCCGTTGACTTGCGAGACGGTCAGGGTATCGCCGTCCGGGTCGACGTCGTTGGCCAGGACGCCGTTTTGGGCGTCGACGTTGAGCGTGGTGTCCTCATCCGTGGCGCCGTTGTCGTTGGCCGCCGTCGGTGCGGGATTGGTGACGTCCCAGTTGAAGTCCTGTGACGTCGTGGCGCCGGACGGGTCGGTGGCGGTCACCGTCACCGTGTACACGCCATTGTTGCCGCCTTGCGAGGCGGAATGGTCGATGGTGCCGGTGATGATGCCGGTGTTCGGGTCGATGGTCAGGCCGGGCGGCAGGCCGGTGGCGGTAAAGATGAGCTTGTCGCTGGTGTCCGGGTCCGAGAAATGGCTGGAGACGTTGTAGCTCACGCCGGTCTGGGCGTCGATGCCCGAGGTGTCGGCGATGGCGGTGGACACCGGGCCGTCGTTGGTGCCGGTGATCGTCACGACGGCGGTGGCCGTGGAGGTGGCGCCGCTGGGATCCGTGATGGTGTACGAAATGGTGCTGGTGGCCGTTTCACCTACGGCCAGGTGGCCATATTCGTTACCCGGGGTGAAGACGTAGCTGCCGTCGGGCAGGACCGTGAAGGTGCCGCCGTTGCTGCCGTTGACCGTGATGCCGGCCGGGGTCATGGGGCGGCCGCTGACCGAGACGATCGCCAGCGGGTCGCCGTCGGGATCCGAGTCGTTCAGCAACAGGTTGCCGCGCACCAGGCTGTTCTGGTCGCCGCTGGCGGCGTCGTTCAGCGCGTTGGGCGGGGTGTTGACGGTGGTGGCCGGGGTGTCGTCATCTTCGCCGCCAGCGCCGGTGCCGGACAGGCGGGGCAGGATTTCCTGGCCGCGGCTGGGGTTCGGGTAGGCGAGATCGAGCGGGGTGGTGGTTTCCAGGATGCGGGCCAGGCGCACGAAGCTGCTGCCGCCGTCGGCGCCGCCGGCGGACAAGACTGCAGCGGTGGGATCCAGTTCGTCGAACGGATCGCGGCCGTCGCGCAGGGCGGCCAGGAGGCGGTCGGAGTCGGTGCCGGAGGGCGGAGCCACTGCCGCTTCGGACGGGTCGGCCAGGGGGCCGGTCATGTCGCCGGTCACGGCAACCTCGCGGCCTTCGCCGATGACGATCGGCATGCCGTTCTCGACCTGAAGCGAAACCGTGGCGCCCGAGGCAGTGACGACGTCGCTGCCTGCGGGGACCTTGCTGCCTTGATGCAGTTCAGTCAGGGAACCGTCGCTATTGCGTATCCACGCGCGACCGGAGATTTCGTTGACGACTGCGGGAGAAGTGTTGGCCATGTTGGTTCCGTTTCAGGGAGTTATCCAAGATGGCCAGATACTAGATTGCGCCGCCGGCGCGGGATATTGTCCTCAAGGACAGTATCAGGAAGTAATTTTGATTTTGGCGTCGGCGGGGGCAGAAATGCCGTGAACGAGCAGGGCGAGTTGCAGGCGGTCGGTTACGCCCAGCTTTTCGAAAACGGCTGACAGGTGGGCCTTGACCGTGCGTTCGGTAATGCCCAGGGCTTCGGCGATCTGCGCATTGGCCTGGCCGCTGGAGGCATAGCGGGCGACGGTGATTTCACGCTCCGTCAGCACGCCGCCGTCCCAGGAGTGCGCGTCCTGGGCGCGTTCGGCGACCAGCTTGAGCAGCCGCGACACCAGCGAACGGCCCATCCAGATGCCGCCGGAGGCGACGACTTCCAGCGCCTGCGACAGCGAGGCAGCCGAGGCATAGCCATGGCAGTAGCCATGTGCGCCGGCGCCCAGGACCCGGGTGCCTTGCTCGTCGTTCGGACTGGGGCTGGCGACAACCACGTGCATGTCTGCCAAGGTCGTGGCCCAGCTGGGGTCTTGCCAGGACGGCAGGCGGGGCAGGTCCGCGTCCAAGACCGCCAGCGTACGGCCCTGTTCGCGCCAGCGTTGCAGGTCGGCCAGGCCGCGCCCGCGGGCCGCCAGCCAGCGGGCCGGGTTCAGGCCACGCCAGTGCTGCCACAACAGGTCGTCGTGCGTAATCAACAGGACAGGAACGGGTTTCATAAAGCCTTGCAGCCCTCCTTTAACGTTCGGTAAAGGCATTCGCCTTGGCGCGCAGTATGGGCTTGAGCAGGTACTGCAGCACCGTGCGCTTGCCAGTCAGGATATGAACCTCCGCCACCATCCCGGGGATGATGGGCAACAGTTTGTCGCCTACCGTGCTGCGGTCCGTGCGGACCCGCACCACATAGTAGGAATTGCCTTTTTCGTCGGTCACGGTGTCCGCGCCGATCTGTTCAACCTTGCCTTCCAGCCCGCCGTAGATGGCGAAGTCGTAGGCTGTGAATTTCACTTCCGCCTTCTGGTCGGCATGCAGGAAGCCGATGTCGCGCGGCTGGATGCGGACTTCGAGCAGCAGCGTGTCGTCCTTGGGCACGATCTCGATAATGTCCTTGCCGGGCTGGACCACGCCGCCGACCGTGTTGTTGAACAGGGTCTTGACCGTGCCGCGCACCGGGGCGCGGACCTCGGCCAGCTTCACGCGGTCGGCCAACGCCAGCTTGCCCTGGCGCAGGGTGGCCAGTTTGGTGTTGGTTTCCGACAGCTCGTTGCGGGCCTGGTTGCGGATGTTCAGTTCGGCTTCCTGCAGCTTGCTTTCGGCTTCCTTGATGGAGGCCTGGAAGCGGTCGATCTGGGCTTCGGCGCCTTTTTGCTCACCGCAGTAGCGGGCCACGTCGCGTTGCAGGCGCAGCAGGTCGACTTCGGACACGGCGCCGCTCTTGAGAAGGGGACGGGTCACCTGGAGTTCCCGCGAGGTGAGGCCGCAACTGGCCGCCGCCTGGTCGCGTTTGGCTATTGTTTCGCGCAGGTCTTCCTGGCGTTGCTTGAGCTGTTCGCGGGCGACGTTGATCGTGGCGTTCAATTCGGTGGTGCGGGCCTGCCAGGCATTGCGTTCCATTTCCACCAACCCTGGCGCCTGCGCCAGCGCTTCCTCGGGAGCCACGAAGGGCTCGCCGGTGGCCAGGGCCTGCAGACGGGCCGCCTTGGCGAGCAGGGACAGGTATTCGGCGTTGTTCTCGCCCAACGACGAGGCGAACCGGGTGGAGTCGATCTTCAGCAGGATTTCTCCAGCTTCGACTTCCTGCCCCGGGCGCACCAGGATTTCCTCGACGATGCCGCCGTCCAGGCTCTGGATGATCTGGACCTGGCGCGACGGCACGACCTTGCCTTCGCCCCGGACGACTTCGTCGATGCTGCCGGTGCCGGCCCAAAAGAGCAGACCGCCGGTGGCCAGGAGGCTGACCCACAGCAGGATGCGCGAGCCACGCGCCTGCGATTCATGGATGACCCATTCGGCATTGCCGACGTAGTCGGAGCGTTGCTGGGGTTTGCCTTTTTCGGTTCCGTCCAGCAGGCGGTCGAAGAAGAACACGAAGACGCCGCGCAGCTTGCGCCACAAGCTTCCAAACAGGCCGTGCCGGGTTTCGCCAGGATTGTTCAGCATGGTTTCCTCAGCTTCCGCGTCCGACGCGTCCTTGACGCAGTGCTTCGACGACTTGCTCCTTCGGACCGTCGGCGACGATATGGCCGTTGTCGATCACGATCAGGCGGTCGACCAGGTCCAGCAGCGCGGTGCGGTGCGTGACCAGCAGGATCGTCTTGGTGGCGCTGGCTTCGCCCAGGCGCTTGCGCAGTTGCGCTTCGCTCTGGTGGTCCATATTGCTGCTGGGCTCGTCCAGTAGCAGGATGGGAGGATCGTTGATCAGAGCGCGGGCCACCGCCACCGACTGGCGCTGGCCGCCGGACAGGGATTCGCCGCGTTCGCCGATGACCATGTCGAAGCCGTCGGGATGCAGGTTGGCGAAATCGGTGACGCCTGCCATGTTGGCGGCTGCCAGGATGCTGGCGTCGTCGGCGTAGGGCGCGCCCATGGCGAGGTTGTGCTTCAGGCTGCCGTAGAACAGCAAGGGGTCCTGCGGCACGTGGCCGATGGCGCGCCGCACGTCGGCGGGATCGATCTGCCGCACGTCGACGCCGTCCAGCAGGACCGCGCCCTCGGTGGGTTGATACAGCGCCAGGGCCAATTTTTCCAGTGTGGTCTTGCCAGAGCCGATGCGGCCGATGATGCCGACCTTTTCGCCCGGTTTCAGCTTGAAGGACACTTTCTTCAGAACCGGCTGCTTGCTGCCGGGATAGCTGAAGGTCACGTCGCGGAATTCAATGCCGCCATGGAAGACCGGGCGATGCAGGAATTCGGCTTCCGCCGGACGTTCAATCGGGAGCTTCATGTAGTTGTCGATCGAACCGAGCGAGGTGCGCGCGTTCTGATACTGCATCAGCAGTCCGGCAACCTGGCCTAGCGGGGCCAGGCAGCGGCCAGCGATCATGGACGCGGCGATGATGCCGCCCATGGAAATGGCGGATTCCTGTGCCTGGTAGACGCCGATGATCACGACGGATATCGACACCAGTTGCTGGATAGCCTGCACGAAGCCGACCGTCGACGACGAAATCAGCTTCAGTTTTCCGCCGGTCAAGGCGATGTACTCGGTGGCGCGTTCCCAATTGCGCTGGATGGAACCTTGCGCGTTGAGGGTCTTGACGGCCTCCAGACCGGTCAGGGCCTCGACCAGGGTCGCGTTGCGTTGCGATGAGGCCTGGTAGGAGGCCATGGTGAGGGATTCCATGCGGGCTTGCGCGGCCAGCGACACCAGCAGGATCAACACGATCGCGACCAGGGGCGGAAGGATCATCCAGGGCGATATCCAGGCGAGCGCCAGCAGGAACAGCAGAATGAAGGGCAGGTCGACCAGGGTGGTGATGGTGGCCGACGCGATGAAATCGCGGATGGATTCGAATGAACGCAGGTTGGCGGCGAAGGAGCCCACCGACACCGGGCGGCCCTCCATGCGCAGGTCCAGCACGCGTTCCATGATCTGCGCGGAAAGGCGCACGTCGACCCGCTTGCTGGCGCTATCGACCACGTGGGAGCGCGCAGTGCTCAGGATCATGTTGAAGATCACGACCAGGGTGATACCGATAGCCAGGACCCAGAGCGTCTCGACGGCATTGTTCGGCACGACGCGGTCATACACGTTCATGGTGAACAGCGGCATCGCCATCGCGAAGACATTGATCAGCAGGGCAGCGATCAGGGCGTCGCGGTACAGACGCCGGTTTTCCATGATGGCGGCCCAGAACCAATGGCGCTCGCGCACCTTGGCGACTTCGGGCGCGCGCGCGTCGAAGCGGAACTGCGGGCGCACGAAACACACCAATCCGGTGTATTGCGCCGACAGCTCGGCTGCGCTCATTTCCATCGAGCTGCCGCCCAGTTCGGGGTGGCTGACGACGTAGTTTTCGCCGTCCTTCTTCAACAGCAGGCAGGCGCGTTCACCGTTGAGCAGCAGGATCGCGGGCATCAGGTCCTGCGAGATGCTGTCCAGCGTACGCTTGACCACGCGTGCGGAGAGCTGCGCGCGCGCGGCAGCGCGCGGCAGCAGAGCCGGCGTCAGCCTGTGCTCTTCGAGCGGCAGGCCGGCCGACAGGGCTTGCGCCGTCGCCGTCACGCCATGCAGCCGGGTGATTTCAACCAGGCAATCCAGCAGCGGATCGTCATGCGCCGCACGCGCGTCAGCGCGCCACTCTCGGGCCGCCATTTCAGATAACTTGTCCATCTTCGTCATCCAGCAGGTCGAGGTGTTCGGAGAGGCGCGCGCGCTGTTGCTTGCGCTGGGTCAGCTTTTGTTGAGCCTGTACAGGCAGGTCGGTCATACGCAAGGTGCCATTGGCTATCAGCGCGTCGATCAAGTCTTCCAGGACGCGGACGAAGTCCGCGTCCAGTTGTGAGAAGTCGTTGCCCTGTTTCTGCATATGGTCTCCTTGCGCTTGCTTCGCCTAGGGTTTGGCCTTGGGCGAGTTTACCGGGATGAACGTGGGCGGCAGGTTGCCCTCGTTGTATTGCACGCGCACGGGCGCGAGGCGGGCCGAGTCGGGGATCGTCGAATTGCAGAGCTTGATCACATCGTCGGAGACTTCCAGCTTGCCGTTTTCCTCGGGCATTTCGTTGCGCGCGGGCTGCAGCGTCAGCGCCGGCAGCAGCGCGTGCGACAGCGCCAGCCAGCGGTACTGCGCGATCTGCAGGTCATACAGGGCGTTGGTCAGGGCGCGGCGCGATTCGAACAATTCGTTTTCCGTGTCCAGCAAGTCCAGCAGCGAACGCTGGCCGATCTGGAACTGCTGGCGATAGGCTTCGCGCACCTTGGTGGTGGCTACTTCGTGGTCGCGCAGGAAGGGCAGCTTCTGGTTCAGGCTGGCCACGTTGTTCCAGGCCACGGCCAGGTCCTGTTGCACGTTGCGGCAGGTGTAGTCGCGGATATCGCGCGCGGCGTAGGACTGCGCCGAGGTCTGGCGTACGCGGGCGGAATCGGAACCGCCGCGATACAGGTTGTAGCTCATGACGAGCTGCACGCTGGAGTTCTGGATGTCGCGGTTTTGCGGCGTCGGGTCGTTCTGGTCGCGGCCAGTGGCGGCCACGAATTCGAACTTGGGCGAGAAGGCGCCCTTGGACGAGGCGACGCCCGCCTGCGCGGCCTGCAAACCGGCTTGCTTGGACAGGAAGCTGGGGTTGCGGCGCAGCGACTCGTTGAAGTTGGCCGGCTTGACCGGCAGCTTGCCGCTGATATCCGGCGTGGGCTGCATCGATTCAGGGGGCAGGGCGCCGGTGACGCGCTGGAAGCGCTGCTGCACGTCCAGCAGGTTGGCGGTCTCGGTCATCAGGTTGGTCTGGGCCAGCGCCAGGCGACCGCCGGCCTGTTCCAGGTCGACGCGACGGCCCACGCCCGATTCGGCGCGCTCATTGATCTGCTTGAGAGTTTCCTCGTGCAGGGTGTAGTTCTGGCGGGCCAGCAACTCCATGTCGCGGTAGCGTTGCAGGTCGATGTAGGCCTGCACCGCGCTGAATGCGGTGGTGTCGCTGGTGGCCAGCAAGTCGTAGAAACGCGCCAGTTTGTCGAAGCCAGCCTGCTTGACGTCGTTGCTGGTACGGAAGCCGTCAAAAATCAGTTGGCGCAGTTCCACGCTGTAGCCGGGGCGGCTCCATTGTTGCGACCCGACTCCGGGCACGTTGTTGCGATACTCGCGACCCACATAGCCTTGCGCATTGATCTGCGGGAAGAACGCGCCGCGAGCGACGGCCTGGCCTTCCAGCGAAGCTTGGAAATCGTGGTATTTGGCCTGGATTTCCGGGTTGCTGAGCAGGGTCTGTTCGACGACCTGGTTCAGCGTGACCCCAGCTGTCCCGGAACCGGGAGCGGCTGACTGTGCAAATGCCGCAGGAACGAATGCCAGGGCAAGGACCGAAGTCGTGCTTTTGAGCAAAAACGAAGCCATAGTGATTATTCGCGAGTCGAGTTAGGAATTAATGGCCGCCATATTGTGTGGAAATGTCAGATTTGACGAGTCAATATTTGTTAATTCTTGACGAAGTTTTCCAGTCGGCAGTTTGAGTTTCTTCGCGCATCATCTCTCAATTAGCTTGAATTTGCACTAATTTCGACATACTCCGGATTTGTGATCCAGTTTAATGCAGGATAAATGCGGTTTATTGCGCTTTATTTCGCGGTTTGAGCGGCCACAATGAACAACGATTATATCGGTTTGATAATTTTGTATCTGTTTTAAATACCCGAATTTGTATCTGTAACTGTTTGCTTGTGGTTCGTTTGGGGCAGGGAAGTAGGACGGATTGACCCCCTGTGATTTCCTAGCATGGTAGTGCTGATACTGGTATATAAGGTGTAATTGTACTAGGTTGAGAGCCTGTGCATAATTCGTTTATGCCGCAGTGGCTGGCGCTCGGGGATCGTTTTTCGAACCGCGCGCGGCACGAGCCGGATTGTCTATTTGCAGAGCGCATCCATGGCCCAAACTCTTTACGACAAACTCTGGGACGCCCACGTCGTCCATCAGGAATCAGACGGCACCTGTCTGCTCTACATCGATCGCCACCTGGTGCATGAAGTCACCAGTCCCCAGGCGTTCGAGGGTCTGGCGATGGCCGGCCGCAAGCCGTGGCGCACGGGTGCCAACCTGGCGGTGGCGGACCACAACGTGCCGACGCTGAACCGCGCCCAAGGCATCGACGATCCGATTTCCCGCCTGCAGGTGGATACGCTGGACGCCAACTGCGACAAGTACGGCATTACCGAATTCCGCATGAATGACCTGCGCCAGGGCATCGTGCACGTGATCGGTCCGGAGCAGGGCGCGACCCTGCCCGGCATGACCGTCGTCTGTGGCGACTCGCACACCAGCACGCACGGCGCCCTGGGCGCCTTGGCTTTCGGCATCGGCACCTCCGAAGTCGAGCACGTGCTGGCGACCCAGACGCTGCTCATGAAGAAAGCCAAGAGCATGCTGATCAAGGTCGACGGCGAATTGCCCTTCGGCTGTACGGCCAAGGACGTGGTCCTGCACATCATCGGCATCATCGGCACCGCCGGCGGCACGGGCTACGCCATCGAGTTTGCCGGCAGCACGATCCGCGCCCTGTCCGTGGAAGGCCGCATGACCGTCTGCAACATGGCCATCGAAGCCGGCGCCCGCTCCGGCATGGTGGCGGTGGACGACAAGACCATCGAATATTTCCGCGGCCGTCCCTTTGCACCCACGGGCGTGCTCTGGGAGCAGGCGGCGGGCTACTGGCGCACCCTGCACACCGACGAGGGCGCCAAGTTCGACGCCGTGGTGGAAGTCAACGCCCGTGACATCAAGCCGCAAGTCACCTGGGGCACTTCCCCCGAAATGGTGCTGCCGGTGGATTCCCGTGTGCCGGACCCCGATCGCGAAAAAGACGACGTGCGCCGCAGCGGCATGGAGCGCGCGCTGCAATACATGGGTCTGAAGCCCAACACGCCCCTTACCGACATCCGCGTGGACCGCGTGTTCATCGGTTCGTGCACCAATTCGCGCATCGAAGACCTGCGCGCGGCGGCCGCCGTGGCGCGCGGCAAGCATGTGGCGTCCAATGTGCGCCAGGCCATGGTGGTGCCGGGCTCGGGCCTGGTCAAGCAACAGGCCGAGCGCGAAGGGCTGGACAAGATCTTCATCGAGGCGGGCTTTGAATGGCGCGAACCGGGCTGCTCCATGTGCCTGGCCATGAATGCCGACCGCCTGGAACCCGGCGAGCGTTGCGCTTCGACCTCGAACCGCAACTTTGAAGGCCGCCAAGGGCAGGGCGGGCGCACCCATCTGGTCAGCCCGGCCATGGCCGCCGCCGCCGCTGTCGCCGGCCATTTCGTCGACGTCCGCACTTTCCGTTAAGCGTCAAGCACCGAGTACCGACATCATGCAAGCATTTACCACTCACGAAGGCCTGGTGGCTCCGCTCGATCGCGAAAACGTCGACACGGACCTCATCATCCCCAAGCAGTTCCTCAAGTCCATCAAGCGCACCGGCTTTGGCCCGAACCTGTTCGACGAGTTGCGTTATCTGGATCACGGCGAACCCGGCATGGACAACAGCAAGCGTCCGCTGAATCCGGATTTCGTGCTGAACCAGCCGCGCTACCAGGGCGCTTCCGTGCTGCTGGCGCGCAAGAACTTCGGCTGCGGCTCCAGCCGCGAGCACGCGCCCTGGGCGCTGACGCAGTTCGGCTTCCGCGCCATCATTGCGCCGTCCTATGCCGACATCTTCTTCAACAACAGCTTCAAGAACGGCCTCTTGCCGATCGTCCTGTCCGAACTGGAAGTCTCGCGTCTGTTCGACGAAGTGAAGGCCTTCCCGGGCTACAAGCTGCGCGTCGACCTGGAGCGCCAGGTCGTGGTGGCGGCGGACGGCCGCGAGATGGGCTTCGACATCGAACCTTTCCGCAAGTACTGTCTGTTCAACGGTTTCGACGATATCGGCCTGACCTTGCGCCAGTCGGACAAGATCCGCGCCTTCGAGGCCGAGCGCCTGGCCCGCCACCCGTGGCTGGAAAGCCGCCCCATCGCTTGATACCGCCATTATTCTGATTACAGGATCGTTTTCGTATGACTCACAACATCGCAGTCTTGCCGGGTGACGGCATCGGCCCGGAAATCGTCGAGCAGGCCGTGCGCGTCCTGAAGGCGCTGGACGTCTCCTTTGAGATCAAGCAAGCGCCCGTGGGCGGCGCCGCCTTCGATGCGTTCGAGCATCCGCTGCCGCCGGCCACGCTGAACCTGGCCAAGGAATCGGACGCCGTGCTGTTCGGCGCCGTGGGCGACTGGAAGTACGACAGCCTGCCGCGCGAGTTCCGCCCCGAGCAGGCCATTCTGGGCCTGCGCAAGGCGCTGGGCCTGTTCGCCAATCTGCGTCCGGCAATTCTGTATCCGGAGCTGGCCAGCGCTTCGTCGCTCAAGCCCGAGATCGTGTCTGGCCTGGATATCCTGATCATCCGCGAACTGACGGGCGACATCTATTTCGGCACGCCGCGTGGCGTGCGTTCGTCGCCGGACGGCGCCTTTACGGGCGAGCGCGAAGGCTACGACACCATGCGCTACGCGGAATCCGAAGTGCGCCGCATCGCGCGCATCGGCTTCGAATCGGCCCGCAAGCGCGGCAAGAAGCTGTGCAGCGTGGACAAGGCCAACGTGCTGGAGACCTCGCAGTTCTGGCGCGATATCGTCATCGAAGTGGCGCGTGAATATCCCGACGTGGAGCTGTCGCACATGTATGTCGACAACGCCGCCATGCAGCTGGTGCGCAACCCGCGGCAGTTCGACGTCATCGTGACCGGCAACCTGTTCGGCGACATTCTGTCCGACGAAGCCGCCATGCTGACCGGCTCGATCGGCATGCTGCCCTCGGCGTCGCTGAACGCCGGCGGCCAGGGCCTGTACGAACCCAGCCACGGCTCCGCGCCCGACATCGCCGGCCAGGGCATCGCCAATCCGTTGGCGACCATCCTGTCCGCCGCCATGCTGCTGCGCTATTCGCTGAATCTGGCGCCGCAGGCCGATCGCATCGAGGCCGCCGTGCGCCGCGTGCTGGCCGATGGCCTGCGCACCGCCGACATCTTCGAGCCGGGCACGACCAAGGTCGGCACGGCGCAGATGGGCGACGCGGTGCTGAAGGCGCTGGCCTGATCTTTCGCGGAATCCAGCCGCCGCGCTTGCGGCGGCTGAGCGGGCGTCAGGCAAGGGGCGGCTCCGTCGGGGCCGCCCCTTGTCTTGCTGTTGTGGCGTCGCCGCGAAAGCGCCCTGTATCTACTGCGGCCCCTATTATTTCTAGCTGCGCCGCAACATCCGGCCGTGCATTCTGATAAATTGATGAATTGCACGGCTTTTTCCCCTGGACCCTAGTCTCCACACCCTTTAAAGAGCGATTGAAATGAATCAAGCAGTAGGCCTTGTCGGCTGGCGCGGTATGGTCGGCTCGGTGCTCATGCAACGCATGCGCGACGAGAACGACTTCGCACTGATCGAACCGGTGTTTTTCTCCACCAGCAACGCTGGCGGCGCCGCGCCCACTTGGGCCACTGGCGCAGGCCCGCTGCAAGACGCCTACAACATTGACGCTCTGAAAAAACTGCCGATCATCGTGACGGCGCAAGGCGGCGATTACACCTCCGAGGTCTACCCGAAGCTGCGCGGCGCGGGCTGGAACGGCATCTGGATCGATGCCGCCAGCACGCTGCGCATGGCTGACGACGCCATCATCGTGCTGGATCCGGTCAACCGTCCGGTGATCGACGCGGCGCTCAAGCGCGGCGTGCGCAACTTCATCGGCGGCAACT
>JALDYL010000411.1:0-2912 GCA_032153965.1 Achromobacter sp. | reverse complement strand
GACGTGCTGTACGCCGAGCGCTTCGGCGTGTCGGATGCCGCCAAGGAACGCGGCAAGCTGGCCATCGGCAACGTGATCGACACGCAGCCGCAGTACCCCGAAACCGTGGTGGCCTCGGCCCTGTGGAGCATGGAGCCCACCATCGACGAAGCACTCAAGCAGGTCAAGGCCGGCACGTTCAAGGCCGACGACTACGGCCAGTACTCGCTGATGAAGTACAAGGGCTCGTCGCTGGCGCCGTTGGGCACCTTCGAAAAGAAGATTCCCGCCGAGCTCGTCGCCAAGGTCGAAGCCAAGCAGAAGGCCATTCTGGACGGCAGCTTCACCGTCAAGGTCAACGACAAAGAACCCAAGTCCTCGGCACGATGAACCAAGCGCCTCTCGCCCTGCAACTGACGGGGATCACCAAACGCTTCGGCAGCCTGACGGCCAACGACGATATCTCGCTTACGCTCCGGCAGGGCGAAGTGTTGGCCTTGCTGGGCGAGAACGGCGCCGGCAAATCGACCCTGGTGTCGATCCTGTTCGGCCATTACGTGGCCGACGCAGGCAGCATTGAAGTCTTCGGCCAACCCTTGCCCGCCGGCCGGCCCGACGCCGCGCTGGCGGCCGGGGTCGGCATGGTGCACCAGCACTTCACGCTGGCCGACAACCTGACCGTGCTGGACAACATCATGGTCGGCACGGAATCGCTGTGGAAGCTGGCGTCCGGGCGGAGCAAGGCGCGCCGCCGCCTGGTTGAACTGGGCCAACGCTTTGGCCTGGGCGTGGACCCGGACGCGCGCGTGGGCGGCTTGTCCGTCGGCGAAAAGCAGCGCGTTGAAATCCTGAAGGCGCTGTATCGCGGCGCGCGCGTGCTGATCCTGGACGAACCCACCGCGGTGCTGACGCCGCAGGAAGTGCAGGACCTGTTCGCCACGCTGCGCGGCTTTGTCGACGACGGCCTGGCCGTCATCTTCATCTCGCACAAGCTGGACGAAGTGATGGCCGTGTCGCGCCGCGTGGCGGTGCTGCGCCAGGGCAAGCTGGTGGCCGAACGCGACACCGCCGCCACCAGCCCCGCTGAACTGGCTGAATTGATGGTCGGGCGCAAGGTCGTCATGCCGCGCGCCGAAGCGGTGGCCGCCGCCGAACAGGCGGCGCCCGTGGTGACGCTGTCTCAAGTCACCGTGCGCGACAGCCGCGCCGGCGCGCCGCGCCTGGACAGCCTGGACCTGACCGTCCACAAACATGAAATCGTGGCGATCGCGGGCGTGGCCGGCAACGGCCAGCAGGCGCTGGTGTCGGTCTTGACCGGCTTGGCGCAACCGTCCGACGGCACGATCCGGCTGGGCGCCGAGCACGCGCCCGCGCCCACGTCGCCCGCCGGCTGGACCGCCGCCCGCGTCGGCCGCATCCCCGAAGACCGCCACGGCGAAGGCATGATCGGCGACAGCCCGCTTTGGGAAAACGCCATCGTCGAAGACCTGAAGGACAAGCGCTTCGCGCGCTACGGCCTGATCCGCGCGCGCGCGGGCCGGGCCTACGCCGCATCGCTGGCCAAGCAGTTCGACGTGCGCGCGGCGTCGCTGGATGTGCGCACGCGCAGCCTGTCGGGCGGCAATATGCAAAAGCTGATCCTGGGACGCACGCTGGCGCGCGAACCGCGCTTCATCGTGGCCGACCAGCCCACCTGGGGCCTGGACATCGGCGCCGTGGCCTATGTGCGCGAGCAGTTGCTGGCCGCCCGTGCACGCGGCGCCGGCGTGCTGCTGGTGTCGGAAGACCTGGAAGAAATCTTCGCCCTGGCCGACCGCATCGCCGTGCTGTGCGGCGGCAAGCTCGTCGCCATCAAGCCGGTGGCCGACTGGACGCCCGCGACCGTCGGCCTGGCCATGACAGGAACCCGCGCGTGACGGTTCACGCCGCCCCGCGCCGCTTCCTTTTCTATTGAGCATTCTTCGCATGAAACTGATCCTGGAACGTCGCCCCGAGCCCAGCCGCATGGCGCTGGCCTTGGCCCCGATCGCGGCCATCCTTTTCACCCTGGCGATCTGCACCTTGCTGGTCGCCTGGGCCGGCGCGCCCGTGGGCCGCACCTACGCGCTGCTGTTCGAAGGCGCGTTCGGCTCGCGCTTCGCGCTGTCTGAAACGCTGACCCGCGCCACCCCGTTGATGCTGACGGGCCTGGCCTGTGCCGTGGCGTTTCGCGCGCGCTTCTACAACATCGGCGCCGAAGGCCAGCTGTATCTGGGCGCGCTGGCGGCGGTGGCCATCGGCGGCCTGCATGACGGCACCGGTTTCGATCTGCCGGTGCCCGTGCTGTTCGGCGGCATGATGCTGGCGGCGGCCTTGGCCGGCGCCTTGCTGCTGCTGATTCCCGCGCTGCTGAAAACCCGCTTGGGCGTGGATGAAGTCGTCACCACCTTGCTGGGCAACTTCATCGTGCTGCTGTTCGTGTCCATGATGCTGGACGGCCCCATGAAAGACCCGATGGCGATGGGCTGGCCGCAATCCGTGGCGCTGAACGGTGACCTGGAACTGGGCAAGCTGATCGAACGCACGCGCGCACACACCGGGCTGCTGTGGGCGGCGGGGCTGGCCCTGGGCTTGTGGCTGCTGAACCGCTACACCGTGTTTGGTTTCCAGATGCGCGCCGTGGGCGCCAACGCGCATGCGTCGCGCTTTCTGGGCCTGCCGGTCAACCGCGTGATGCTGGGCACCGCGATGTTGTCCGGCGCGCTGGCCGGCCTGGCGGGCGCTATTGAAGTGGCGGGCCGCACCGGCTACGTCACGCTGGATATGTCGCCGGGCTACGGCTACACCGGCGTGGTCGTCGCCATGCTGGCAGGCCTGCATCCGCTGGGGGTGATCCTGGCCAGCATCTTCGTGGCCGGCATGCTGGTGGGCGCCGACAGCATGAGCCGCGCCAT
>JALDYL010000129.1:0-13043 GCA_032153965.1 Achromobacter sp. | reverse complement strand
GTGCTGGTGGACAGCCAGGCGCGTCCGGCCGAGGTCTCCAGCTACGCCAATGGCGGCCAGCTCAGTTATAGCTACGTGGCGCCTTTGGCCGGTCCCGGCGTGCTGCCCAGCGTGCCGGGCTGGCTGCTGCGCGAAGACTCCCCGCTGCGTTTCCGGCCCAGGCTGGATCCCCATCAATGGCGCTGGTGCCTGCAATTCGCGCTGGCGTGCCGGGCCTCGGTGGCCAAGGCTTCCACGGTCCAGCTGGCTGGCCTGTCCTATCTGAGCCGGGACGTCATGCACTCCCTGCTGGAGCAGGAAGACCTGGATTTCGGCCATCTGAAGAACGGCAAGCTCATCGCCTACCGCAGCACGGCCCTGCTGGACAAGGCGCGCGCACTGGTGGCGTACCAGGCCGACCACGGCGCCGAGCAGCAGGTGCTGGACGCCGCGCAGACGCTGGCGCTGGAGCCGGCGCTGGCCGGCATGGGCGGCAGCCTGGCGGGCGCCATCTATACCCCCAGCGAAGAAGCGGGCGACTGCCGCCAGTTCACCGAGGCGCTGTTCGACCGCCTGCAGACCATGGCCAATGTGCAATGCGCCATGTCCAATCCCGTATCCGGCCTGCAGCGCGAAGGGCGCCGCATCGTGGCGGTGAACACGCGTGACGGCGACATCGGCGCCGACGCCATTGTGCTGGCCACCGGCATCGGCACGCGCACGCTGCTCAAGCCGCTAGGCCACGACGTGCCGCTGTATCCGCTGAAGGGCTATAGCCTCAGCGTGCCGCTGGCCGAGGACGACGACTCGGTGGCGCCGCGCATCAGCGTCACGGATTACGAGCGGCGCATCGTCTACGCCCGCGTGGGCGGCGTGCTGCGGATCGCGGCCATGGTCGACATCGGTAGCGCCGATGCCGGCATCGATACGGCGCGCATCGGGCTGCTCAAGCGCCAGGTGCATGAGGCCTTTCCGGCGCTGGACCTGCGCCAGGCGGTGCCTTGGGCGGGTCTGCGGCCGGCCACTCCCACCAGCAAGCCGCTGATCGGACGCAGCCATGCCGCCGACAATCTATGGCTCAACATCGGGCAGGGCGCGCTGGGCTTCACCCTGGCCTGCGGCAGCGCCGCGCTGTTGACTGCCCAGATGGGCGGGCTGGAGCTGCCGCTGGATCCCGCGCCGTTCCGCCCCTGATCCGGGCAATGTCCATTTTGCGATAGCCGCTGCCTTTTCGTCGGCAGACGGGCTGGATCGCGCTCAATAGGATAGCGATACTCCACCGCTTGCGCAGCCCTCAGGGGAGCCGCAAGCGGCCGGAGGCCATCCCTCATCCTCCGAGCGCAACCACCATGTCCTACCTGTTCCCGTTGTTCGCCATCCTGTTCTGGGCGGGCAACGTCATCGTCTCCAAGATGGCCGCCAGCGCCATCTCTCCCACCGCCATCACCTTCTACCGGCTGGTGCTGGCCCTGTTCCTGATGGGCCTGTTCACGGCCGGCCCGGCCTGGCGCAACCGCAAGACCATCCTGCGCCACTGGCCCAAGCTGGCGCTGTACGGCGCCCTGTCTGCGGCGCTGTTCCAGGCGCTGTCCTACCGCGCGGCCGAAACCACCACCGCCACCAACATGGCCATCCTGACCGCGCTGATCCCCTTGCTGAGCATGCTGCTCAGCGTGGTGATCCTGCGCGATCCGCTGACCCTGGGCATGGCCGCCGGCGGCGCGCTGTCGTTCCTCGGTCTGCTGTACCTGGTGGGCCAGGGCGACATGCTGAGCGTGTTCCAGCACGGCATCCATGTCGGCGACGGCCTGATGCTGCTGGCTGCCTTGTCCTATGCGCTGTACGGGGTGCTGCTGCGTCATTGGAAGGTGCCGCTGCCGGCCTGGCAGTCGACCTTCGTGCAATCGATCTTCGCGCTGCTCTACATGCTGCCGCTGTACCTGCGCGTGCCGGCGGCGCAGGCCGCGCTGGACATGAACACGGTGCCGCTGATCCTGTACGCGGGCATCTTCTCGTCGGTGCTGCTGTCCTTCCTGTGGATCGAAGGCGTGCAGCGCCTGGGGCCCAATCGTTGCAGCATCTTCATCAACCTGCTGCCGCTGTTCACCGCGCTGGCCGCCTTCGTCATGCTGCGTGAGCAACTGCATCTGTACCACCTGCTGGGCGGCGCGGTGACGCTGGCCGGGGTGCTGCTGGCGCAGACGGTGCAGCGTCCTCTGTTCGGCCGCGCCCGCGGGCTGGCGCTGGACTAGGAACCTTTCACTGGCGTTCAAGACGCGCGCCCGCCGTCCCGGCACAGTGGCTCTCTTTGCAGGGAGAGAGCCCATGAGCATGTTCCAGAAAACCGCCATCGCGCTGGCGCGCAGTCCGGGCGTGGGGCGGGCGATGCGGGCCGTGGCGGCGCGCACGTCGCTGGCGGCCCGTTTCGTCGGCGGCGCGGACGTCGATGCCGCGGTCCGCACGGCCGCCAGGCTGCGCGAGGCGCACGGGATCCGCGCCTCGCTTTTCTACCTGGGCGAGTACGTGGACGATGCCGACGCCATCGAGCACAACGTGGCCCAGGCGGTCGGCGCCTGCCAGGCGCTGGACCATGCCGGGCTGGACGTGCACGTGTCGGTCGATCCCACCGCCATCGGCTATATGCGCGACGACGCGCTGGGCCGGGAGAACGCCCGGCGCATCGGCCTGGCGGCGCGCCGGACGGTCGGCCTGGGACGCGACTGGATGGTGCTGGACATGGAGGATTCCTCACTCTGCGACCGCACCTGCGCCTTGCACCGCGAACTGCTGCAAGCCGGCATACCTGCAGGCCTGACCCTGCAGGCGCGGCGCCGCCGCACGCCGCTGGACCTGGTCTGGGCGATCCGCCAGCGCACCTCGCTGCGGCTGGTCAAGGGCGCGTTTCCGGAGCGCGCCCTGGACCACGCCGGCCGCGCGCGCATCGACCAGGCCTATCTGGACGCCGCCGCCATCATGCTGTCGCGCGAGGCGCTGGAGTCCGGCTTCCAGCCCGTTTTCGGCACCCATGACGACCGCCTGGCCGGCGCCATCCTGGAGCTGGCGCGCGAGCGCGGCTGGCCGCCAGAAGCCTTCGAATTCGAGATGCTCTACGGCGTGCGTCCGGACTGGCAGCTCGCGCTGCGCCGTTTGGGCTATAACGTCAGGGTCTATCTGCCCTTTGGCGGCGACTGGTGGCCTTACGCCGTGCGCCGCGTGGGCGAGAATCCCCGCAACGCATGGCTGCTGGCCCGCACGCTGACCTCGGACCAGAGCTACTTCGGCTAGGCGCCCCACGCACACGTATCCATGGCGGTTTCCCAACACATCTGGCATTGCGGCGCCGGCCTGCCCGGCGACGTGCTGATCGCGGACCTGCGCGCCTACAGCTATGCGCCGCATTTCCACGACGCCTGGTCCATCGGCGCCATCGCGCAGGGCCGCTGCGCCTTCACCGTGCATGGCGAACCGCAGGCCGCGGGCGAGGGCGATCTGGTTGTGATCGCGCCCGGCCAGGTCCATACCGGCGGCACCTCGGATGCGCCGCTGGGCTACCGCATGGCCTACATCGATCCGGCGTGGTTCAGAAATCACGAACTCGCGCTGTACGCGGGCGGCGGCGCGCTGGCGGGACCCGTCATCCGCGACGCGACGCTATGCCAGACGTGGCTGGATGCGCTCACGCCCGATCCCATCGCCGACCCCGAGCGCCGCGAGCGCATTTCCGCTGCCCTGTTCGGTCTGCTGGCCGCGCATGCGCAGCCCCGTCCCGCGGCGGCCGACGACGAGCCCGATGTCTGCGCGCTGCTGCGCGCGCGCATGGCCGCGGACCCGGCCTGTGCGCCGGACCTGGAGGCCCTGGCGCTGGCGCAGGACCGCCACCGCACCACGCTGGTCAAGCAGTTCGCCCGGCGCTATGGCCTGCCGCCGCTGGCCTGGCTGCGCAACTGGCGGGTGGCGCGGGCCCGGGTGCTGCTGCGCGACGGCCTGGCGCTGGCCGACGCCGCGCATGCGGTGGGCTTTGCCGACCAGGCCCATCTGACCCGCGTGTTCAAGCAGGTCTACGGCAGCACGCCCGGCGTGCTGCGCAGGGCGGGGGCGGATTCCCAGACATTGCGGGCGCGCGGCGTTTCCACCCGGTAGTCCGAGTATTTACGGGCGAAGAACGTGGCGCCCAGGTCGGCCGCCGCCTGCAGCGGCTGGCGCGGGTCCGCCGCGACCTCGCCGCGCAGGTTGCCGGCGCCATGCACATAGCCGACGAAATCCGAATGAGTGTAGCGCGCGTATTCCTGGATCTGGTGCACGATGCCCAGCGCCGCGCCCGGGTAGGTTTCCTCGGATGCCACCGCCAGGCCCAGGCGCTTGCCGGTCATGCGCTGCTTGACCCGTTCGGGTTCGGGGCCCTGGCCGGCATAGTGGCTGAACGAGCGGTCGAAGAACGCCTTGGTCTGCGCCGACATGCCGTACCAGTAGATGGGGGTGCAGATCAGGACGCCGTCGGCGGGCAGGAAGTGTTCCAGGAACAGCTCGGAATAGCGGTCGGCGGGTGCGGCGCAGTGGCGCAGGTCCGGCAGGAACGACTGGATGTAGTCGTCCAGGAACAGCAGCGTGGCGGAGATGCCCGCGGCCTCGGCCCCCTGCAGCGCGGCCGCACCCAGCGCCGCGCTGTTGCCGTCGCGGCGCGGGCTGCCGACCAGGATCAGCAGGCGCTTGTCGGGATGATCTGAATTCATGTTTGATTCCTTGTTTTGGGCATGGATAGTTCCATGAGGAACGGAAAATTTAGTATTCAAGCTCATCGGCGACAAATGAAGAATCCTTGAGTAAGATGAATTAGTTTCATCAATAGGACCGGGACTCATGTTCGCCACGCTACCGGTGACGGCGCTGCGCAGCTTCGAGGCGGCCGCCAGGCTGCTCAGCTTCAAGCTGGCCGCGGCCGAACTCGCCGTCACGGCCACGGCCGTGTCCCATCAGGTCAAGGCGCTGGAACGCCATGTGGGCTACGCCTTGTTCGAACGCGTGCCGCGCGGCGTGCGCCTGACCGAGAAGGGCGCGCGCCTGTTTGCGGGCGTGCATGGCGCCTTGCTCGACGTCGCGCAGACCCTGGACGCCTTGCGCGCCGCGCCAGTCTCGGGCGCGCTGACCGTATCCACCACGCATTCGTTCGCGGCCTTGTGGCTGGTGCCGCGGCTGGGGCGCTTCTACGCGGCGTGTCCGCAATACCAGCTCAATCTGAACACCAGCCCTGAGCCGGTGGACCTGCTGCGCGATGCCAGCGTGGACCTGGCCATCCGCTACAGCCGCGAGCGCTGGCCCGGTCTGCATGCCGCCTGCGCGCTGCAGGAATGGTTCGGCGTGTATGGGGCGCCCGCGCTGGCCGCCCGGCCGGGCAGGCGCGCGCCGTCGCTGGTGACCGTGCGCTGGCGCGATTCGCAGCTATACGACCAGGGCTGGCAGGACTGGTGCGAGGCGGCCGGTCTGCCGTCCTGGCGCAAGCCTGCGGCGCTGCATGCCTACGAGGAAGAGCACTACGCCCTGCAGGCCGCCATTGCCGGCCAGGGGCTGGTGCTGGCCAGCTCCGTCATGGTGTCGGACAGCGTGGCCGCGGGCACCCTGGTGCCATACCGGCCGGACGTGAGAGTGGCGGGGGCGGCCTACACCGCGCTGTGCGCGCCGGGCCGCGAGCGCCATCCGCCCGTCAGGGCTTTCCTGGGCTGGCTGCGCAAGGAATTCGAGGCCCGGACATGAGACAGCTTTCGCACCTGATGCGCAGCGGCAGCTTGAACGGCTACGTCGAACTGGTCGAGTCGCTGGGCCGGGATCCCCATGCCTTCATGCGCAGCGTGGGGCTGGAGGCCAGGTTCCTGGAAGATCCGGAGATGCTGATCCCGCGCGATGCGGCGCGCGAGTTGCTGGAAATCACGGCCCGCGCCACGCGCACCGAAGACCTCGCGCTGCGCCTGGCGGCGCGGCGCAAGCTGTCGGCGCTGGGGCCCATCAGCCTGGTGCTGCGGGAAGAACCCACGCCCCGGCAGGCCCTGGATACGCTGTGCCGCTACCTGAAACTCGTGAACGCCTCGCTCATCATCCGCGTTGAAGACGCGGGCAGCGTGGTGATCATCCGCGAAGACCTGTTGCCCACCCCTGGATTGCAGATGCGGCAATCGGTGGAGCTGGCCGTGGGGACCATGTTCTGCATCTTGAGCGAGCTGATCGGCCAGCAGTGGCAGCCCCTGGACGTCTGCTTCACGCACCGCCCGCCCAAGGACGTGGCCGCGCATCGCGCCTTCTTCAGGCGCGGCGTCAAATTCAACCAGGAATTCAACGGCCTGGTCTGTGCGGCCGCCGACCTGGCCCAGCCGCGGGAGCAAGGCGACCCGATGGCCGCCGGCCTGGCCCGGAAGTACCTGGAAGCGGCGATGACCGGCCGCGGCGAAAGCGCGCAGGACACCTGCCGCCGGATCATCCTGGCGCTGTTGCCTGGCGGCGCCTGCTCGGCGCCGGAGGTGGCGCGCTTCCTGCACGTCGACCGCCGCACGCTGCATCGCCGCCTGCAGGCGGAAGGCCTGACGTTCAGCCGCGTGCTGGACGAGGTGCGCATGGACCTGGTCAAACACCATTTGCGCGAGAGCGACCTGCCGCTGGGCGAGGTGGCGGAATTGCTGGGCTTCTCCGGACCCAGCAGCTTCAGCCATTGGTTCCATGGCCAGTTCGGATGCAGCGCCTCTCAGTGGAGCAAGCAGGCCGTCACGCAAGCGTCGTAGGCGCTGTCCCAAATTAGCAAATTTGTGTCCCAAAAAAGCAAGGAATTACCTGCGGTGCAGCGGATACTTGCAGCCATAGATCAGACATTGCGCTTGCCATGAACGGAAGCCGGCGCCCCAGTCCGACAATGAGCTAGGAGAGACAAACATGAAACTGCAGCAATTCGCGCGCACGGCCCTGGCGCTGGCCGGATGTTCGTTGGCCTTCGGCGTCTGGGCTTCGGGCGACAAACCCTTGCGGGTCATCGTCCCTGGGCCGGCGGGCGGCACCGTGGACATCGCCGCCCGAGTGATCGGGCAGCAGATCTCGGCGGACACCGGCCGGCCAGTCATCATCGAGAACCGTCCCGGCGCGACCGGATCGATCGGACTCAGCGCCATGCTGAAGGCCGACCCCGACGGCAACACGATCGCGCTGGGGCCGAGCAATATGCTGGTCGAAGCGCCGCAAGTGATGAAAGTGCCTTACGACCCGCTCAAGGACATCGTGACCATCGCCCGGGTCGCGTATACCAGCTACGCGCTGGTCAGCGCCGCGGACTACCCAGCCAAGGATTTCCAGAGCCTGGTCGCGCATCTGAAGGAACGCAAGGGCAAGTCGTCCTTCGCCAGTTACGGCACCGGCACGGTGTCGCAGTATTCGGGCCTGATCTTCAGCAGCCAGGCCGGGCTGGACATGCAGCACGTGGCCTATACGGGGTCGCCGCAGGCGTTGCAGGATGTCATAGGCGGCCAGGTCGACATCATGTTCGACGGCATGGTGACGTCCTTGCCCCTGATCAAGAGCGGCCGGCTGCGGCCCTACGCGGTCGCCGGGAAAAGCCGGTACAGGGATCTGCCCGACGTGCCGACGATGACCGAACTCGGCTATCCCGAGATCCAGTTCCAGGGCCAGGTTTGCTTCTACGGTTCGACCAAGCTGTCGCCCGATGTCCTGGCCAGGCTCCAGGCCGTCATCAGCAAGGCGGCGGCCGTGCCAGCGGTGCAGAAAAAGCTGTCCGACGTGGGCCTGGAACCCGACGTGAATACCGACACCGCCGCGCTGCTGGCCGAAAACAGGCAGACCTCGCAACGCAACGCCGCCATCGTCAGGAAGTTCGACATCCGGGCCAACTGACCCGTCTTCCCTTTGCTTTCAGCGCCGCGCCCCGGGGGGCCGGCTTGCACCGGCACGCCGGTGGATAGCGCACGCCGGTATCCCCGCGCCTGCTTCACGCAGCGCGACCCATGCAGTCTTCACCCATCCAGTCGGAGAATCCCACCATGAACTTTCTAGACGGCCACCTGTATCCCGAAAACCAGCAGCCCCTGATCATCACCGCCGCGCCCTATGCGCCGGGCTGGATACCCTCGGACTTTCCGGAGGACATACCGGTGTCCATGGAAGACCAGATCCAGAAGGCGGTGGATTGCTACGAAGCCGGCGCGACCGTGCTGCATCTGCATGTGCGCGAGGCCGACGGCAAGGGCAGCAAGCGCCTGTCCAAGTTCAACGAACTGATCGCCGGGGTGCGCGAGGCGGTGCCCGAGATGATCATCCAGGTGGGCGGCTCGATCAGTTTCGCGCCGGAGGAGGGGCAGGCCGCCAAGTGGCTGAGCGACGACACCCGCCACATGCTGGCCGAGCTTACGCCCACGCCCGATCAGGTGACGGTCACCGTCAACACCTCGCAGATGAACGTCACCGAGCATGCCGGCGAGGATGACTTCAGAGGCGTGTCGCGCGGCTTTCCCCACCTGTATTCCACCTACAAGGACATGGTCGTGCCCGCGAATCCCAGCTGGGTCGAGGAGCACATCCGGCGCCTGACGGCAGCCGGCATCCAGAGCGAGTTCCAGTGCTACAACATCAACAGCTTCGAAACCATAGAGCGGATGATCCGCCGCGGCGTCTACAAGGGCCCGCTGGTGATGAACTGGGTGGCCATCAGCGGCGGCATGGACCAGGCCAACATCTATAACCTGGCCAACTTCCTGCGCGCCGCGCCGGACGGCTCGGTGATCACGGTGGAGAGTTCGGTGCTGAACGTGCTGCCGGTGAACATGATAGGCATCGCCCTGGGCCTGCACGTGCGCTGCGGCATCGAGGACGTGCTCTGGAACCAGACCCGCACGGGCAAGATGAGCTCGGTCGAACAGATCAAGCAGTTGGTGCGCATCTCCGGCGAGTTCGGCCGGCCCATCGCCACGGCGCAGCAGGCGCGCGAGATCATGAAGATCGGCGTCTTCTACGAAACGGCGGAAGAGACGCTGCAGGCCAATGGCTTCGCGCCCAACCGCAACGGCGGCAACCAGGGCTTCCTGCGCAAGCCGGTTTGATGTCTTCCCCGGGATGGCCGCCAGCCCGGATGTTCCGGGAAGCGGCGTCCGGCCCGGCCTTGACGCCGCCTGCGAGCCACGCGGCATCGATCCAGGAATCAAATGATGACGATCTCATTGACCCGTAGGGAACTCTTGCTGGGCGCGGCCGCGTCGCTGGCGAGCCGTCTGGCGTTTGCGCAGGGCGGCGGTAATTGGCCGGTCCGGCCCGTCAAGGTGATCGTGCCGGGCGGCGCGGGCGGGGTGCTGGACACGCTGGCTCGGCAGCTCTATGCGCGGCTGAACGAAACGCTGGGCCAGCCTTTCGTCATAGAAAACCGCCCCGGCGCCAACGGCTTGATCGGTTCGTCGGCGGTCAAGAATGCCGCGCCCGACGGCTATACGATCCTGCATAGCACGGCGTCGTCCATGGTGATGGCCGAGGCGCTGAATCCCGCGCTCCCGATCAGAACCCTGCGCGACCTGGAACCCGTGGCGCTGTCCTCGGTGGGCGGCGTGCTGCTGGTGGCGCATGCCTCGGTGCCCGCGCGGACGCTGCCCGAACTGGTCGACCTGCTGCGCCGCGAGCCCGACAAATACCAGTCTTATGGCAGCTGGGGCATAGGCTCCAACGGGCATTTGACGATGGAGTGGATCAAGCAGCGGGCAGGGCTGAGCATCAACCATGTGCCCTACAAGACCACGCCTGCCTTGCTTACGAACATCGTGTCCGGCGAGGTTCCCGTGGGCTGGGTCGACGTGGTGTCGCCCCTGGGCTTCATCGAGCAAGGCAAGCTGCGCGGCATCGCGTTGACGGGCACCGTGCGCAGCCCCAGGCTGCCGGATGTCAAGGTGCTGTCCGAGCAAGGCTATCCCTTTACCGCCGCCGGCTGGCAAGGCGTATTCGCGCCCAAGAACACGCCGCCGGACGTGCTGGAGCGCCTGCATGCGGCCATCAATCATGAACTGGGGCAGCCAGCGTTCCTGGAGGCGCTGCGCCAGGCGAATGTGCCTCCCTCGGCCGCCGTCAGCCGCCAGGCCTTCGCACAAACCATCACGCAAGACCTGGCCGCCTGGCGCAAGGTGGTGGTGGACGGCAACATCAAGCCCGAGTGATAAGCCATGCAAATCTCCTCCCACGCGGACAAGATAAGCCGCTTGTTGTCGCTGCGCGACCGGCTCGACCCTTTGCAGGATTTCGAGCTCTGGTATTGGACCTGTCTTACCGCGGGGACCAATATCTGGAACGCCACGCTGCATGCCACGGGACTTACCAGCGAGGACCGCGCCTTTTCCACCATCCCCGGCGTGCACGTCGTGCCTCAGGACGATGGCGGCTGGCGCAGGGAGCTGCGCGGTCCCGGCGATGTGAGCCACGTGGGCTGGCCCGCCATTCCCGGCGACATGCCTGAGCCTGTCCAGCGCCTGGAAGCCGCCTTGCACGCGTTGGAGGCGCATCGCGATCCTTGCCTGCGCGGAGATCGCAAGCCCGTCCAGGCCATTGTCGATGATTGCGACCATGCCATGTCGCAAGCCATCGCCGTCTACCTGGCGTTGGTCCGCCCGGAGGCGCGCCCATGAGCCCGGAACATCACCGCGACAAGGCGCAGCGCATCGAGGCCACGCTGGCCAAGCTGACCGACGAGGACTGGGAAATCCGGATCGAGGCGGCCATGCTGGCAGGCACGCATTGGGTCAACTTTGTCCTGCACAGGGTCGGCGCAAGCGCGATCGCGGAGGACATGGTGCATGCGTCCATGTGCATGGTCAGCGTGTTGCGCAAATACAGGCTGGCCGAGCCCGAGCTGATCGAGGCGCTTGAGGAAATCGAGGAGCTTCGTCCCTTGCATGTGCGCGGCGACATGGACGGCGGGACCCAAGCCGCGGACCGCGCGCTCGACTTGTTGGGCGCGATAGGCAAGCGGGCGCGAGCGCTTGCCTGATCCGCTGCCGCGCTAGTCTCCTGTTGCAGGGCGGCGCGGCAGCAGCGGCAGGGCGGCCAGCAGGCATAGTCCTGCCAGCACCCAGGCCATGGGCCAGGAGGTGGCCGCGACCAGGTGCGGCATCACCGCCGGCGTGAGAAACAGTCCCAGGTAGCAGCAGCTATTGGCCATGCCCAGCGCAGTGCCCGCGCGCCCCGCGCCGGCGAGCGTGGCCAGTTCGGTATAGGCCACGCCGTGCCAGGCCGAGACGCAGATGCCGGCCGCCGCCATCAGGATGGCCAGTGCCAGCATCGCGTCGCTGGCCGCCCATGCGGTGGCGCCCAGCGCCGCGAACAGCAGGAAGCTCAAGCCGATGCAGAAACGCAGGTAGGCGCCGCGGTTGCCGCGGCGGTCGGTCCACCTGCCGCTTGCGACGCGCGCGATCATGGCGCCCAACTGCACCGCCACCAGCACAGCCGTCGTGGCGCCGATGCCCGCGCCGCTGAAATCATGCAGGAACACCGTGGCGAAGGTCAGGACGGCGAATTGCGGGCAGCACAGCAGGCCGATGGCTAGCGCGGTGCGCCAGACCCGCGCATCGCGCAGCGGACTGGGCGCCGAGTGAGCCCGGGTTGCGGCGGCGGGCCGGTCGGGCTCGCGCAGCCAGCAGGCGGCCAGCAGCGCCGCCGCCGCGCACATCAGGGCCAAGCCGCCGAACACCGCGCCAAAGCCTGCGCGGGCCGCCAGCCAGGGCAGCGCCAGCGCGCCCAGACCGCCGCCCAGCGGCACGGCGGTCTGGCGGATGCTCATCGCCAGGCCGCGTTCGCCTTCGTCGAACCAGGACATCACCGCGCGGCCGCTGGCGCCATTGACGCTGCCTCCCAGGATGCCCACCAGGACCAGCCCCATCGCCAGCAGCACCAGCCCGGGCACGCCGTCGGCGCCGGGCGCGGCGTAGGCGCTCATCCAGGCCAGCGCCGCCGCCGTGGCGGCCAGGCCGGTCAGCAGGACCGGGCGGTCGCCCCAGCGGTCGGCCAGCATGCCCCAGGGCAGCTCGAACAAGGCGACGCCCAGGCCCAGCAGACCCAGCGCCAGGCCCAATCGGCCGTTATCCAGCTGGTAGTCCGCGCGCATGAACACTGCGGTGGCGGGCAGGCCCGCCGCCGCGGCGGAAAAGGCGACATTCGCGGCAACGCCTGCGGCCAGTACCTTCCAGCGATGGCCAGGGCGGTCGAGGACGGGGGAAAGGGTCTGCGCGGGGGATGGGGACAGGGACATGCGGGGCCTCCTGGGGGCCGGAATGGGATTGACGCAGGCCAGTGTGCACTTCTAATATCTTCCCGAAAATCAGTATTTTTTTAATAAATAGTTTTGAAAAACGGGACTATTGCATGAAGCCTGCGACATTCGACCTGGAGGTGCTGCGCAGTTTTGTCGCGGGGGTGGACCTGGGCAGCTACGGCCGCGCGGCTGACCGGCTCGGCCGTTCCACTTCCGCCGTCAGCGCCCAGCTGAAAAGACTTGAAGAGCAGGCGGGCGTGCCGCTGTTGCGCAAGGCAGGGCGGGGCCTGACCCTTACCGACGCTGGCGAGACCATGCTGGCCTATGCGCGGCGCCTGCTCGACTTGAACGACCAGGCATCGCGGGCGGTGCGCGGCGCGCAATTGCAGGGCAGGGTGCGCCTGGGCCTGCAAGAGGATTTTGGCGAGATGCTGCTGCCCCGGGTGTTGGGCCAGTTCGCGCGGACGCATCCCAAGGTCAAGATCGAGGCCCGCGTGGGCCGCAATGCCGACTTGCTGGACCGCATCGCCGTGGGCCAGCTGGACATCGCGCTGGCCTGGGATCATGGCGCGCGCCTGCCGCATTCGCAGCGCCTGGCGGAGCTGGACATGTGCTGGATCGGGCCAGCCGATCCGGCGCCCGCGCGGGACGCGGACGGCGTGTTGCCGCTGGCCGCGTTTGAAGCGCCATGCCTGTTCCGCAGCGGCGCGACCGAAGCCTTGGACCGCGCCGGCATCGCCTGGTCGCCGGCTTTCACCAGTCCCAGCCTCGCGGGCCTGTGGGCGGCGGTGTCGGCGGG
>JALDYL010000128.1:0-13049 GCA_032153965.1 Achromobacter sp. | reverse complement strand
CCAAAGCCCTGAAAGAGCGGCGCAAGCGCCCGCTGGCGACGCCGACCGACCTGGCATCGGCCGCCACCAGGGACATTTCCGCTGCGTTGAACCAGATACTCGCCGACGTGTTCGCGCTGTATCTGAAGACCAAGAACTTCCATTGGCATGTCAGCGGCCCCCATTTCCGCGACTATCACCTGCTGCTGGACGAGCAGAGCGACCAGCTGTTCGCCATGACGGACCCGATCGCCGAGCGTATCCGCAAGATCGGCGGCACGACGCTGCGCTCCATCGGCCACATCGCGCGCTCGCAGCGCATTTCGGACAACGACGCGGACTACGTGCAGCCGCTGGACATGCTGGCCGAGCTGCGCGAGGACAACAAGGTCCTGGCCGCGGCGCTGCGCGAAGCGCACAACATCACCGACGAGCACCGCGACATCGCCAGCTCCAGCCTGATCGAGAACTGGATCGACGAGACCGAACGGCGCACCTGGTTCCTGTTCGAAGCCAGCCGGGAAGGGGATTCGACGGGCCATTGAGGCCGCCGCCGAACCCTGCGCGTCCTGGCCTGGCCTGGACGCGCGGCCAGGTTTCGAGCCTTAGAACGACGCGGTCATCGTCGCGTAATAGGCGCGGCCAGGTTCGTTGTAGGTGGCCGCGCCTGCTTCGCCCGCGTTGCCTTCGCGGTAGAGCTTCTTGTCCAGCAGGTTGCTGACGCCGACGCGGAATCGCAGGTTCTTGTTGACCTCGTAGCCCGTGCTCAATCCGACCAGGGCGTAGGGGCTGACGCTTTGGAGCCCCTGGCCCGTGATGGTTTCGCCGCGGCGCGGGTTCAGGGTCGGGGCTTCCTGCTTGCCGTAGTAGGTCAGGTTGGCCTGGAACGACAGCTTTTCGGTGGCGAACCAGTCCAGCGTCGAATTGATCGTGTACTTCGGGATGATGCTCAGGGGTTGGCCGTTGTCCTTGCTTTCGCTCTGGATCATGTAGGTGAAGTTGGTGTTCCAGTCCAGGCTGGGCGCCAGCGGAACGAAGAGGTTGCCTTCCAGCCCCTCGACCACGGCCTTGCCCGAGTTGCTCCATCGCAGCACTCGCGCGCCGTTGGCCAGGCGATAGGCGATGTCCGTGCCGGCCACGATCTTGTTCTTGTAGTCGTTGCGGAAGTAGGCCGCGCTCATGCGCCAGCCGCCGGGGTCGTACTCGAAGCCGATTTCCTTGTTGACGCTGGTTTCGGGCGACAGGTTTTCGTTGCCCACCAGATAGCAGCCGTTGCGGTTGGCCTGCGACGCCAGGCAGCCGAAGCCGCGGCTGTACATCAGGTAGTTCGGATTCGACTGGTACAGGTTCGGCGCCTTGTACGCCCGCGCGATGCCGCCCTTGAGCTTGAAGGCCTCGGTGACCTTGTAGGCGGCGTTCAGGCTGGGGCTCCAGTTGTTGCCGAACTTCTCGTTGTGGTCCAGGCGCACGCCCGGCGTCAGGGTGGTGCGTTCCCCGGCCTCGATGTTGTCCTCGACGAACAGCGCGTAGCTGTTCTGCGTGGTCTTGGAATCGCGGTTGCCGGGCGCCACGCCGCCGATGGCGCCGCCCGTGTAGGTCTGGCGCAGGCTGGCGGGATCGTCCAGGGATTCGCGCAGCCATTCGACGCCTACCGTCGCGACCTGCTCGAAGCCCAGCTTGAACGGGATGTTGACCTCGCCCGCCGCGCGCAGATTCTTCAAGCGCGAGGTGGACCAGCCCAGGTCCATCGGGCTGCCTTCGCCGCTGCCGGCCAGGCCTTCGTTCTGGCGCGCGTTGCGGGTGTAGTCATAGCCCATGGAGGCGCGCGAGGTGCCCCAGTCCCAGGTGCCGCGATGCGTCAGGCTCAGGCTCTCGCGGTAGAGCACGTTGGTTTCCTTGCCGTACAGGCTGTCGGTGAACTTGGTGGTGGAGTTCAGCATCGTGTCGCCGGCATAGAGGTTGCCCTGGCGGCTGAAGGCGGCTTCCAGGTCCAGCGTGTTGCGGTTGTCGGGACGCCAGGAGAAGACCGTGTTCAGGTCCTGGTTGATCACGCCCTCGCGGCCAGCCGATTCCGCCTGGCCGTCGCCGTTGAGCAGCGAGCGGCCGGCGTTGATGTTGCGGGCGTCGGGGTTGGTCTTGTTGTAGTTGCCATAGAGCCGGAAGCTGAGGGTGTCGCTGATGGGGCCGCTCAGGCGGATGCCGACCCGGTTGGTATTGCCTTCGTCGCTGTTCTCGGGCTGGTTCAGGTAGTAGGTCAGCGAACCGCTGAGCTTGTCCGTGGGCCGCTTGGTGATGATGTTCACCACGCCGCCCATCGCGCCCGAGCCATAGCGCGCGGCGGCGGGGCCGCGCAATACTTCGATGCGCTCGACCTCCTCGGCGGGCACCCAGTTGGTGTCGCCACGCGTGTCGCGGTCTCCGCTCCAGCCATAGCGGATGGCGTTGCGCGAGGTGGCGGGCTTGCCGTCGATCAGGATCAAGGTGTTTTCCGGTCCCATGCCGCGGATGTCGACCTGGCGGCTGTTGCCGCGCGAGCCGCTGGCGCTGTTGCCGGTCAGATTGACCCCGGGTTCGCGCCGGATGATGTCCGACAGGTCGTTGGTGGGAGGACGGCGGGCGATTTCCTCGGCCGTGATCACCGAGACGCCCAGCGCTTCCTTGACTTCCTCTTCGGCGGTGCCGAGCACCTGCACGGTGGGGAACTGCTGGATGTGATCATCCTGCGTCGAGGTCGTCTGCGCGGCGGCGCCGGCGGTATGAAGCGCGCAGAACAGCGCCGCTGCGGCGTAGTTCAGGCGTTGGTTGGACAGGGACAGCACGAAGTTCTACTCCACAGGCAGCGCAGCATGCGGACCGGGCGGGCAGGGTGGGGTTTTCACAACGCCCGCCGCAGATGCTCAACCCAAAGCCGGATGTGCATGATTTAATTGAGAACGATTTCTATTTGAAGCGTTCAGAATTATGTCAGTGGGAGTGCCCGCCGGGTTTTGCGCCGGCACCACAATGCTTTGCGACATCGCCAATCCCCCGGAGTCCGGCCTGGCCCAGCGCCAGTCCGTAGCCGCCGCGGCATCGGCGCATCGGATCGTCCATTACGGAATGCCGGCAGCGGCGCCCGCAAGCGCGCAGACCGTGATGGCAGGCTGGTCCGATCTGGCCGAGCTGGACCCGGGGATGGTGTTGTGGCGGCTGGACGCGCGCGATCTGCAAGGCGCGCGCATGCGGGCGACGGTGCGGCCCGGCCTGCACCTGGCCCTGGTCGTTGGCGGCCGCGTGAATGTGACGCTGGGGGAACACAGGCTCAGCCTGGGGCCCGGCGCCGATGGGAGCGTGCAGGGCGTGATGCTCTCCGTACTGCAGCCGGACGCCTTCCTGCGCGAATCCTGCCGCGGCCATGTCGAACGCACGGTGATGCTGACCTTGCAGTCGCAATGGCTGGATCGGCATCTTCCTGGCGCAGAGGGACTGGCGCTGCGCGCGTTCGCGCAGCGCCATCTGGCCTTGCAGACCTGGAAGGCATCGGGCCAGGCCGTGGCTGCCGCGCAGCAGATGCTGCGTCCGCCCGTGCTGCCGCCGCCCTTGTGGCGCCTGTACCAGAAGTCGCGCGCGCTGGACATCGTGGTGGAGGCGCTGGCGCATGCGCATGGCGCGGCGGCCGAGGAGGCCGCGCCGCTCAGCCCGCGCGACCGCCGCCGCATGGCCGCATTGCGGGAATGGATAGACCAGGGCGGCGCCGACGCGCTTTCGCTGGCGGAGATCGCTGCCCGCGCCTGCGTCAGCGTGAACACGCTGCAGCGGCACTTTCGCGCCATGTGGGGCACCACGGTGGCGCTATACCTGCGCGACGGCAGGCTGTCGCGCGCGCGGCTGGCGCTGGAGCGCGACGGCATCAGCGTCGCGCAGGCGGCTGGCATCGCCGGTTACGGCAGCGCGGCCAACTTCGCGACCGCATTCCGGCGCCGCTTCGGCGTGCCGCCGGGGCAGGTCCGCGCGCGGCGCTAGAACGCGGCCGGAGAGTGCGCGTTCAGGTCAGCCGTGCTTGCCGAAGCCGCCGCTGGCCCATTCCGATGCGCGCTGCACGCTCAGCTTGTAGGTCGGCGCGACCTGCGTCTGGGCCAATTGTTCGCCGGATTCGTCGTAGGCGCTCAACACGGCATACGGCTCGTCTTCGTCGGGAACGATATCCAGCTTGACGGTCAGGCGGCCGGCGGCGGCGTCGATCTTCACGCTCTTGTGCAGCGTTGCGTGCAATTGCTGCTCGTGGCGGCGCAGGACTTCGCGGGCGGTCTTGACCAGGGTGATGAAGGCCGGGGAGTCCAGCGGCTTCGGGTTCTTCTTGTCGCGGCCCATGGTCCAGGGACCGACCAGGGCCGGCTCGGCCTCTCCGTCCATGGTCATCTCCACGGCCCAGCCGTCGTCGTCCTCGTTCTTGATGATCCGGGCGGTCCAGCCGTCATCGCGCCACAGCGTGGGTTGCTGTTCTTTGCGGTCCTCGGGGGCGTCGATATCCGTTGTGCGGCTGTCGTTCACTGCTGTGTTTCTCCTAAATCTGTTTATTCACGGACCCGAGATTGTCGGGCATTCCGGCGTCAGACCCAAACGGTAGTTCGTTTGGCTGGCCGGATGCCAGGTTTCCCGACGGAATCGGTCCGGTTTTGGGGTGGTTCGTAGGCGGCACGCATTGCGGATTGCGAGATCTGCGGCGAGCATCACGATATCGCCTTTCCCATGATCGGGGATGAGCATGCCGATGACGTGGCCTGTTGGGTAAGATTTTCCATAAGTATATGTTTTTATTGATTTTTGGATTATTCTAGATAAAAATTAATAAAACATCCAAATATGTTTTAAATCAATGGATTATGGTTAATTCTGCCTTTCGCGAATTGCCGGACGAGAAGCTCAGGCAGATCATCGACGCTCAGCAACTCCATGCCAGCTATCGCGCGGCCTTCGAAGAGGCGAAGCGGTATCAGGCGAGGCTGTCCTGGGAGAAATCGGGCGATACGGAATACCTGGTCAGCACGCGCCATGACCACGGTATCCGCCAGCGCAAGAGCCATGGTCCGCGTAGCAAGAGGACGGAAGAAATCTTCCGGATTCATGTCGAGCGTGCAGCAGCATGCGGCGAGCGGCTGGAGTCGCTGTCTTCCAGGCTGGCGAGACAGGTCCGGATCAACAGGGCGTTGCGGCTTGGAGATGTGCCGCCGCCTGTCGTCAAGGTCCTGGCGCAGATCGAAGCCGCAGGGTTGGCCAAGAAGATCATTACGGTAGGCACGAACGCGATGTATGCCTACGCTACGGCGGCCAGCGTGACGTTCGTCGATTCGATCCTGGCGACTCGGGACTTGGATTTGCTTTGGGACAGCCGGGCAAAGCTGAGGATTGCCAGTCCGGACCCCAAGGGATTGCTTGGTCTCATCCAGCGCGCAGACGCCTCCTTTGGAAAGATGCAGGGCAAGCCTTTCACGCTGATGAACCGCGAAGGCTATCAGATAGACCTGCTCAAACGGGATGAGGGCTATCGGCGCCTGGAACCCGGACAGATCCTGGAAAACGCCGAAGACTTCTGGGCCGTGAAGGTTCGCAACATGGACTGGCTGCTTTCGGCGCCCAGGTTCGAGCAGGTGATCATAGGTTCGAACGGTGGGATGGCGACGATGGCGACTGTAGACCCCCGGGCGTTTGGGTTGTTCAAGTTGTGGCTCAGCGAGCAGACTGATCGAGATAGCGGCAAGCGCCGTCGCGATCTTGCTCAGGCGATCGCGACATTCAAGCTGGTGGAGCAGTGGTTGCCCCACCTGTCGCTGGACGATATCAAGCCGATCCCGGAAAGAATCCGCGCGCTCGCGCGGGGGCTATAGCGCGCGACGAAGTGTCAGACTACGCTGGGTGGATACGCCAATCCGGAATGACGTGGCCGGCGCCGACAGCGGACCGCTTTTGGCATCGATGGCCGAGCGGCTCCCGCTGGGCTGAGTCGGCAGCATATGAGTGCCGGCGGCTCCAGGAGGGACGGGTTCAGGAAGGGCGGGAGTTGTGGGCGGCCCCGGCCGGTTCAGGCCGCGGGCAGGCAGGACGCCCAGAAGGCATCGAACAGCATGCGCTGGTGCTGGGCGTGTTCTTCGCTTTCGATGATGAGCCCATAGTTTTCGCGCTTGGATGAAATCATCGCGACGCAATTGCCGTAGATCAGGGTGGTCATGGCCACGCTGGCCTCGGCCGGCGCCCAGCGCAGTTCGCGCAGTTCGGCCTCGCTGGCAGGCCAGATGTCGTCGGTGTCGCGGCTGCGCGAACGGATCACGCGCATGCTGATGCCCTTGGCGATGCGCGCGTCGCGGTAGCGGTTGATTTCTTCCAGGCCCGGGACTTCACGCAGTTCGGACATCGAGAACGTGGCCCGCAGGGAAACCGATGCGTTCAGACTGTCCCACAGTACCGTGCGGATGCCCTCGGCGCCTTCATAGAAGCGCGTCTTGGGCTTGCCCTTGGCCTGGTTATACATGGACCTCAGTTCGGGCATCATTTCCGTGACCATGACGCGCCTGGCCGCCACGTACTCGAGCAGTACGGAGGGGTCATGCGCCACCACGTGACGCTTGCGGTCGGCGCCTTCGATCCTCAGCAAGCCTTCTTCTTCCAGCCTCAGTACCGCGTCGTAGGTCGTGGTGCGCGCCAAGCCGGCGCTCGCCGCCAGTTCGGATACCGGCACGTCCCCCAACTCGATGGCAGCCCTGTACACCCGGTAGAGATTGCCGCTGATGCCCAGCCGTCCGAGCTTCTCTTCCAGATCCATCCCTTACGCGTCTCCCTTTGGTGGGCCGACCGGTGCGTGGCCCGTCGGCGGTATGTCTGAAGCGGCTAGACAGTATCAAACGGCGCTGCCGGTGTCCACGTATTTTGATGTCGGAAATATCCGACGTATTTATCATCAGACTGAAAGAGTATCGGCTTGCTGACAGATTGAAATCATAAAAAAATCAATAAAAACAATTAAATAGAGATTCCATAGGGTTAACCCAAGGCGCGATTTCGTTGACGGATAAAACCGTTATAAATACACTTTCCGCTCGCCGTACCGGTCCGCGCCAGGACGCAGCATCCACATGGCGCGGGCTGCGCGCCTACAGACGAAATTTGTGTATACGAACGAGGGGAAGCAATGAAATTGATAGGCAAAGGCTTGTTTTCAGCTGCTCTGGGCGCCGCTTTCGCTTTGTGGCAGCCGGCCCAGGCGGCTGAGCCCATACGCATCGGCGTGTCCACCTATCTGTCGGGCGCCGGCGCCGTATTCGGCGTGCCGGCCCAGCAGGCAGCCCGCCTGCAGGCGGAGAAGATCAACAGCGCCGGCGGCATCAAGGGCGCGCCGATCGAGCTGGTCTTCATCGACGAAAACCACGGCGTGGACAACGTCGTCGTCGAGTACCGGGGCCTGGTCGAATCGGGCAAGGTGGACGCGATGATCATCGGGCTGTCGAGTTCGATCTGCCTGGCGGTCGCGCCGGTCGCCGAGCAACTGAAGATGCCCACCATGCTGTGGGACTGCGGCACGGAGCGGATCTACACCGACGGCAAGTACCAGTACGTGTATCGGACCTCCGACTACACCCCGTCGAACAACGTTGCGACGGCGTTGTACATGCTCAAGCTGATGCCCGAGGTCAAGACCATCGCCGGCATCAATCAGGATTACGCGTTCGGCCGCGATAACTGGGCCGCTTTCCGCGGCGCGGTTCAAGCCCTGCGTCCGGATGTGAAGATCGTCGCCGAGATGTTCCCCAAGCTTGGCACCTCGGACTATTCGACCGAGATTTCCCGCCTGTCGGCCCTGCGTCCGGACGTCATTTTCACGACCCTGTGGGGCGGCGACATGAACACGTTCGTCAAGCAGGCATCGTCGCGGGCGCTGTTCCGCAATTCTCGCCTGGTGGCAGCCAACGGCGAAAGCTCCATGCAGCAGTTGGGCAAGGCTTTTCCCGAAGGGGCCATCGTGGGCATGCGCGGCGACAGCTGGGCATTCAATCCCGCCATGGTCGGCAACGCCGAGCACCAGGCCTTCGTGGCGGATTTCGAAAAAAGCACGGGCGCCTATCCGAGTTTCCCGTCGTACCACATGGCGCAGGCCGTGCGCGCCGTTCAGCAGGCGCTCGAGACTTCCTGGGACGGCGATCGCAAGACCTTGCAAGCCTCGCTGCTCAAGGGGTGGAACGGACTGGAACTCAATGATTTCACGGGCCAGTTGAAGATCCGCGAAGACCATCAGGCAATGGAAGGCCAACTGCTGGGCGTAGCCGCGGAGAAGAGCGGGCAGAACTTCAAGACGCTCAAGCAACTGCTGGTGATCCCGCCCGAGCTGACCTCTCCGCCGGTGGGCGTGAAGAGCGATGACTGGTTCAAGACGCTCTCGCCGGACGTCCTGCAGCGGGTCGGCACCCCTACGGAATAAGCGCTCCCATCATGCAACAAACGCTTCTACTGGCCACGCTGGACGGGTTGGCGCAGGCATCGGTGCTGTTCATGGTGGCCGTGGGCCTGAGCCTGATCTTCGGCATCATGCGCATCCTCAACGTCGCTCACGGCAGCTTCTATGCGCTTGGCGCCTACAGCGCCGTGACCCTGGGGCTCTGGCTGGCGGGTCCCGATGGCGGCATCTGGACCTATCCGGCCCTGTTGCTGGCGGCGGTCGGCGTCGGCGCGACCCTGGGTCCGCTCATCGAACGCTTTCTGCTGCGCCGCATCTACGGCAAGGAGCACGCGCTCCAGCTCCTGCTGACATTCGGGATCTTCATGATTCTCGAGGATGTGCAGAAGATGATGTTCGGGGTGGAGCCGCAGTTCAACGACGCGCCGCTCGCCATGCTGGGCATGGTGGAGGTGGGCGGCATCTACTACACCGCCTACCAGCTGTTCGTGCTGCCGCTGTCGGCGATCGTTGTGATGCTGGCCTTGACCTTCTATTTCAACAAGACGCGGCAAGGGAAACTGATCGCGACGGTCATCGAGGACTACGAGGTGGCGCGCGTGCTGGGCATCAACGCCAAGCGGGTCTACACGATTACCTTCATGCTGGGCACCGCGCTGGCCGCGCTGGGCGGGGCCTTGGCCTCGCCCACGACTTCACTGGTGCCGGGCATAGGCGCGGATTCCATCGTGATTTCCTTTGCCATCGTGGCGACTGCCGGGCTCGGCCATTTCCAGGGCACGGCGGTGACCGCCGTGATCGTCGGACTGGCGCAGGCCTTGTGCGTGCATCTGCTTCCTCCCTTGTCCTCCGTCGCGCCGTATCTGGTCATGACAGCGATTCTCATGGTCAAGCCTTACGGCCTGTTCGGCAAGCCCCAAGTCCGTCGGATCTGAAGATGAAAACCTATTTCAAAACGACGGCGCTAGCCTGCCTGCCGTTGCTCCTGCTTGCGGCCTTGCCGCTGGCCGCGCCCTCGCTGCGGTCGCTGGCGACCATGGCCATGGCGATATCGTTCTGCGCCCTGGGGTTGTTGCTGCTGCTGCGCGCCGGCCAGGTGTCCTTTGGGCACGCGCTGTATTTCGCTTGCGGCGCCTATGCCACCGCCTTCGGCGCGCGCCACGTGAGCGCCGACGCGCTGGCCGTCATCGCCATGGCCGTGCTGGCCAGCGCGGCGCTGGGCGCCATCCTGGGCCTGATCCTGTCACGCTATCGCGACATTTTCTACGCCATGCTGAACCTGGCCTTTTCCATGGTGGGATTCACGCTGGCGCTCAAGCTGTATGGCCTGACCGGGGGCAGCGACGGCCTGCCGGTGCGGATACAGTCCGTGGCTGGCGTGTCGCTGGAGGTCGAGGCTTTCGGCTGGGCCCTGTTCTACACCGCCCTGGCCATGCTGGCCGTCGCCTTGCTGGCCGTGACGCGTTATCTGAATTCGCCGCCGGGCCAGGCGCTGGCGGCCCTCAAGACCAACGAGACGCGGCTGGAATACCTGGGCATCTCGGGGCGCCAAGTCCTTTACGTCGGCCACGTTTTTTCCGCCGCGCTGGCGGGCCTGGGTGGCGCCATCGCGGCGATGGGAACCGGCCACGTCACGCCGGAAATGGCCTACTGGAGCCGTTCGGCCGAGTTCGTCTTCATCGCGGTGCTGGGCGGCATCGGCAATGTGCTTGGAGCCTTGCTGGGCGCGGTTTCCTTTGAAGCGGTGCGCAGCACGGCGAGCGCCTATGCGGCCAATTCCTGGCAGCTGATCATGGGAGCAGTGCTGGTGGCGATCGTACTGTTTGCACCGACCGGATTGTTCGGCCTGGGCCTGCGCCTGTTCGGCCGCAAGGAGGCTCGGCAATGAAAGGCCAGGTCATCATCAGTTCCAAGGATCTGCATGTCGAGTTCGGCGGCGTCAAGGCGGCCAACGGCGTGAACCTGCATATCTACCGCGGGCAGATCGCGTCCATCATCGGGCCCAACGGCTCGGGCAAGACCACGTTCCTGAATCTGTGCACGGGCTATGTGCGGCCCACGCAGGGCAGCGTGCTGTTTGGCGACAAGGACCTTACCCGGCTCAAGCCCCGCGCCATCACGCGCCTGGGCATCGCGCGGACCTTCCAGTTGCCGCAGCTGTTTTCCGAGCAGTCCGTGCTGGAGAACCTGCTGCTGGCGCTGGCGGCCCGCGACGGATTCTGGACGCTGTCTTCCCTGTATCGCAAGGCGGCGCGAGACGAGGCCGAAGCGCTGCTGGCCATTTTCGGCCTGCTCGGGGATGCGCGGCGGCAGATCGGCTCCTTGCCCGAAGGCGTGCGCAAGCTGGTGGACATTGCCGTGGCGCTGGCCCTGTCGCCGAGCCTGTTGTTGATGGACGAACCCACCAGCGGGGTCAGCTCCCAGGAGAAGTTCGAAATCATGGACATGCTGATGCCGGTCTTGCGCCAGAGAAACATCGCGGCATTGCTGGTCGAACACGATATGGAATTGGTCGAGCGCTACATGGACCGCGTCATCGTCTGGAATGCCGGCCAGGTCGCCGCCGACGGCCCGCCTGCAGAGATTCTCAGGAACGAAGAGGTCTTGCGCAACGTGATCGGAGGCGTCCAATGATGCTGCAGGCAAGCAAGCTGGTCGCGTACATCGAAGGCGCGAAGGTGCTGCGCGAGGTCGATCTCGATATCCGCGCCGGAGAAACCGTGGCCCTGATCGGACGCAACGGCGCGGGCAAGACTTCGCTTCTGCGCGGCATCATGGGCACGCTGCCGCTGGCCCAGGGCAAGCTCCTGTTCCAGGGGCAGAGCCTCGCCGCGCGCGAGGCCCACGCCCGCGCCGGCCTGGGGATCGGGTTCGCGCCCGAAGAGCGCCGCCTGATCGGCAAGTTCACCGTCATCGAGAACATGATGGTGCCCGCCTGGGCCTGCAAGCTCGGCGCGCAACAGATACGGGAAAGACTGGACCTGATCTATTCCGTGGCGCCGGAGCTCGAGCCGCTCAGTCATCGCGTGGGTGGCCTGCTTTCCGGCGGGCAGCAGAAGATGGTGGCGCTGGGCCGCGCGTTGATGGCGGGTGCGAACCTGGTGCTGCTGGACGAGCCTTTCCAGGGACTGGCGCCGGCCTTGGCCCTGCGCTATGCCGACAGTCTGAAGACCTTGCGCGCGCGCAAGCCCGATCTTGCCGTGCTCATTACCGAATCCAATCCCAAGCTGCTGCAGCCGATGGCCGACCGTATCGTCACCATTGAACGCGGCGAAATCATCTCTGAGGAGTCCTCGCAATGACATTCAAGGCGGCGGTCGTCCAGACCGCATCGATCCCGTTCAACAAGCAGGCCACGGTGGAGAAAGTCGTCGCCAAGATCCGCGAGGCGGCCGAGCTGGGCGCCAAGCTGATCGTGTTTCCGGAAGCCACCATCTCCGGCTATCCGAAGGGCAGCGACTTTGGCGCGCGCGTGGGCGGCCGGCTGCCGCGGGGACGAGAGGAATTCTTGCGCTACTTCAATGGCGCGATCGCGGTGCCTGGCCCCGAGGTGGACGAGATCGCCGCGGCCGCCCGCGAGGCCCAGGCCTACGTCGTGGTGGGCGTCATGGAACAGGAGATCGGCACGCTTTATTGCACCGCGCTGCACTTTTCCCCCAGCGGCGAAATGATCGGCAAGCACCGCAAGCTGATGCCGACCGCCGTGGAGCGGCTGATCTGGGGCTATGGCGACGGCTCCACCTTGCCCGTGTTCAACACGCCCCACGGAAAACTGGGCACCGTGATCTGCTGGGAAAACTACATGCCGCTGTTGCGCATGGCGATGTATGGCAAAGGCATCCAGCTGTATTGCGCGCCGACGGCGGACGATCGCGACGAATGGATCACCAGCATGCGGCACATCGCCATGGAAGGACGCTGCTTCGTCTTTTCGGCCTGCCAATACATCAAACGGGGCGATTTTCCCGAGGACTACGACGCCATCCAGGGCAATGCGGCCGATACCGTGCTGATGCGCGGCGGCAGCGCCATCATCAGTCCGTCGGGGCAATTGCTGGCGGGTCCGGACTACGAGGGCGAATGCATACTCACGGCCGATATCGATCTGGATGACGTGACGCGCGGCAAGTATGACTTCGACGTGGTCGGGCACTACGCCCGTCCGGACATCTTCAAGCTGGTCGTCGATGAAACGCCCAAGCCGCCCGTGGTGACCATCGGTCAGGCATGAGCGGAAGGCGGCTCCCGGGCGGGAGCCGCCGTGGCTGAACTGATACGGTCGCGGATACGTAGCAGTTTCCGGTGCAGCAAGTTGCATGAAGTTCGACGGTAAACTCCGATTGTTTGCAGGGCGTATGGCGCTCGCTCTGCCCATTTCCAACCTCTTTTTGCGTTGCCATTTTTAAGCGACCATCAGAGGAAGGCATGAGGAAAAAGTCTCCGGTTTCCGTATACGGTACCTGCTGATAGCGCTCGGCGGCGCTGAGTTTGTTTGTCTTTGCCCGGCCCGCGAGTCGTAAATGAAGCTGCTGAAGCAGCGGTTTGAGGAAATGATGAATTTTTGGGTCCCTGTAGTCTTCGGTACGTTCAAGCTCCTGGTGTTGGGAACGGGCATGTTTCTCGCCATCAAGTCCCATTACGATGGAGA
>JALDYL010000127.1:0-13056 GCA_032153965.1 Achromobacter sp. | reverse complement strand
AAATGGAAAGCGATAGCTTGTTCGAGCCGCTGCGCAATGCCGCGCTGTCGGCCGGGCGCTTGCGCACGGCAGTGGCGTATCCGCTGTGTCCGACCAGCCTGGGCGCGGCCGTGCAGGCGCGCGACGCGGGCTACATCGAACCGGTGCTGGTTGGCCCGGCGGATAGGCTGCGGGCCTTGATGGCGGAGCTGGGGCTGCGCGCAGGCGAGCTGGAAGTGGTCGACACGCCCGACGACGAGGTGCAGGCCGCGCGCGCCGCGGCGGCGCTGGCGCGCGACGGCGCCGTGCGCATGCTGATGAAGGGCAGTCTGCATACCGACCACTTCATGTCGGCCGTGGTGGCGCGCGATGCCGGGCTGCGCACCGACCGCCGCATCAGCCATGCCTTCGTGATGGCGGTGGCGGCGTATCCCAAGCTCTTCATCCTGACCGACGCGGCGGTCAACATCGCGCCGACCTTGCAAGAGAAGGCCGACATCGCGCAGAACGCCATCGACCTGGCGCGCGCGCTGGGCGTGGAACGGCCCAAGCTCGCGGTGCTGTGCGCCACCGAGTCCGTCAATCCCGCCATGCCCGCGACGCTGGACGCGGCGGCGCTGTCGAAGATGGCGGACCGCCAGCAGATCCGGGGCGGCGATATCGACGGGCCGCTGGCCTTCGACAACGCCATCTCGCGCGAGGCGGCCGACCAGAAGGGCATCGTGTCGCGCGTGGCGGGCGATGCCGACATCCTGCTGGTGCCCGATATCGAGGCCGGCAACATGCTCTACAAGGAGCTGACCTGGCTGGCCGGCGCGGGCACCGCCGGACTGGTGCTGGGCACGCGCGTGCCCGTGCTGCTGACCAGCCGCTCCGATTCCATGCAGGCGCGCGTCAACAGCTGCGCGGTGGCCTCGCTGTACGCGCGGGCCCTGGCGGGCTGATTTTCCGCCCTGCGGGCGGCTGGCTCCAATAAGTCCGGCGGTTTGGTACTAAGCCTGGACCAGCAGCCTGGATACGCTACCCCCAAGGCCATCCGATGAATGGTTCGCGACACTACAGATCAAGGGGTAGAACATGCGCAGCGCAAGAAAATGCCTGACCACGATACTGACGGCGCTGGCCCTGGCGGGCGGGGCCATGGCCGCGGACGCGCCCAAGCCCGGCGGCACGCTGGTGATAGGTTCGACGCAAGTGCCGCGGCACCTGAACGGCGCGGTGCAGTCGGGCATCGCAACCGCCTTGCCCAGCACGCAGCTGTTCGCCAGCCTGCTGCGCTACGACGCGGATTGGAAGCCGCAGCCTTATCTGGCGCAATCTTGGGAGCTGGCGCCGGACGGCAAGTCGCTGACGCTGCATCTGCGCCGCGATGCCGTATTCCATGACGGCAAGCCGGTGACCTCGGCCGACGTGGCGTTCTCCGTCATGGCGGTCAAGAAGAACCATCCCTTCCAGACCATGTTCGCGCCGGTGGAGGCGGTGGACACGCCGGATCCCTACACGGTGGTGCTGCGCATGAACAAGCCGCATCCGGCCATCCTGCTGGCGCTGTCGCCGGCCCTGATGCCGGTGCTGCCCAAGCATATCTATGACGATGGACAGGATCTGAAGAGCCATCCTCGCAATTCGGCCGACGTGGTCGGCTCTGGCCCGTTCAAGTTCAAGGAATTCAAGCCGGGCCAGGAAATCGTGCTGGAGAAGTTCGACAAATTCTTCCTGCCCGGCAAACCCTACCTGGACCGGATCGTGGTGAAGATCAATCCCGACGCCACCAATCTGCTGATCGGGCTGGAGCGCGGCGACATCGGCGTGCTGCCCTTCATGACCGAGCCCACCATCCTGCGGCGCGCCAAGGATAATCCCGCCGTCGTCATGACCAGCAAGGGCTATGAAGGCATCGGCGCCTTGAGCTGGCTGGCCTTCAACACGGCGCGCAAGCCCTTGAACGATGTGCGGGTGCGGCAGGCCATCGCCTATGCCACCGACAAGGGCTTCATTACCAAGGCGTTGAACGCCGGCTTCGCCACGCCTGCCAACGGCCCCATCATCGGCACCAGCCCGTTCGCCACGCAGGAGGTAGTGAAGTATCCGCTGGACCTGAAGAAGTCCGAGCAGTTGCTGGAAGAGGCGGGCTACAAGAAGGACGCCAAGGGCGAACGCCTGTCGCTGACGGTGGACTACATGCCGGGTTCCGACGTGCAGGGCAAGAACGTCGCGGAGTATCTGCGCAGCCAGTTGAAGAAGGTCGGCATCGCGGTGCAGGTGCGCGCCTCGCCGGACTTCCCGACCTGGGCCAAGCGCATCGCCGGCAAGGACTTCGACATGACCACCGACATCGTCTTCAACTGGGGCGATCCGGTGATCGGCGTGCACCGCACCTATCTGTCCAGCAATATCCGCGACATCATCTGGACCAACACGCAGTCCTATTCCAACCCCAAGGTGGACGAGCTGCTGGAACAGGCCGGCACCGAAACCGACGTGGACAAGCGCCGCGCGCTGTACGCGGAATTCCAGCGCCAGGTCACGGCCGACGTGCCCATCGATTTCCTCACGGTCATTCCGTACCACACCCTGTCCTTGAAGAAGGTGCACGGCCTGCCGGACGGCATCTGGGGCGTCATATCGCCCATGGACGACACCTACCTGCAATAGGGCGGACCCGCCATGACGCGCTATCTCTTGCGCCGCCTTGCCTACGCGCTGGTGCTGCTGCTGGCCGTGGTGACGCTGAATTTCCTGCTGATCCACATCTCGCCGGGCGATCCGGTCGAGACCATCGCGGGCTCCATGGGCGGCATCAGCGAAGAACTGCGGGCGCAGCTGCGCACGCAGTACGGGCTGGATAAACCCTTCCTGACGCAGCTGGGCATCTACCTGGCGCAGGTGCTGCGCGGCGATCTGGGCTATTCCTATTTCTTCAACGTGCCGGTGGCGCAACTGATCTGGGACCGCGTGCCGGCCACGCTGCTGCTGGTGGTGACCTCGGTGCTGAGCGCGTTCGTGGTGGGCACGCTGCTGGGCACGCTGGCCGCGCGCAAGCCCAACGGACCGCTGTCGCAAGGCATCACGCTGTTGTCGGTGGTGGGCTATTCCGCGCCGGTGTTCTGGACCGGCATCATCCTCATCATCCTGTTCGCCTCGGCGCTGCCGATCTTCCCGGTATCCGACATGCGCTCCGCCGGCGGACCGCAGGACGGCTGGGCGGGCGTGCTGGACGTGCTGCACCACCTGGTGCTGCCGGCCTTCACCCTTGCCTTCGTCTACCTGGCCCAGTACAGCCGGCTGGCGCGCGCCAGCGTCATGGAGGCGCTGTCGGCCGACTACATCCGCACCGCGCGCGCCAAGGGCCTGCCGGAACGCTCCGTGCTCTACAAGCACGCGCTGCGCAACGGCGTGCTGCCGGTGGTGACCATGCTGGGCCTGCAGTTCGGCAATGTGCTGGCCGGCGCGATCCTGGTCGAGACGGTCTTCAACTGGCCCGGGCTGGGCCGGCTGGCGTTCGACTCCGTGCTCAGGCGCGACTATCCCACGCTGCTGGGCATCCTGCTGTTCGCCTCGCTGCTGGTGGTCGTGATGAATCAGCTTACCGATCTGGCCTACCGCCTGATCGATCCCAGGATCAAGACCTCATGAGCCAGACTCCTCCCGCCGTATCCATCGCCGCCCTGCAAGGCCAGGCGGCGCGGCCGCCGGCCCGCCCGTCATACGAGGCCCTGCGGGTGTTCGCGCGCAATCCCTCGGCGCTGGCCGGCGTGCTGCTGCTGGCTGCCATCCTGGCGGTGACGCTCTTCGGGCCCATGATCATGCAGGCGGATCCTTTCGAGATCGCCGGCGCGCCGATGACGCCGCCGGGCGCGGACGCGCTGCTGGGCACCGACTACCTGGGCCGCGACGTGCTGACCGGCATGGTCTACGGCGGCCGCGCCACGCTGCTGGTCGGCGTGGTGGCGGCGGTGCTGTCCATGGCCATCGGGCTGACGGTGGGCGCGCTGGCGGGCTACTACGGCGGCTGGATCGACGAAACCCTGATGCGCATCACGGAATTCTTCCAGGTGCTGCCCACCTTGCTGTTCGCCATGGTGCTGGTGACGCTTTTTTCGCCGTCGCTCGCGACCATCGCCATTGCCATCGGGGTGGTCAGCTGGCCGGGCACGGCGCGGTTGGCGCGCGGCGAGTTCCTGCGCCTCAAGCGCCGCGAGTACGTGCTGGCGGAACGGGTGATAGGCGCGGGCGACGCGCGCATCATCTGGCGGGTCATCCTGCCCAACGCGCTGGCGCCGCTGATCGTGTCGGCGACGCTGGCGATAGGCACGGCGATCCTGTTCGAGGCCGGCCTGTCGTTCCTGGGACTGGGCGATCCCAACATCATGAGCTGGGGCCTGATGATAGGCAGCAACCGGCCCTATATCCTGACCGCGTGGTGGGCGGTGACCCTGCCGGGCGCGGCCATCTTCCTGACCGTGCTGGCGGTCAGCCTGATCGGCGATGGACTGAACGATGCGCTCAATCCCAACTCGCGGGGGCGGGCATGAACGCCCCGGTGCTGGAGGTCGACAGCCTGAGCCTGGAGTTCCAGACGCGCGGCCGCGTCGCCGAGGTGCTGAGCGCGGTCAGCTTCGCGCTGAACCCTGGCGAGACCCTCTGTTTGGTGGGCGAGTCCGGCTGCGGCAAGAGCATGACCGCGCTGGCCATCATGCGACTGATACCCGCGCCGGGCCGCATCGGCGGCGGCAGCGTGCGCCTGCGCGGCGACGACCTGGCCGGCCGCGACGAGGAGGCCATGCGCCAGGTGCGGGGCAACAAGATATCCATGATCTTCCAGGAGCCCATGACGGCGCTGAACCCGGTGTACACCGTCGGCGACCAGATCGGGGAACCCCTGCGGCTGCACCAGGGGCTGAGCAAGAGCCAGGCCCGCGTGCGCGCCATCGAGATGCTGAAGTCGGTTGGCATCCCCTTGCCGGAACGGCGGGTGGACGATTATCCGCACCAGATGTCGGGCGGCATGCGGCAGCGGGTGATGATCGCCATCGCGCTGGCCTGCGATCCGGACGTGCTGATCGCCGACGAACCCACCACCGCGCTGGACGTGACGGTGCAGGCGCAGATCTTCGACCTGCTGCGCGAGCAGCAGGCGCGGCGCGGCACGGCGGTACTGCTGATCACGCATGACATGGGCGCGGTGTCGGAAATGGCCGACCGCGTCGTGGTCATGTATGGCGGGCGGGTGGTGGAGCAGGGCGGCGTGCGCGAGATCCTGGCGCAGCCCCGCCATCCCTACACCCAGGGGCTGATCGCCTGTCTGCCCGAACTGGACCGCGAGCCCGACGACGTGCGCCCGGACCTGCCGGAGATTCCCGGCGTGGTGCCCTCGATCTGGGAGCGCGGCGCGGGCTGTCCCTTCATGGAGCGTTGCGGGCAGGCCATGGCCCGCTGCCGCGACGCGTTTCCGCCCCTGACCCGCGTAGGCGAGGGCCAGGAAGTCGCCTGTTGGCTGTATCCGGAGGCCGCGCGATGACATCACCGCAATCCCCAGCCTTGCTGTCCGTGCGCGATCTTGCCGTGCATTTCCCCATCGGCGGGCGCGGCCGCGACGGCAAACCGGTGGTCGTGAAGGCCGTGGACGGCGTGTCCTTCGAACTGCAGCGCGGCCGCACCCTGGCGATCGTGGGCGAGTCGGGTTCGGGCAAGACCACCACGGCCTTGTCGGTGCTGCGGCTGGCGGATCCGACCGCGGGTTCGATCCACTTCGACGGCACGGACATGACGGCGCTGAACGGTTCCGCCCTGCGCCGCATGCGGCGACGCGTGCAGCTGGTGTTCCAGGATCCGTACTCCTCGCTCAATCCGCGCCAGCGCGCGGGCGACATCGTGCGTTCGCCACTGGACCTGATGGGCATCGATCCGCCCGGCGGACGCGAGGCGCGGGTGGCCCGCATGTTCGAACTGGTGGGCTTGCGGCCGGAACAGCGGCAGCTGTTTCCGCATCAGTTTTCCGGTGGGCAGCGGCAGCGGCTGAACGTGGCCCGGGCCCTGGCCAGCGCGCCGGACCTGATCGTCTGCGACGAGCCGGTGTCCGCCCTGGACATCGCCATCCGCGCGCAGATCCTGAACCTGCTGCGGCGCATCCAGCGCGAGCAGGGGCAATCATTCCTGTTCATTTCGCACGACATGGCGGTGGTGGAGCACATCTGCGACGACATCGCCGTCATGTACCTGGGCAAGATCATCGAGCAAGCCTCGCGCAATGCCTTCTTCACGCGTCCGCTGCATCCCTACAGCGTCGCCCTGATGTCGGCGGTGCCGACCGTGAAGGGCGGGCGCGAACTTGCCGCCCGCCGGGTACGGCTGGCGGGGGATCCGCCCAGCCCGGTCGATCCGCCGCCCGGCTGCCGCTTCGCCGGCCGTTGCCCGGCCGCGCAGCCGCTCTGCGCCACGCGCGAGCCTGCCTTGCGCGAGGTCGCGCCGGGCCACCGCGTAGCCTGCCATTTCGTCGAGTCCCGCGACGGCGTCCTGGTGTCGCCGTTGCAGGGATGATTCCACCCTCCGATAGAAGGACAGACCGATGACCCAGACCCGCGCCCGAACCACGATCTATGCCGCGCGCAGCATCCTGACCATGAATCCGATGCAGCCCCGCGCCACGCATGTGGCGGTGCGCGAGGGCCGCATCCTGGGCGTGGGCAGCCGCGACGAGCTGGCGGGCTGGGGTCCCGCCGACCTCGACGAGCGCTATGCGGACAAGGTGCTCATGCCGGGCCTGGTCGAAGGGCATTGCCATCTGCCGGAAGGCGGCATGTGGAAGTTCGTGTACGTGGGCTTCTACGACCGTCGCGGGCCCGATGGCCGGCTGTGGGAGGGCCTGAAGAGCTTCGACGCGGTGTCCGCGCGGCTGCGCGAGGCCGAGCGCGCCCTGGCGGCCGGCGAGACGCTGATAGGCTGGGGCTTCGATCCCATCTTCTTCGACGGCGCGCGCATGCGGGTGCAGGACCTGGACGCGGTGTCCGCCGAGCGGCCCGTGGTGGTCATGCATGCCAGCATGCACCTGATGAACGTGAACACGCCCATGCTGGCGCGCGCTGGCATAGACCGCGACACCGACATCGAAGGCGTGACGCGCATGGAGGACGGGCGTCCCAGCGGCGAACTCTGCGAATTCGCCGCCATGTTCCCCGTCATGCGCCTGATAGGCAGCCCGTTCCGCACCGTGGGGGTATCGGAAGAGGGCCTGCGCATGTTCGGCAAGGTGGCGCAATGGGCGGGCGTCACCACCGCCACCGACCTGGTCAACGAGCTGGGCGACGAGGGCCTGGCGACGCTGGCCCGCATCACCGCCGAGCCCGACTATCCCGTGCGCATCGTGCCGGCCGCCTCCGCGCTGACCTACGCGGGCGATCCCGCGCGCTGCCTGGCCAAGCTGGCCGAGGCCCGGCGCCTGAACAACGACAAGCTGCATCTGGGCATGGTCAAGCTGGTGGTGGACGGCTCCATCCAGGGTTTTACCGCCCGGCTGCGCTGGCCGGGCTATTACAACGGCGCGCCCAACGGCATCTGGGTGATTGCGCCCACCGAACTGGACGCGATGGTGCAGACCTATCACGACGCCGGCGTGCAGCTGCATATCCACACCAATGGCGACGAAGCCACCGAGCTTGCCATCGACGCGGTGGACCGCGCCCTGCGGCGCAGCCCGCGGCGCGATCACCGCCACACCTTGCAGCACTGCCAGATGGCCGACGCGGCGCAGTTCCGGCGCATGGCCAGCCTGGGCATGTGCGCCAATCTCTTTGCCAACCACATCTTCTACTGGGGCGACGCGCACCATGCCCTCACGATGGGGCCGGACCGCGCCAACCGCATGGACGCCTGCGCATCGGCTGCGCGCGCCGGCGTGCCGTTCTCCATCCATTCGGACGCGCCCATCACGCCGCTGGCGCCGCTGTTCACGGCCTGGTGCGCCGCCAACCGCCAGACCTCATCGGGCAAGGTGCTGGGGGAATCCGAGCGCATCGGCGTGGAAGCGGCCTTGCATGCCGTCACGCTGGGCGCGGCTTACACCTTGCACCTGGATCACCTGGTCGGCTCCATCGAGATCGGCAAGCATGCGGATTTCTGCGTGCTGCAGGACGATCCGCTGGAAGTGCCGCCGCAGCAGCTGAAGGACGTGCGCGTGCTGGGTACGGTCATCGGCGGCCGGCCCTTGCCGCTGCGGGAGGCCTGAGATGGCGCCGCAGGGCGCGCCGCGCATCGCGCTGACCGTGGTGGGCGGGTTCCTCGGCGCGGGCAAGACCAGCCTGCTCAATCATGTGCTGGCCCGCAGCGGGCGCAGCGCGGCGGTTCTGGTCAATGACTTCGGCCCGGTCGATATCGACGCCGGACTGATCGCGCAGCGCAGCGACCAGGTGATCAGACTGGCCAACGGCTGCGTCTGCTGTTCGATGGCGGGCGGCCTGGACGACGCCCTGGCGCGCGTGCTGGCGCTGCAGCCCTTGCCCGAATGGATCGTGATCGAGGCCAGCGGCGTGTCGGACCCGGGACGCATCGCGCAGGTCGGCATGTCCGATCCCATGTTGCAGCTGGAGGGCGTGGTGGTGCTGGCCGATGCCGCGAACGTGCGCGCGCTGGCGGCGGACCCCTTGCTGGCCGATACCTTGGAACGCCAGCTCAAGGCCGCGGACCTGCTGGTGCTTAACAAGACTGACCTGGTGTCCGCGGAGGAACTGCCGCCGCTGCGCCAGTGGCTGCTTGCGGCGAGTCACGGCGCCGCGATGGTGGAGGCGCGGGAAGGGCGCGTGGATCTGCGTCATCTGCTGGACGAAAGCGAGGGCGCCGCGCGCCGCATCGCGCAGCAATGCGCCAGCGGCGCCTGCGGCCATCCTGGACACGTCCATGCGGTAACGCCCGAAGAACCCGACCATCCGTTCCAGAGCTGGCTATGGCGCGCGCCGGCGCTGCTCGATGCCGACCGCCTAGCCAGCAGGTTGCGCGAGGCGCCCAGGCAATTGCTGCGCGCCAAAGGTTGGGTGCGCACCGACCGGCACGGCCTGGTGCTGGTCCAACTGGCGGGCCGGCGCGTGCGCTACGACACGCAGGCCAGGCCGCCCGCGGATCTGGACGGGCCATCGCTGGTGCTGATCGGCTTGCGGGGCGCAATCGAGCCTGCGGAAGTCGCCGCCTGGCTGGCGCCGGCGGCGTTCTGAGGGAAGGAGCGCAGAGAAGTACAAATTTGTTGGATTGCCTGTCAATCTTTTCGTCATTGACCGATTTGATGCAAACGGGAGAATTCGCCGCTTCGATAGCCGGCCTTTTTCCGGCTGCAAATTGACCCATCGGTCTACCAAGGAGCGAATCATGACAGGCACTTCCGGCGGCTCGCGCAAAGCCGCAATCGTTTTCGGAGGTTCTCGCGGGATCGGCGCCGCCATTTCCCGGCGGCTGGCGGCCGACGGCGCGGACGTGGCGTTCACCTACATCTCGGCGCCCGAGCGAGCGCGCGAGACCGCCGCCGCGATCGAGGCGAGCGGGGCGAAGGCGCTGGCCATCCATGCCGACAGCGCGAACGCTGACGCGATTCGACAGGCCGTCGCGCAGGCGGTCGAACGTTTCGGCCGGCTCGACGTCGTGGTGATCAACGCCGGCATCCTGAAGCTGGGCGGAGTGGCCGACGTGAGTGTGGCGGATCTCGACCACATGCTGGCCGTCAACGTGCGGGGCGTATTCCTGGCGATCCAGGCCGGCGCCGAGCAACTCGTGCGTGGCGGCCGCATCGTCACGATTGGCAGCTGCGTGGCTGCCCGCATTGGCGGGCCCGCCGTGAGCGTATACGCGATGACGAAGGCGGCGGTGGCGACGATGGTCAAGGGCATCGCCATCGACCTCGCGCCTCGCGGCATCACGATCAACAACGTGCAGCCGGGGCCGATCCAGACCGATATGACGGTCAACCATCTTGACGCGATCGTGCCGCTGATTCCGTTGCAGCGGGCCGGCAGCGCCGACGAAATCGCATCGCTGGCGGCATGGCTGGCGAGCGCTGAATCGGGGTATGTGACAGGGGCCAGCCTGACGGCCGATGGCGGGATGACGCTGTAGCCGGACGTCCTGCAAGCCGCAATGCACGGAGTCGGGTGGCGGGGAGCGCATTGCGCAGCCCGCCACCCGAAGTCGCTTCTGGTGCAAGCGATTTTCCGCTTCTGGTTCTAGACCCTGCCGGGGGGCTCACTTACCTTAGGTTCTGAATGCTGGCGCGCATCGCGCCCGCGTCTACCGGAGGTATGCAATGCAGAAGACCGTCACCGCGGACATGCTGGCCGATTTCGCGGCGGCCTGGAACCGCCACGATATCGACGCCCTGATGTCATTCATGAGCGACGACTGCGTGTTCGAGACCGTGGCCGGCCCCGAGCGATGGGGCGCGCGGCATGAGGGACGCGAGGCGGTGCGGGCGGCCTTCATGGCGGCCTGGACGAATTTTCCCGATGCGCAGTGGCGGGACGGCACGCATTGGGTCGCCGGCGACCGCGGCGTGTCCGAATCGACCTTTACCGGCACCGCCGCCGACGGCTCCCGCGTGGAGGCGGACATGGTGGACGTCTTCACTTTCCAGGACGGCAAGATCCGCGTGAAGAACGCCTACCGCAAGCAGCGCCCGGCCTTGCCGGCCCGCGGTTGAGGACGCCTCCCGCACCCAGCAACCGGAACGCCGCATGGATACTCAAATGTCCTTCCAATCTGTAGGTCCGGCCCCCGCTGGCCGGACGGCGATCAGCGCCTACAACCCGGCCTACGATCCGCTGGTGTCCCCGCCCGGCCGCGGCCAGGATTACGCGCCCACCTACTGGGTCGCGACCGCCGGCGAACCGCCCGAGGACGACGGTCCCGTCAACGGCGATATCGACGCCGACGTGGTGATCGTGGGCTCGGGCTTTACCGGCCTGTCGGCGGCGCTGACGCTGGCGCGCGATTTCGGCGTGAAGGCCGTGGTGCTGGAAGCCAACCGCGCGGTGTGGGGCTGCACCAGCCGTAACGGCGGACAGGGCCAGAACGCGTCCGGACGCCTGTACCGTTCGCAATGGATAGCGCGCTGGGGCCTGGCGACCGCCAAGCGCCTGGACGCCGAGATCCGCGAAGGCTTCGAATACTGGAAGAGCCTGGTGGCTCAGGTCGATTGCGACGCGCAGCCGGGCGGCCACCTGTACACGGCGCACCGCCAGAAGAAGATGGCGTTCCTGGAAAACGAAGCCCGCGTGATGCGCGAGGTGTTCGGCTATGACGCCAGGATGCTGAGCCGGGAGGAATTGCGCGAGCGCTACGTGTACGACCGCGAGGCGGTGGGCGCGATGCACGAGCCGGACGGCGTGGGCGTGCATCCGCTGAAGCTTGCCTACGGCTATATGCGGCAGGCGCGGGCGCTGGGCGTGCGTATCCATCCGGGCAGCCCGGTGCTGGGCTGGCGCGCCGAGAACGGCGGCGTGCGGCTGCAGACGCCCAACGGCTACGTGCGCGCGCGGCGCGTGGCGTTCGCCACTGGCGGCTACACCGCGCAGGGCGTCAACCGCCTGCTGGACAACCGCATCATGCCGGTGCTGTCGAATTCGCTGGTGACGCGGGTGCTGACGCCGGCGGAACGCGATGCCGCGGGCCTCAAGAGCACGGTGTTCATCACCGACACGCGGACCCTGCGCTTCTACTACCGCCTGCTGCCCGACGGCCGCATGCAGATCGGCAGCCGCAGCGCCTTGCGCGGCGCCGACGCGCAGCATCCGCGCCATCTGGCGCTGCTGCGCGAGGGCCTGGCGCGCAAGTTTCCCACGCTGGCGGGAGTGGATGTGGACTACTCCTGGTGGGGCTGGGTCGACGTGAGCCACGACATGATGCCGCGCGTGACGCAGCCCGATCCGGCGCAGCCTGTCTATTACGCCTTCGGCTATGGAGGGAATGGGGTGGCGTTCTCGGCCCACGCGGGCAAGCGCCTGGCGCAGCGCATGATGGGCAAGGACGGCGTGGCCTGGGACCTGCCGATCTACGACTCGCCCTTGCCTGGGCATATGTTCGCGCCGTTCCGCAGGCTGGGCCAGGGCCTGCTGTACCGCTGGTACTACCTACGAGACGAAATGCTCTAGGGAATGCAGGTCCGGGCCCTCAGGGGCCTTTTTCTCGTCGGCGGCGGCACGGCGGTAGCGGTCGACGACCTTGGCCAGCCTGGCGATGCCGGGCTCGATGTGTTCCGGCCGGATCGAGGTGAAGCCGACCCGCAGGAAGTTGCGCGGGGCGTCGGCGCCGTTCATGAAGAAGACGTCGCCCGGCTCGATCACCACGCCTTCGGCCAGCGCCGCCTCGGACAGTTCGACGGCATTGAGCCAGGGCGGGCCTTGCAGCCAGCAGGAAGAGGATCCCGTGATGGGGATGACCTTGAAGTCAGGCAGGTGCCGCGCCAGCGCGCGGGCCAGTTCGGTGCCGCGTTCCTGGTAGGCCTGCGATTGCTTGCGCAGCAGCGAATGGTGGTGGCCCAGCGAGATGAACAGCGAGAACGCGCGCTGGATGTAGGCCGAAGGGTGGCGCAGCATGAGCCGGCGCAGGGCGCGCAGTTCCGCGGTGAGTTCGCGCGGCGCCACGATGTAGCCGATGCGCAGGCCCGGAGCGAAGGACTTGGCCAGGCTGCCCACGTAGATCACGCGGCCGTCGCGGTCCAGGCTCTTCAAGGCGGGAATCGCGCCTTCGCCCCAGCGGCTTTCGCTTTCGAAGTCGTCCTCGATGATCAGGCTGTCGGCCTGGCGCGCCAGCGTCAAGAGGCCCTGGCGGCGATCCGGCGACAGCGTGACGGTGGTGGGACACTGGTGGCCCGGCGTGACGAAAATGTAGTCGCAGCCCAGCAGATGGGTGCCGGTGCACAGCCCTTGTTCGTCCACCGGCAGGGGCAGCAGGTTGCGCGTGTGGCTGGCGAAGATGTTGCGGGCGTCGGGATAGCCGGGGTCTTCCATGCCGACCACGGTGTCCTCGTTGAACAGTAGGTCGGCCAGCAGGTAGAGCGCATGCTGCGCGCCCACGGTGATGACGATTTCCTCGGCGTGGGGG
>JALDYL010000410.1:0-2917 GCA_032153965.1 Achromobacter sp. | reverse complement strand
TCCGCCGGCGCCGGCATCGTGGTGGGCCAGGCCATCGTGCGCGACTGCTACGAAGGGCCGGCGGCGCAGCGCGTCATGTCCTATCTCATCCTGGTGTTCAATCTGTCGCCGGCGTTGGCGCCCATCATCGGCGGCCAGTTGGCGGCGCAGCTGGGCTGGCGCGCCGTCTTCGTGATGCTTGCCGCCCTGGCCGCGACCGCCTGGACGCTATGCGCCTGGCGGCTCCCCGAGACCCTGCCCGCCAGCCGACGCAGGCCGCTGTCCTGGCGCGCATTGGCTGGCGGCTATGGCGCGCTGCTTGCGGACCGGCGATTCGTCGCGCTCGCCGCCGCTTTCAGCCTGATCTTCGCGGCCCAGGGCTTGCTCATCGGCGCCGCGCCAGACTTCATTGCCAACGTCCTGGGCCTGCCCGTAACGGATTTCGCATATCTGTTCGTGCCGCTCGTGATTGGCGCCATGGCGGGTGCGCTGTTCGCGGCGCGCAAGGCCGGACGCTGGACGGATCAACGCATCACCTGGCTGGCGTACCTGTTGATGGGCGGCAGTTGCCTGGCAAGCGTCATGTATGCCGCGGGCGCCGGGCGGCCCGCCCTGCCCTGGGCGGTCATCCTGCCCGCCATCTACACCTGCGGCCTGGCCATGTGCGTCCCGGCCATGACCCTGCACATCCTGGCCCGTGCGCCAGGGCTGTCCGGCACCGCCGCCTCGGTGCTCGGCTTCGCCCAGATGCTGGCCTTTTCGGTCGCCAGCGGCTGGGGCGTGCCCATGATCTACGGCCGGCCCCTGGGCCTGGCGCTTGCGATGCTGGCCTGCGTCGCGGCGAGCGCGGCAGGCTGGGCCTGGCTGCAACGGCAGTCCGCGCCTTTGGCGAACGCCCGCTCGGGTTGATGCGGCGGCGTTCGGAATACGCATCGCATCTTCCGGCATACGTTCAAGTCTCCAGCAAAAACAATAATTCTCATTACCAAATTTTTCAGCCGGAGCTTGTGTTCATGTCCCCCGCACTGTCCCCGCCGCGCGCGCTTACGCGCCGGGCGAATCTGCTTACCCTGGCCGTCCGCACGGCCTTGCTGTGCTCAGCCTTGCCCTACCACACTGCCAACGCGCAATCCAGCGCCTCATCCGGCGCCGACCAGCCCGCCGAGCTCCCGGCCGTCACGGTCCGGGGCGCCGGCATCCCCGGCACCACCGAAGGCACCCATACCTACAACACCGAGGCCATGAGCACCGCAACCGGCCTGACGCTGTCGCCGCGGGAGACCCCGCAATCAGTCAGCGTGGTGACCCGCCAGCAGATCGAGGACCAGGGACTGCAGGACACCGGCTCCATCCTGGCCAGCGCGCCGGGCATCTCCGTCACCCGCAGCGACAGCAACCGCCTGTCGTTGTCGGCGCGCGGCTTCGCGATAGACAACTTCCAGTTCGACGGCCTGAACGCGCCGATCCTGAGCCAATGGAACTACGGCTCCACCGACATGGACGCCGCCATCTACGACCGCGTGGAGATCGTGCGCGGCGCCACCGGCCTGATGACGGGCTCGGGCAATCCCTCAGCCGCGGTGAACTTCATCCGCAAGAAGCCCTTGCGCGAGTTCGCGCTGTCCGGCAGCGCCAGCGCCGGCAGTTGGGATTACGTGCGCGGCGACGCCGACCTGTCCGTGCCGTTGACGGAGAACGGACGCGTCCGCTCGCGCTTCGTCGCCGCCTACAGCCAGGGCGACAGCTACGTCACGTTCCTGGATTCGCGCAAGCGCACGTTGTATGGCGTCATCAGCGCCGACCTCACGCCCGACACGCTGCTCACCATCGGCTTGGAGTATCAGCGCAACCAGAGCAACGGCTTCGGCAGCGGTTTCCCGCTGTTCTATTCGGACGGCTCGCGCACCGACTTCAACCGGTCCGTGGCCAACAACACGCGCTGGGCGCGCATCGACACCGAATCGACCACCACCTTCGTGGACCTGAGCCACCGCTTCGCCAACGACTGGAAGGCGCGCGCCGCCTATAGCCACAACGAGGGCGAATACCGCATGAAGCAGCTCTACCGCGGCGGTTATCCGGACCGGACCAGCGGCACGGGCATGAGCAGCAACTTCAACAACTACGATGGCGACCGCTCGCGCGACGACATCAACCTGACGCTGTCGGGCCCGTTCCAGCTGTTCGGCCGCAAGCATGAACTGGCCCTGGGCTGGATGAGCGTGGACGACCATAGCGACATCGGCCAGTACCTGATGGTGGGGGCCAAGCCCGCCATCGGCAGCTTCTTCGACTGGCGCCAGGACCATATCGCGGAACCGAGCTGGTCCAGCCGCAAGACGCCAGCGGACGACATGCGGGTCAAGCAGACCGGAACCTACGCCGTGGGCCGGTTCTCGCTGGCCGATCCGCTGCACTTGATCGTGGGCGGACGCTGGAGCAACTGGGAAACGAACCAGACCTACTTCGGCAGCAAGCGGCAATACAAGATCAACGACCAGTTCACGCCCTACGCGGGCCTGATCTACGACATCAACAAGACCTACACGGCCTACGCCAGCTACACCGAGATCTTCCAGCCGCAGAACGCGCGTTCGCCCAGCGGCTCCATCCTGCCGCCGATCGACGGCAAGAGCTACGAGATCGGCCTGAAGGCGTCTTACCTCGACGGCCTGCTGGACGCGGCCGTGTCGCTGTACCAGACCCGCCAGAACAACCTGGCCCAGGCCATACCCGGCGAGTCGGTCATAGGCATGCCCGGCACGCAGGCCTATCGCGCGGTATCCGGCGCCAAGGTCGAAGGCTTCGAGCTCGAAACCACCGGGCAGATCATGCCCAACTGGAACATCGCGGCCAGCTACACGCACTTCACCGCCAAGGCCGCCGACGGCAAGCCCATCAACACCAGCCATCCGCGCAGCCTGTTCAAGCTCTACAC
>JALDYL010000126.1:0-13131 GCA_032153965.1 Achromobacter sp. | reverse complement strand
GCAGGCCGCCGAGCGCTCGGCGGTCAAGCTGCCGCACGAGTGCACCTTCGGCGGTTGCGGCACCTGCCGCATCAAACTGGAGTCCGGCGCCGTGGAGTACCAAGAGTTCCCCATGGCCCTGACGCCGGAAGAGGCGGCCGAAGGCTATGCGCTGGCTTGCCAGGCCCGCCCCTTGGGCGATCTTTGCATCAGCGTGGCGAGCAGCCGGCAGTCGTTCCCGGAGCCGCGCCGCCTGCCGGCCACCATCCACCGCATCGAACGCTATTGCGACGACGTCATCCACCTGACGTTGGCATTGCCCGAAGCGGGCATGGATTATGTGCCGGGCCAGTACATGAACGTCGTTCTGCCCGATGGCGAAACGCGCAGCTTTTCCATGGCGTCGGCGCCCGCCGGAAACCTGGTGGATTTCCACGTGCGCCGCATTCCCGGCGGCCGCTATACCGACCACTGGCTGGGCCAGGCGCAAGCCGGCGCCAGCGTGGAAATCGAGGCGCCGCTGGGTGTATTCAGCTATCACGAGGAAGACTGGCGGCCGCTCATCATGATGGCTACCGGCACGGGCATCGCGCCCATCAAGGCCATCCTGGAATCGTTGCTGGACAACGAAGACTGCCCGCCCGTTACGCTTTACTGGGGCATGCGCACCGAAGCGGACCTGTACCTGCGCGACGTGATCGAAAGCTGGGCCGGGCGGCTGTACGAATTCAACTTCGTGCCGGTGCTGTCGCGCGCGGGCGCGGACTGGCAGGGCCGCCGCGGCCATGTGCAACGGGCCGTCATGGAAGACCACCAGGATCTATCGGAACACGCGATCTATCTTTGTGGCGCTCCGGACATGATCCACGAGGCCAAGAGCCTGCTGGCCGCGCGCGGCGCCAGCCTGGACCACATGTACGCCGACAGCTTCACCTTCCAGCACGCGCTGGCCGCCGCCTGAGCGGCCGCGCGGTTATCGGTAGACCAGCACCGGCAGCTTGGTGCGCGCCAGCACGCGCTGGGTTTCGCTGCCCAGCAGGAAGCCCGTCATGCCGTGGCGGCCATGCGAGCCCATGATGATCAGGTCGCAGCCCTGGTTCTGCGCCGCCTCGACGATGGCCTCGTGGGGATGGTCGTTGACCGTGACCACGGCGTTGCACGGCACCAGCGCATGGCGCGCTTCCATTTCCAGGTTGTCCAGATAGGTTTGCGCGTTCTTGCGCGCCTGGTCGGTATGCTGCGCCTGCGTGGTGCCCAGCATTTCGGCCTGGTAGACCAGCAGGTGGTCCTCCGGGATGGCGCGGATGAGCGTGATGGTGGCTCCCATTTCCTTGGCGAAAACAAGAGCGCGCTTGAAAGCCGATTCGGACAGCAGGGAACCGTCCACGGCGACGAGCAGGTGCTTATACATGTTGCCTCTCCTTTAGGGAAAGGAATAGGGAGCAACTCGCCAATCCAGTATAGGCTCGCCGTAGGGCGCAATCCAGTCCTGCATAAGGAGGATGATCCGGGCGCGCCGCGGAACCGCATATTTCCAAAAGAAGCCTAAGCCGGTCTTCAACATAACCTCATATCGACTAAGTATTTTCCGGCGCCGCGCGGCAATGACAGAATCGGTTCGACTCCTAGAACCCATAGCAGGAAGCGAACTTCCATGTCATTGCCACGCCCCTGGGCTCATGCCCGCGTACTTGCCATCGCGGGCAGTCCGTCGCAGCGCTCCCGCTCCTCGGTGCTGCTGCGGCATGCCGCAGGGATTCTGCGGCCGCGGGGTTTGAACGTCGGCGAACTGGGTTTACGCGACATCCCGGCCGAAGACCTGATCGAAGGCAACTACGCCGGCGCCGCGGCCAACGCGCTGCGCGCCCGGGTGGCCGCGGCCGATGCGGTGCTGATTTCCTCGCCCGTCTACCAGGCTTCCTTTTCCGGCGGCTTGAAGGCGGTGCTGGACCTGCTGGATCCCAAGGCCCTGGCCGGCAAGGTGGTGCTGCCCATCGCCACGGGCGGCAGCCCGGCGCATCTGCTGGCGCTGGAGTATGGCTTGAAGCCCGTGCTGTCCGCGCTCGGCGCGCGCCACATCCTGGCGGGCGTCTATGCCACCGATGCGCAGGTACGCGTGGACGAGTTCGGCGTGGGCGAAATAGACCCGGAAGTCCGCCGGCGGCTGGAGGACTCGGTGGAGCGCCTGTCCGAACAGGTGTTGCCGCGCGCCGCCGTTCCCAATGAATCCTACGATCTGGGCCGGCTCGCGCTAGCGGGCGGTTTCAGCGTCTGACCGATGCGCCGCACCCACGCCTACGCCGCTCCCGACACGCCGGCCCTGCGCTGGCTGGGAGGCGCGCTGCTCGCGGCGCTGTGGCTGGGTGGCAGCGAGACAGCCAGGCATACGCTGCCGGCGCTGAGCCTGCTTGCGCCGCTCCAGTACCAGACGGTGCGCGGCATACGCGCGGCGGATCCGGCCTTGGTCGAGACCGGCCGATCCCATGATTTGAACGGCTGGTCTCTTTATCGGCACGTGCTCCTGCCGGGCGCGTTGCCGTTCATCCTGACGGGCCTGAGGCAGGGGCTGGGACTTCTATGGCTGACCCTGATTGCATTGGCACTGTTCGCGACGCCGGCGGGCCTGGGTATTCCGCAGTTGCGGGACAGCGGCCCGCCGGGCGCGACGACGCTGTTGCTGGCGATTGCGCTCTACGCGGTTCTCAGCCTGGGCTCGGGGGCGCTGGTAAGCGCGCTGGAGCGCTGGCTGCTGCACTGGAGGCCGCGATGATGTTCATCAATCCCAATGAGTTCGAACTGTTGCAGCACCTGGAGGTGCGCGGGCGGACCGAGCCCGATGACGCGTCCGACGCCGAACCTCAATCCGCGCTGCGCGTGACCTTGCGCAAGCTCGCCAAACGCCATGGCGACCGCATTGCGCTGCAGCCGTTGGACCTGGAGATTGCGGCCGGGGAATTCGTGGCGGTGGTCGGACGCGCCGGCAGCGGCAAGAGCACCTTGCTGCATCTGCTGGCCGGCCAGTTGGCGCCCAGCGGCGAGCAGGGTGGCGCGCCCAGCCGCTCGCCGCTGCTGTTCGACAACTTTCCCAGTTGGGCGCCCGACAGCCGCGTGCGTTTGTTGCAGCCGGACGCGCGCCTGTTGCCCTGGAAGACCGTGCTGCACAACGTGGCCCTGGGTCTGCCGGGCACGGCGCAGGCCGCCGAAGCCTTGCGGCTGGCGGGCCTGGACGGCCACGGCGACGACTGGCCCGCCCAGTTGTCCGAGCCGCAACGCCAGCGCGTGGCCTTGGCGCGGGCCCTGGCGCGCCGTCCCGGCTTGTTGTTGCTGGACGAACCGTTCAAGGAACTGGACGCATTGAGCCGCATCGAGGCGCAGCAGCTACTGGAAGACCTTTGGCGCCAGCAGGGCTTTACCGCCGTGCTGGCGACCCACGACGTGGCCGAGGCCGTGGCGGCGGCGGACCGGATCCTGGTGCTGGACGAAGGCGGCGTGGCGCTGGACGAGCGCGTCGGGCTCGCGCGTCCGCGCGTGCGCGGTTCGGCCGCGTTTGCCGCGCTGGAGGCCCGCGTGCTGCGCGCCGCGTTGCGCCAGCAAGACACGCCGGACGCTGACCGGCCCCTGGCGCCCGTCATCCAGATCCGGCACCTGAGGCTGGCGGTCTGAAGCCGCGTCCGAAGATTCACGCACGGGCGGCATGACGCAGCCCTTACTCCAGGAGCAAGACCATGAGCATTCAATCCATCAACGCCCGCAACCAGTTCCGCGGCAAGATCAAGGAGATCATCCTGGGCCCGGTGGTGTCCGAGGTGGACGTGGATACGCCGGCCGGCATCGTGACCTCGGTGATCACCACCCGATCGGTCAAGGAACTGGACTTGCAGGTCGGCACCGAGGTGCTGGCCTTCGTCAAGGCGACCGAGGTTTCCGTCGCCAAACTGTGAACCAGGACAGATCGGCGCCGGCGCTTCCCCTGCGCCGGCGTTAGGCATATATTGTCAGCGCGATATCCGGCAGTACCCTCCAGGCTTGTGGCTTCAGGCTTTGCGATTCACGGAGAACGGAAAATGCGTCGACTGCAACAGTGGTTCATCGGCTGGTTATGCCTGGGGCTGGCTGCCTGCCTCCCCGCCACGGCGCAGACCAAGCTGGACAACGCGCAACTGGATCAATTGATGGCGCCGGTGGCGCTGTATCCGGATTCGCTGCTCTCGCAAATCCTCATGGGGGCGACCTACCCCGACGATGTCGCGGCGGCCGCCAAATGGTCGGCCGCGCATACTTCGGAATCCGGCGACAAGGCCGTCAAGGCGGTCGAAGGCGAATCCTGGGATCCCAGCGTCAAATCCCTGGTGGCGTTCCCCTCGGTCATGGACATGATGGGCCGCCAGCCAGACTGGGTGAAATCCGTGGGCGACGCCTTCCTGGCGCAGCCCGACGCCGTCATGGACTCCGTCCAGCGGCTGCGCGTCCAGGCGCAGAAGGCCGGCAATCTGAAGAGCACGCCGCAGCAGAAGGTCACCTCCAGCACGACCAATGACAAGACGGTCGTGGTGATCGAGCCGGCCGATCCGCAGGTGGTGTACGTGCCCAGCTACAACCCCACCGTGGTCTACGGCGCCTGGGCCTATCCTTCCTACCCGCCTTATTACTATCCGCCGCCGCCGGGTTCGGTGTTCGCCACCTCGCTGGTGGCCGGCATAGGCTTCGGCCTGGGCGTGGCCGCGGTCAACTCCATGTGGGGCGGGTTCGACTGGGGGCATAACGACGTCGACATCGACGTCAACCGCTACAACAACATCAACGTCAACCAGCGCATCGACCGCAACAACATCAACAACAACAGGACCACCTGGCAGCACAACCCCGCCAACCGCGGCAACACGCCGTATGCGGACCAGGCCAGCCGCCAGCGCTTCGACAGCCAGCGCCAGGCCGGCGTGCAGAACCGGGCGCAGGGTCAGGGCGGCCGCGCGCCGGGCGCGGCGGCGGCGCCCAACTCCCGCGATGCCGCCCGCGAACGCGCGGCGCAGTCGTTCGAAGGCCGCACCGGGCAATCCATACCTGGCCATTCCGAACCAGGCGCGGGTCGCGGCCAGGGGGCGGGCAGGGGCGATGCCGCGGCGGGCCGCGGACAGGGGCAAAGGCAGCGAGCCGGGCAAGGCGGGCAGGGCGGACAAGGCGCCCGCGACCGGGCGCAAGGCGGCGGGCAGGCGCAGCATAGCCGGCCTTCCAGCAGCGTATCCACGCAGGACCGTCAGGCCGCAGCCCAGCGTCAGCGCGCCGATGAATCGGCCGCACGCGACCGCGGCCGCGCTTCCAACAGCACCAGTGCGTTGAGCGGCGCGGGTAACGGCGATCAGATGCGGCAGCAGCATAGCCGCAGCGAGATGAACCGTGGCGGCGGAGGAGGCGGCCCGCGCGGTGGCGGCGGACACGCAGGTGGCGGACGCGGCGGTGGCGGCGGCGGACATTTCGGCGGCCGGAGATAAGCACCATGGACAAGGGAACTCTCATGACCATTGCTCGTTTGCGCGCACTGTGCGCGGCGTCGCTGCTGGCGCTGGGCCTGGCGGCCCCCGCCGCGGCGCAAAGCCTCTATCCGAGTCCGCAGGCTGCCGCCGACGCCTTCGTCGACGCCATGGCCACTGGCGACCTGGACGGACTGGCCAAGGTGCTGGGGCCGAATCACCGGAAGATCGTGCCGGGCGGCGTGGCGCAGGACGATATCTACCGCTTCCTGGCGGCCTGGTCGCGCAAGCACGAAATCGTTGCCGACGGCGGCCGCTCCTGGCTGGCGGTCGGGGATTCGGGCTGGACCCTGCCCGTGCCCATCGTGCGCGCCGGACAGGGCTGGCGTTTCGACCCGGCGGCGGGCACGGCGGAAATCCGCCGCCGCGCGATCGGCCGTAACGAACTGACCGCCATCGAAACGCTGCGGGAATTGCAGGCCGCTCAGGGCCGTTACAAGGACGGAGTGGGCCAGGGCCGCTACGCGAGCCGGCTAGTCAGCCGTCCGGGGCAACGCGACGGCCTGTATTGGCCCGAGGTGCCCGGCGCCCCGCAGCAGGTCTACGGGCTGGACGCGCTGAGCATGGGACCGGAAGTGCCGCTGGACGACGCCTACTACGGTTACCGGTACAAGGTGATACCAGGCGCCGACGGCAGCTCGTACCGCATCGTCGCCTGGCCCGCCCGCTACGGGCAGACCGGCATCGATTCCTTTGTGGTCGGCCCCGACGGGCGCGTGCTGGAAGCCGATCTGGGGCCCTCGTCCTCGACGCGCGCGGCGGCCTTGCGGGAACGCGATATCAGTGCCGGAACCTGGACCGACGCCGACGCGCAACCCGTTGGCAAGAAATGATTTTTCCGGTTTTCGTGGAGTAATCGGCGCACGCCTGTTGCTGGGTCGCAACAGGCGTGTCCGTTTGTCCGGCTGGCGCGGCGCGACGCGCTTTTGTCAGCCCGCTATGCCTAAAATGGCGGGCACCGGGACCCTGCCCGATACCCCCTTTGCCGGACCTAGAAATTGAACCCCATGCATTTTGTCCGCTACGCCCTGTTCGGCGTAGGGATGGCGCTTAGCGCCGCGGCGGCCTCGACCCCGATTTTCGTCCTGAACTCCCTGGACGCCAACGTCAGCATCGTTGATCCGGCCACCTACAAGGAAGTGCGCCGCGTGCCCACGGGCAAGGAGCCGCATCACCTGTACCTGACCCCGGATCAAAAGTCGCTCATGGTGGCCAACGCCACCAGCGACTCCATCACGCTGATGGACCCCAAGACCGGTGAAGTGCAGCGCACGCTGACGGGCATCGTCGACCCCTACCAGCTGCAATTCTCGCCGGACATGAAGTGGTTCGTGACCGCGGCCAACCGCCTGGACCACATCGACATCTATTCCTGGCATCCGCTGGAAAAGGGCTTCGACCTCAAACTGGTCAAGCGCATTCCGGCCGGCAAGACGCCCAGCCACATCATGATCGACAAGAACAGCACCACGGCCTACGTGACGCTGCAGGACAGCGATCAGCTCATCGCCATCGATCTGGCCACGCAGACGCCGAAGTGGACGGTGTCGGTGGGCAAGACGCCTGCCGACGTGTTCCTGACGCCCGACCAGAAGACGCTGCTGGTGGCGCTGACCGGCGACTCCTACGTCGAAGCCTACGATGTCAGCAACGGCCCGGCCAAGCTGGTGACGCGCATCAAGACCGCCGCCGGCGCCCACGCCTTCCGCGCGCAAGGCGACCAGCGCCACCTGTTCGTCAGCAACCGCACCGCCAACTCCATCAGCCGCATCGACCTGCAGACGCTGGCCGTGACCGATACCTTCCCGGTGCCGGGCGGACCCGATTGCATGGACGTGCTGGCCGATGGCAAGACCCTGCTGGTCACCTCGCGCTGGGCCCGCAAGCTCACCGTGGTGGACCTGGAGCAGAAGAAAGTGGTCAATCAGGTGCCGGTGGGCAAGTCGCCCCACGGTGTCTGGACCTTGAACCATGCTCCCACAAGGTAAGAAGAGCCGTCGGGTCTCCAAGGGGGCTGTTGCGCCTTGGGGTGGCCGGACGGCAAAACGGCTGCGCGCGGCGGCCCTGCTGGCCCTGCTGGCGCCTGCATTGGGGATGACCGCGCCCGCCACCTGCGACAAGCCGGTTTATCTGACCTTCGATACCGGCCACATGGGCGTGGCCCCGCTGATCGCCGACGTGCTGGCCCGCCACAACGTCAAGGTCACTTTTTTCCTGGCCAACGAACGCACGCTGACCGACGGCTCCAGCCTGGACGACGTGTGGGCGCCCTGGTGGAAGGCGCGCGCCGCCGAAGGCCATGTCTTCGGCTCGCACACCTACGACCACGTCTATTGGCAGGCCGACCTTCCCGGCGGCAAGTTCCGCGTCAAGCCCAGCGCCGGTCCGGACGCGGGCAAGCGCGCCGAATGGACGCCCGAACAGTATTGCGCCGAGATCAAGCGGTCCGTCACCCGTTTCCATCAGATGACGGGCAAGAACATGCTGCCGATCTACCGCGCGCCGGGCGGCAAGACCTCGCCCGCGCTGCTGAAGGCGGCCAAGGCCTGCGGCTTCGAACACGTGGGCTGGGCGCCCGCCGGCTTCCTGGGCGATGAACTGCCCAGCGACAAATACCCCAATGCCCGCCTGCTGGACCAGGCCCTGCGCAACATCAAGCCCGGCGACATCCTGCTGGCCCACCTGGGCATCTGGTCGCGCCAGGACCCCTGGGCGCCGGCCGTGCTGGAGCCGCTGATTGAAGGTTTGCAGCGCAAGGGCTATTGTTTTGCTACCTTGGACACGCACCCGTCCTATCGCGATTGGATCGCTACTCATCACTGATCATGGATACGCTTAGTCAATTGTTCGGAGAGTGCCAGCAATGGCTCTTCGAAACGGCGATTCAGCCCGCGCTGTTCCACCTGGGCATGAGCAACTTCATCGAGGACGGCTACGACGCCACCATGTGGCTACTGGTCGGCCTGCTGCAGATCGTCGTGCTGGTCCTGGTGTTCGGCCCCCTGCAGCGCCTGCGCCCCGTGGAGCCCGTCACCGACCGCCGCCAGATCGGCATCGACGTGCTGTACACGCTGATCCACCGGCTGGGCGCGTTCCGCCTGCTGCTGTTCTTCACCATCGATCCGCTGTGGGACAGCGTGTTCGGCCAGCTGCATGTCTGGGGCTTCGCGCCGTTCCAGCTGGACCAGTACTGGCCCGGCGTGACGGACAAGGCCTGGGTCAGCCTGATCATCTACCTGCTGCTGTTCGACGCGGTGGATTACTTCTACCATCGCGCCCAGCATCGTTTCGGCTGGCTCTGGGCGCTGCATGCGGTGCATCACAGCCAGCGGCAGATGACCATCTGGAGCGACGACCGCAACCATCTGCTGGACGACATGCTGCGCGACGTGCTGGTGGTGTTCGTGTCGCAGCTGGTGGGCGTGCCGCCCGCGCAGTTCGTCATGGTGGTGGCCATCACCCAGCTGGCGCAGAGCTTCTCGCACGCCAACCTGCGCATGCATTTTGGCGCGCTGGGCGAGCGCCTGCTGGTCAGCCCGCGTTTTCATCGCCATCACCATTCCATCGCCTATGACGCCTCCACACCGGGACCGGTGGGCGGCTACAATTTCGCGGCGCTGTTTCCCATCTGGGACGTGCTGTTCCGCACCGCCCGCTTCGGTGTGGGCTACGGCCCCACGGGCATCCACGACCAGCAGGCGGAACTGGGCGGGCGCGATTACGGCCGCGGCTTCTGGTCGCAGCAGTGGCTGGGCTTGAAGCGCATGGTGGGCCGCGACCGCGAGCCCGCCGCCACGCCGCCGGCGCCTCCTGCCTCGGCGGAACGCGCCTGAAATTGGCCCGGCCGCAGCCGCCGCGCATGAAAAAACGAGCCCTCTGGGCTCGTTTTATTTTGGGGCGCGGGAATCCCGTTTCAGGGCTGGGCGTCGTGCGTGGTTTCCCGCTTGATCTCGCCGTGCCGGCGTTCCATTTCCTGGCGCAGCTCGCGCCGCAGCCGGGCGGCTTCCATGCGCTGCTTTTCTTCCAGGTTGCGCGGCTCCAGCGGCGGCACCGCAGTCGGCGCGCCCTGTTCGTCCACCGCCACCATCGTGAAGTAGCAGCTGTTGGTGTGGCGCACGAGTTTCTTGCGGATGTCCTCGGTGACGACCTTGATGCCGATTTCCATCGAGGTGCGGCCGGTGTAGTTCACGGCTGCCAGGAAGGTCACCAGTTCGCCCACGTGGATCGGTTCGCGGAACACCACCTGGTCCACGGACAGGGTCACCACATATTGGCCGGCGTACCGGCTGGCACAGGCGTAGGCCACCTGGTCCAGATACTTGAGGATGGTTCCGCCGTGCACATTTCCCGAGAAATTCGCCATGTCCGGCGTCATCAGGATGGTCATCGACAATTGGTGGCTAAAGGCTTCGTCCATGGCGGGCGTTCAATCTCGGATAAAACACCTATGGTAGCGGCAGGCGCCTGTCATGGTTGCGTCTTTTCGGTGTTTTCCGGCGGGGTTTGCGCCGCCTCTTCGGGCGGGACGTCGCGCAGCAGGGCGGGCGGCATCCACAATCCGTCCAGCAGCGCGGGCTCGGGCGCATAAACGCGCAGCAGCACGCTTGTGGCTCCAGCGGCGGGCAGGGGCAGCCAGTTGGATTGGTCTTCGGGAGCAGGCGGCGCATGGCTGATGCGCAGGTCCAGCGAACCGTCGGCGTTGTAGCGCAGCGGATCGCGGTCGCCCAGCGCATGGCGGTTCAGCGGATTGGCGAACGGCATGCCTTGCGCGTCGTAGGCCGCCAGCGACCACAGCGCGGCGGCGGGCGGCAGCTGGCCGCTGGCGAAATGCAGCGTATAGCCGTGCGCGCCGTCCAGCGGCGCGCCCTGGCTGTCGGCAGCCAGCAGCAGCACGCTCAGGTCTTCCGGCAGGCCCGCGCCCGGCTGCGCCTGCGCCGCCAGGGCGCGCCGCAGGTAGGAATTGCCGTAGACGCCGATGCTGGCGGTTTCCTGGTGCCAGCCGTTCAGGTTGCGCACCGTGCCGCCTGCGGCCGCCGTCATCCGCTCGCGCGCCGCCCGCAGGCCGCGGCGCAAGCCCTGTTTGGCGGGATGGTCGAGCTGGGCGAAGTCGAACGGCCGGCCGGCAATCAGCCCGGCGCCGCGCAGTTTGGCCAGTATGGGCTGATCGGTGGGATGCGGCGGATTCTTGCGCAGCAGCTCGGCCGCATATTCGAAGTAGGCGTCGGTCGGCATGGATTCGACCTGCTCGCGCACCGGGATCCGCAGATTCAGGGAGGGGTCGGATTTCACCCGTTGGGCTTGTGCGGGCAGGTTCCATTGCGCCAGCGGCGTCAGCACAAAACCATCCTGCAGGGCGTGGACCGCGGGATAGTCGGCCTGGCCGTCCGCCTGGATCAGGTTCTTGGCCCACACGTAGGCGGTGGGCGCGTCGATGCGGGCCATGCCCGAGGGCAGCACGCCGTTCCAGCCCGGCGGCACGATCACCGTATTGCCCTTGGCCGTGCCGGTGCTGCGCTTGCCCAGCGTGGCGAACACGTCGGTCCACATGTCCAGCAGCGTCAGCGTGTAGAGCCGGCCCTGGGTATCCGGCACCGACAGCACCACCGGCCCGGACGTCAGGTCCAGCCAGCCGATGCTGCGCAGCATGTCGGGATTGGCCCAGGGCGTGGCCGCGCCCGGTTGCGGCAGCGCGCGCCCATGCAGAAAGGTGTTGGCGGGCGCGCCCTCGGCGCCGCGTGACGGATGGGTGAACTGGCGGCGGGTCAGGTCCATCGTGACCAGCGGGTAGAAGTAAAGATAGCCTTCCATGCCCGCCTGGTGGGCGGCTTCGGTGGCGGCCGCCGCCGGGGTCAGGGCGGCCGGGGCCGCGCGGATGAGCGTGGCGGGCGCGAGCGCGGCGGTGATGGACAGGGCCAGGGCAACAAGGCGGCGCATCGGCGCTCCTACGGTCATGCGGGGGACAAGTGGAAGGCTGGCGGCGCGGCGTCCCCGAATCGGGAGCTTGTGGGCCAGTCCAGGCAGCCGGGAATGGTAGCAGCCGCCGGATCATCCAAAATCTGCGAAAAAACCCTATTTGGTCGCCAAATTTCGGACATAAGGACGGTCTCTTTGGGGCCGGATGCCATGGCGCACCCGCCGCGCAAAGCCTATACTCGGAAAAAATATCCTTGGAAACCGTAGGGCTTTTGCCTCGGCAGGCCGGCGGCTTCCTTCATTTCACCAGGAGAGGAGTGTTTCATGGTCAACATGAATCGCCGCCAGTTCTTCAAGGTGACCGGTGCGACGCTGGCAGGCTCCAGCCTGGCTTTGCTGGGGGCAGCCCCCGGCACGGCCATGGCCGAAGTCCGCCAGTACAAGCTTGCGCGCATGACTGAAACGCGCAACACCTGTCCCTACTGTTCGGTCGCCTGTGGTCTGCTGATGTACGGCTTGGGCGACGGCTCCAAGAATGCCCGCGCCAGCATCATGCACATCGAGGGCGATCCGGACCACCCCGTCAACCGCGGCACGCTCTGTCCGAAGGGCGCGGCCCTGATCGACTTCATCCACAGCCCCAACCGCCTCAAGTACCCGGAATACCGGGCGCCGGGTTCGGACAAGTGGGTGCGGATGTCGTGGGACGACGCCCTGACCCGCATCACCAAGCTCATGAAGGCGGACCGCGACGCGAACTTCGTCGAGAAGACCGCGGACGGCAAGACCGTCAACCGCTGGCTGACCACCGGCATGCTGGCGGCCTCGGCCAGCAGCAACGAGGTCGGCTACATCACGCACAAGACTGTGCGCAGCATGGGGATACTGGCATTCGATAACCAAGCCCGTGTCTGACATGGCCCGACGGTGGCAGGTCTTGCCCCGACGTTTGGCCGTGGAGCGATGACGAACCATTGGGTCGACATCAAGAACGCGGACGTAGTGTTGATCATGGGCGGCAATGCCGCCGAGGCCCACCCGTGCGGGTTCAAGTGGGTAACCGAAGCCAAGGCCCATAACAAGGCGAAGCTGATCGTCGTGGATCCGCGCTTCACGCGCTCGGCATCCGTGGCGGACTTCTACGCGCCCATACGCACCGGCACCGACATCATTTTCCTGGGCGGCGTCATCAAGTATCTGCTGGACAACGACAAGATCCAGCACGAGTACGTGCGCAACTACACGGACTTTTCCTTCATCGTGCGCGAAGACTTCGCGTTCGACGCGGGCCTGTACTCCGGCTACGACGCCGAGAAGCGCACGTATAACAAGGCCAGCTGGGACTACGAGCGCGGCGACGACGGCTACGTCAAGACCGATCCGACGCTGGCGCATCCGCGCAGCGTCTACCAGCTGCTGAAGAAGCACTACTCGCGCTACACCGAGGACATGGTCGAGCGCGTCTGCGGCACGCCCAAGGACAAGTTCCTGAAGGTGTGCGAGATGCTGGCTTCCACCGCCACCACCAACCGCGCCGCGACCATCCTCTACGCGCTGGGCTGGACGCAGCATTCCATCGGTTCGCAGATCATCCGCACGGGCGCGATGGTGCAGCTGCTGTTGGGCAACATCGGCATCGCCGGCGGCGGCATGAACGCGCTGCGCGGGCACTCGAACATCCAGGGCCTGACCGACCTGGGCCTGATGTCGA
>JALDYL010000125.1:0-13177 GCA_032153965.1 Achromobacter sp. | reverse complement strand
TGGAAACCGGCGCCCTGTGGACGGTGGCGAACAAGATCGAGCCCTGGGCGCCGCGCTCGGCCTCGGTGCCGGTGGTGTGGCGCTACCAGGATCTGCGCGGCCACGTGCTGCGTTCCGCCGAACTGGTTTCGCCCGAAGAGGCGGGCCGCCGCGTGATCTACCTGAACAACCCCGGCCGGCGCGACGTGGCCGCCGCCGTGGGCTGGCTGTATTCGGGCCTGCAGGTCATGAAGCCCGGCGAGCTCGCTTCCGCCCATAAGCATTCGCATTCGGCGCTGCGCTTCATCATGGAAGGACGCGGCGCGTTTACCGTGGTGGATGGTCACAAGATGACACTGGGCGCGAACGATTTCGTGCTGACGCCCAACGGCACCTGGCACGAGCATGGCGTGGCCGCGGACGGCACCACCTGCATTTGGCAGGACGGCCTGGACATCCCGCTGGTCAACGCCATGGAAGCCGGCTTCTACGCCGTGCACCCGGATCTGAACCAGGCCGTGACCTATCCGGTGGACGACACCACCGCCGCCTGGGCCAACGCGGCGCTAAGGCCACAAGTGTCCGGTTGGACCAAGCCGTATTCGCCGCTCTTCAAGTACGAGTGGGAACCCACCTACGAGGCGCTGCGCCGCTATGCGCGCACCACCGCGGGCAGCCCCTACGACGGCATCCTGCTCGAATACGTCAACCCGGCTACGGGCGGCCCGGTCATGCCCACCATAGGCGCCAGCATGCAGTTGCTGCGGCCCGGCGAGCACACCAAGGCCCACCGCCATACCGGCAGCTTCATCTACCAGGTGGCCAAGGGCAGCGGCTATTCCATCATCGACGGCAAGCGCTATGACTGGACCGAACGCGACATCTTCTGCGTGCCGTCCTGGGCCATCCACGAACACGTCAACCTCTCGTCCAACGACGACGCCTGTCTGTTCAGCTTCAACGACCTGCCCGTGATGCGCGCGCTGGCGCTCTACCGCGAAGAAGCGGTCAAGGAAAACGACGGCCACCAAGTGCTGATCTAGCGCTGCCCGTTCCCCACCGAATTTTCATCCGCCGCGCGGGCTGCGCCCGCGCGCCTGACTCAACTCGTCCTGAATTTATGGAGTTCTTATGCGCTTGGTAACTTTTCGCGCTCATCCCACCGCCGCTGCCCGACTGGGCGCGCTGGCCGAAGGCTATGTGATCGACCTGGCCCTGCTGGGCCGCGCCGGCGGCGTGGACCTGCCCGACGATATGCTGGCCTTCATCGACCTGGGCCCCGTGGCCGTGGCGCAGGCCAGCAAGCTGATGGAGGCCTATCGCGGCAACTGGCCCGTGGGCAGCGCGCTGCCGCAGGAAAATGTCAAGCTGCTGGCGCCGATCCCGCGTCCGCGCAAGAACATCTTCGGCATCGGCCTGAACTACGTGGAGCACGTGGCGGAATCCAGCCGCACGCTGGATACCTCGGCCGACCTGCCCAAGCAGCCGGTGATCTTCTCCAAGCCGCCCACCACCGTTATCGGCCCGGGCGATGCCATCGAGCACAACGCCAAGATCACGCAGCAGCTGGACTGGGAAGTGGAGCTGGCCGTGATCATGGGCCGCCGCGCCTCGCGCGTGGCCGAGGCCGATGCGCTGTCCTATGTGTTCGGCTACAGCGTGATGCTGGACATGAGCGCACGCGATTGCCGCCGCGCCGGCCAGTGGATCTATTCCAAGGGCCAGGATACTTACGCGCCCTTCGGCCCTTGCATCGTGACCGCCGACGAGATCCCGGATCCGCAGGTGCTGGACCTGTGGCTGACGGTCAACGGCGAGAAGAAGCAGGGTTCGAACACGCGGCACATGCTGTTCAAGGTGCCGTTCCTGATCTCGGACATCAGCGCGGGCATCACGCTGGAGCCGGGCGACATCATCGCCACCGGCACGCCGGAAGGCGTGGGCGCGGGCCGCAAGCCGCAGGAATGGCTGTGGCCGGGCGACGTGGTGGTGGCGTGCGTGGAAGGCATAGGCACGTTGCGCCATCCGGTGGTCGCCGTCTAAAGCGCCTGGCCGCCGGCGGGCGGCGGGCAACGCAGTCTCCAAGGGGAAAAACATGATCAAGAAACAGATTCTGGGCGGCGCGTTGTCCGTCGCGCTGGGCGCCGCGGCGTCCATGGGAGCGGCTCACGCTGCGGAACCGGTCAAGATCGGCTTCATCGCCACCTTGTCCACGCCGGCGGGCTACATCGGCGAAGACGAGCGTGACGCGTTCAACCTGGCCATCAAGCAGGGCGGCGGCAAGCTGGGCGGCGTGCCGGTGCAGCTGGTGATCGAGGACGACGGCCTGAAGCCCGCCAACGCCAAGCAGGCGGCCGACCGCCTGCTGCAATCGGGCGTCAAGCTCTATACCGGCGTGAACTTCTCCAATGTGCTGGCGGCTGTGGTGCCCAGCGTGGTGAAGTCCGGCGCGTTCTACGTCAGCCTGAACCCCGGCCCGTCGAACTTCGCGGGCGAGAAGTGCGATCCCAATTACTTCGTGGCGTCCTACCAGAACGACGCCTTCCACACGGCCGGCGGCGTGGCGGCCAACGAACTGGGCTACAAGAAGGTCGTGCTGCTGGCGCCCAACTACCAGGCGGGCCGCGACGCCATCGAAGGCTTCAAGCGCACCTACAAGGGCGAGGTGGTCGCCGAGATCTACACCAAGCTCGACCAATCGGACTTTTCGGTGGAATTGGCGCGCCTGCGCTCGCTGGCGCCCGACGCCATCTACCAGTTCCATCCGGGCGGCACGGGCATCAACTTCGTCAAGCAATATGCGGCGGCCGGGCTGAACAAGAGCATCCCGATGCTGATGCCCAGCTTCTCGATGGACGCGCGCATGATCCAGGCCACGGGCGACGCGTCGGCCGGAGCCTACATCACCGGCATCTGGTCGCAGGACTTCGACAACGCGCAATCCAAGGCCTTCGTGCAGGCGTTCAAGGACGCCTACGGCCGTGTGCCCACGGACTACGCCATGCAGGCTTACGACACCGCACAGCTGATCGGCGCGGGCCTGAAGGCCACCGGCGGCGACCTGTCCAAGGCGGCGGAGTTCCGCGCCGCGCTGCGCAAGCCCGAGTTCACGTCGTTGCGCGGCAAGTTCAGCATGAACACCAACCAGCATCCGATCCAGGATTTGTACCTGATGCGCATCGAGAAGGGCAGCGACGGCAGTCTGTCGCCGAAGCTGGTCCGCAAGCTGGTATCCGATGACAAGGATGCCTACGCGCAACTCTGCAAGATGCCGTCATGACGCTTCTGTTTGAACAGCTGCTCAACGGGCTGCAGTTCGGCGCCATGCTATTCATGCTGGCGGCCGGACTGACGCTGATCTTCGGCATCATGGGCGTGGTCAACCTGACGCATGGCTCTTTCTACATGGTGGGCGCCTACTGCGCGGCCTACGCCATCGGCACCACCGGTTCGTTCCTTGCGGGCGTGCTGGCGGCGCTGTTGGGGGCGGGCCTGTACGGCATCTCGGTCGAGGTGCTGGTGATACGCAAGTTGTACAAGCGGGATCACCTGTACCAGGTCCTGGCTACCTTCGGCCTGCTGCTGTTCTCCAACGAAGCGGTCAGCCTGATCTTCGGCCGGCGTCCGCCGCTGGTGGGCATACCCTCCTTCCTGGAAGGCGCGGTGACGCTGGCGCCCGGCTTCCAGTATCCGTTGATCCGCCTGTCGTTCATTGCCATCGGCGCGCTGGTGGCCGTGGGCCTGTGGTGGCTGGTCAACCGCACGCGCATCGGCATGCTGATCCGCGCCGGCGCCGACGACCGCGAGATGGTCGACGCGCTGGGCATAGACATCCGCAAGCTCTACACGCTGGTGTTCGGCCTGGGCGCCCTGCTGTGCGGGCTGGCCGGCGTGATGGCCGCGCCGCTGCTGGCGGTGGAAATCGGCATGGGCGAACGCATCCTGATCACCACCTTCGTGGTCATCGTGATCGGCGGGGTGGGATCGGTGCGCGGGGCCTTGGCCGGCGCCTTGCTGGTGGGCATGGTGGACAGCCTGGGGCGGGCCTTCTTGCCACAGCTGTTGTCGACCGTGTTTTCGCCGGCCACGGCGGACCCGCTGGCCGCGGGCCTGGCTTCGGCCAGCATCTATGTGTTGATGGCGATCGTGCTGATCGCCAAGCCGGGCGGACTGTTCCCGGCGCGAGGATGAAGATGGCATACACACTTACGAACCGCGCCCGCTGGGGGCTGGCCGGCCTGGCGGTGCTGATCCTGCTGCCGGCCGCGGCGCTGGCCTCGGGCTCGCCGTTCCTGATAGGCGTGGTGACGCGCTTCTTGATCTACGGCCTGGCCGCGGTCAGCCTGGACCTGGTGATCGGCTATGGCGCCATGGTCAGTTTCGGCCACGCCATGTTCTTCGGGCTGGGCGGCTACGCGGTCGGCATCATTGCGTTCCATACTTCCGAGGCCGGTCCGATCTTCGGCTGGGCCGGCAGCAATGCCGCGCTGGTGGTGTGGCCGATAGCGCTCATCGTGTGCGCGCTGGCCGGCTGGCTGTTCGGCTATCTGGCGCTGCGCACGCGCGGCGTGCAGTTCATCATGATCACCCTGGCGTTCGGCCAGATGGTGTACTTCGTGCTGGTGTCGCTGCAGTTCTACGGCGGCGATGACGGCCTGATGATTCCGCAGCGCAATGAGCTGCCCGGCATCAATCTGGAAAGCCCCATGACTTTCTACTATGTGTGCCTGGCGGTGTTGACCGTGTGGACGCTGCTGTGCATCCGCGTGACCAACTCGCGTTTCGGCATGGTGCTGCAGGCGCTGCGCCAGAGCGAGCGACGCGCCATCAACCTGGGCGTGGCGCCCACGCCGTACCGGCTCAGCGCCTTCGTGCTGTCGGCGGTGGGCACGGGTTTGGCCGGCGTGCTGTGGGCCAACTATGCCGGGCTGGTGACGCCCGACATGGCGGCCTGGACCAAGTCCGGCGAACTCATGGCCATCGTCATCCTGGGCGGCGTGGGCACCTTGCTCGGCCCGATCGCGGGCGCGGCGGTGTTCCTGGGACTGGAACAGATGCTGTCGTCCCTGACCGAACACTGGCTGCTGTACATGGGGCCCATCCTGGTGCTGGTGGTGCTGTGGGGCCAGAAGGGCCTGTTCGGAAAGCTGCTGGAGACGCGCCATGCCGACTGATGCAAGCGCCAGCCTGTTGCGCCTGACGCAGCTGCGCAAGGCCTTTGACGCGGTGGTGGCCACCAATGGCGTGGACCTGGACGTGCGCGCCGGCGAGATTCACGCCATCATCGGCCCCAATGGCGCGGGCAAGTCCACCCTGATCGCGCAGATCTGCGGCGAGATCCGGCCTGACTCCGGCACCATCCACCTGGACGGGCAGGACGTGACCGCGCTGCGCGCCTTCGAACGCGCCCGCCTGGGGCTGGGCCGCTCGTTCCAGATCACCGAGCTGTGCCAGGAGTACACCGCGCTGGAGAATGTGATTCTGTCGCGCATGCTCAAGGGCGGCCGCGCCTTCCAGGCCTGGTCCAATCCGCGCCATGATGCGGCGTTGAAGACCGAGGCCATGCAGTGGCTGACGCACGTGGGGCTGGAGGACCGCCGCCATGTGCGTTCGGCGGACCTGGCGCACGGCGAGAAGCGGCAGCTGGAACTAGCGGTGGCGCTGGCGCGTGCGCCGCGGCTGTTGCTGCTGGACGAGCCCATGGCCGGCATGGGGCCCGAGGAATCGGCGCGCATGACCCGGCTGCTGCAAGGCATGAAGGGCGACTACGGCATCCTGCTGGTGGAGCACGACATGGACGCGGTGTTCGCGCTGGCCGACCGCATCAGCGTGCTGGTCTATGGCCGCGTGGTGTTCAGCGGGTCGCCCGAGGAAGTGCGCCGCCATCCGGAAGTGCGCGCCGCCTATCTGGGAGAAGAACATGTTGAAGGTTGAAGGGCTGACGGGCGGCTATGGCTCCAGCAAGGTCCTGTTCGGCATGTCGTTCGAGGCCAGCGAGGGCGAGGTGATCTCGCTGATCGGGCGCAACGGCATGGGCAAGACCACTACGATCAAGACCCTGATGGGCATGCTGCCCGCCACCGGCGGCGCGGTGCAGTTCCGCGGCCAGACGCTGGGCCGCTCCGCGCCCAGCAGCGTGGCGCGCCTGGGCGTGGGACTGGTGCCTGAAGGCCGCCGCGTGTTCGGATCCCTGACGGTGCAGGAAAACCTGGTGGCGACCTCGCGCGCGGCGCCGGGGGGATGGGATCTGGAGCGGGTCTACACGTTGTTCCCGCGGTTGAAGGAACGCCGCGGCCAGTCGTCGCGGACGCTGTCGGGCGGCGAACAGCAGATGCTGGTGGTGGGCCGCGCGCTCATGACCAATCCCAAGCTCCTGATCCTGGACGAAGCCACCGAGGGGCTGGCGCCGCTGATCCGCCAGGAGATCTGGCGCTGCCTGCGGGCGCTGAAGGCCGAAGGCCAGACCATCCTGGTCATCGACAAGAACCTGCCCGAAATGGCGACGTTGGTGGACCGTCACTACATTGTGGACAAGGGCCGGGTGGCCTGGTCGGGGCAGCCCGCGGAACTGTCTGCCCAGCCCGAGCTGGCGCAGCGCTACCTGGGCATATGAGCGGGCCATGCGCCGCGGGTCGTGGATCCGAAGAGCGGGACGGACACGCGCCGCCTGGGGCCCGGAGCGCACGGGTAGAATGGGCCGCCTGTGCGCGGATACGCGCCCCGGCCGCTGACATCTGGAGACCATCTTGAAGCCTAGAATCAAAGCTTCCCGCCAGGACGATCCCGGATCGGACGGGAGCGCCGGCATTGAGGAAATCACGCTGTCCGAGCAGGTCTACCGCCTGCTGCGGCGCGACATCATGCGCGGCGCCTTCGCGCCAGGCCAGTCCTTGCGGCTGGAGCTGTTGAAGCAGCGCTATGGCAGCAGCTTTTCGCCCATCCGCGAAGCGCTCAACCGCCTGCGCAGCGAGCGCATGGTCATCAGCACCACCTCGCGCGGCTTCAGCATCGCGCCCTTGTCGGTCGAGGAAATGTGGGATGCCTGTGAAACCCGAATCCTGATCGATTGCGATGCGCTGCGCCGTTCGCTCGCCAACGCCGACGACGCCTGGGAAACGCGTCTGGTCGGCGCCTACCATGCGCTGACGCTGGCCGCGCAGCGTGCAGAGGCCGCCGCCGAGCCTTCGGAAGAGCTGGACGAACTGCTGGAGGCGCGCCACCTGGAATTCCACCACGCGCTGATCGGCGCCTGCCGCTCCCACTGGCTGCTGGACCTGTCCACCCAGCTCTACGCGCAGACTGAGCGCTACCGCCGTCCGGCGCGCGCCGGCGCGACCGCCTACGGGCCGGAACGCAACGTCGATGACGAGCATCGCCAGTTGCTGGACGCCGCCATCTCGCGCGACGTGGAAGGCTCGGTCGCGATGCTGGCCGCGCACTACCGCAAGACCGCGCAGTTCATCGAGCGCATTATTTCCCAGCCCCAATCGCGGCCCAATTCGCAGCCCAAATCGCAGGCCAGGCATGCATAACACCGACATCGATCTCTTCTTTCCCACCATCGCCGAGCGCGAGGTGCAATACAACGCGCGCGAATCGGTGCCGGATTTCGACGCCTGCGTGCGCCGCTATGCGGAGTCCTCGGCTCGGGTGCGCACGCGCCGCCCCGGTGTGCTGGACCTGCGCTACGGCATGGGCCAGGATGAACGGCTGGACCTGTTCCTGCCTGCCGCCTCGCAGGCGCCGGCGCCGCTGTTCGTGTTCATCCACGGCGGCTACTGGCGCGCGCAGCGCAAGGAAGACGCGCCCGTGATGGCCGAGGCCTTCAACGCCGCAGGCGCCGCCGTGGCTACCCTGGAGTACACGCTGGTGCCCGAGGCCACGCTGGGCGAGGTGGTGCGCGAAGTCCGTTCCGCCGTGGCCTGGCTGTATCGGAACGTGGCGGCCTATGGCGTGGACCCCGAGAGGATCTACGTCAGCGGCAGCTCGGCGGGCGGGCATCTGGCCGGCATGCTGGTCGCGCCGGGGTGGCCCGCGCGCTATGGCGTGCCGGACGACGTGATCAAGGGCACGCTGGCGTTGAGCGGGCTGTTCGACCTGCGGCCGCTGTGCGACGTCCTGCCCAACACCTGGCTGCAGCTCACGCCCGAGCAGGCGGCGCACCAAAGCCCGATCTTCCATCTGCCGGAGCGCGCTGGCCCGATGCTGCTGGCAGTGGGCGGGCTGGAGACCCAGGGCTTCAAGAACCAGACGGCGGCATACGAAGCCGCCTGGAATGCCGCGGGGCTGGCTTCCACCCGCATCCCGACGCCCCACTGCAACCATTTCGACCTGGTCAACGAGCTGGAAGATCCGGATAGCGACCTGACCCGCGCCACCCTGGCGATGATGGGGCTCGGCGCCAAGTGAACGGCCGGCCGATGGCGTAAGCTTGACGCCCATGGCCGACCTGAAACTCCTTGAAGATCTGATTGCCCTGGCGCAGACCGGCAGCTTCGTGCGCGCGGCCGAGCTGCGCCACGTGACCCATCCTGCGTTCGGCCGGCGCATCCGCGCGCTGGAAGCCTGGGCGGGCGCGCCGCTGATCGAGCGCCAGCGCCAGCCGGTGGTCCTGACCGCCGAAGGCGAGGCCCTGCTCAAGACCGCGACGCAGGTGGTGGAGCAGATGGGGCAGGTGCGCCATCGCATCCGCAGTTTCGGCGCGGGCGGCGAGGCCGTGCTGCGCATCGCCACCGGCCGCAGCCTGGCTCGCACGCTGGTGGCGGACTGGATCGCGCGCCTGCGCCACCGCACGCCCAAGGTGCTGACCGAGGGCACGCAGGTCGAGCTGTCCACCGGCATGATGCAGGATATGGCGGCGCGGCTGGAGCAGGGCCGGGTGGACCTGCTGTGCTGCTACGAGCATCCGGCCCTGTCTGTGCAACTGAGCCCCGGGCGCTACCGCTACATGACGCTGGGCACCGACAAGCTCGTGCCCGTCAGCCAGGCGGATTCGCGTGGCAGGGCCCGCTACGTGCTGCAGGAAGGCGGTCCGTCCGTGCCTTTGATCACGTATGCGGGCGGCCTGGCGATGGAACGTATCGTGGGCGACCGCCTGGAGGCCACGCCCTACGCCTTGGCGCCGTTCCTGCGCAGCGATTCGCTGGACGCGGCGCATGGCGCGGTCGCCAAGGGCCTGGGAGTGGCCTGGCTGCCCTGGTCCATGGTGGCGGCGGATTGCCGCCGCGGCGCGCTGGCCGCCCTGGGCGGGCGCAGCGAGGAAATCTCGTTCGAGGTGCGGCTGTACCGCTCGCGCGCGCGCCTGGCCGACCTGGCTGAAGCGGCCTGGGAAGCCACGGCCAGCCGCAAGGCCTGAAATCCGCCCGTCGCGCGGCAGGCGCGTGCCGAATCCGCACGGCAATGTGTTGATTCAGCACGGAATATCCCTGGTGTACGTCCGAGAATAGCTCCCGAAACATCAAATGAGACGGCGCCGCCGTCCGCCACAGCACCCCAGGGAGAAAACATGAAATCCGTCCTGCATCCGTTGCGCGGCGCGCTAGCCGCAATCTGTGCCGTCTCCGCGCTTGCCGCGGCGCCTTCCGCCCACGCCGATTATCCTGAACGCGCCATCTCGCTGGTGGTCGGCTACCCGGCGGGCGGCAGCGTGGACCTGACCGCGCGCCTGTTTGGCGAAGAACTGGCCAAGCGCCTGGGCCAGAGCGTGGTGGTCGAGAACGTGGGCGGCGCCGGCGGCACCATCGGCGCGCAGCGCGTGGCGCGCGCCGCGCCCGACGGCTACACGCTGCTGCTGGGCTCGACCAATGAAATGGTCATCGCCAGCATGATCAACAACGCGGTCAAGTACGACAGCGTGAAGGACTTCTCGCCGCTGGGCGTGATCGCCTCGCAGCCCATGCTGCTGGCCGCCAGCAAGAACTCGGGCGTGAAGACCGCCGCCGAGTATCTGCAGAAACTGCGCGCTTCCGCGCCGGGCAGCTTCAACTATGGTTCTTCCGGCGTCGGCACGACCCTGCACCTGGCCGGCGAAATGATCAACCAGTCGACCGCCACGCGCGCCGAGCACGTGCCATACCGCGGCGTGGCGCCGCTGGTGACGGATCTGATGAGCGGCCAGCTGGACTACGGCATGCTGGTGCTGTCCTCGGGCCTGCCGCAAGTGCGCGCCGACAAGATCGTGGCGCTGGGCGTGACGGAGAAGAAGCGTTCGCCGGTGGCGCCGGACCTGCCGGCCCTGGCCGAAACCCCGGGGTTCGAGTCCGTGGACATCAGCGTCTGGTTCGCGCTCTATGGCCCGGCCGGCCTGCCGGAGCCGGTGGCGACCAAGCTGCGTACCGCGCTGGCCGACACGCTGAAGTCGGAGCAGTTCCGCGCCAAGATGCAGGAAGCCGGCGGCGTGCTGGCGCAGCCGGGCCTGGATCCGGCGGCCTATCAGGCCGAGGAAACCAAGAAATACGGCGCGCTGGTCAAGGCCGCCAAGATCGAAGCCCAGTGATCCGAAACCGGATCATCGCAACATCCTAGTACCGCAGCGGACGACACCCATGGAATTCAAGCTTCCCGTACCCGACCTGAGCGCCGAGCGCGCCGGCAATACCGGCACTCCTGGCGTGTGGCATTTCGATTCAGGCCTTCCGGGGCGCACGCTGATGGTGTCCGCGCTGGTGCACGGCAACGAGCTGTGCGGCGCCTGGGCCTTGAAGGACCTGCTGGCGGCGGGCCTGCGGCCGCGCCGCGGCAGCCTGACGCTGGCATTCTGCAATCTCGATGCGTTCGACCGCTTCGACCACGCCAACCACGATGCCTCGCGTTTCGTCGCCGAGGACATGAACCGCGTCTGGAGCGCCGAGCGCCTGGACAACCCCACGACGCCGGACCGCCGGCGCGGCGCCGAACTACGTCCCTGGGTGGAACGTGCAGACTGGCTGCTGGACCTGCACTCCATGCATGAGCCGGGCGCGCCCCTGCTGTTGACGGGCGTCCTGCCGCGCAACATCGCGCTGGCGCGACGGCTGAAGGCGCCGCAGCACGTGATCGTGGACGCGGGGCACAAGGACGGCGTGCGCATGCGCGACTTCGGCCAGTTCGGCGATCCCGCCCGTGCAGATGCCTGCGCCCTGCTGATCGAATGCGGTTTTCATGGCGAGCTGGCGGCGCGCGACGTGGCGCGCGACATGGTGGCGCGCATGCTGCTGGAGTCGGGCGTGGCGGATGCGGCGGACGTGCCTGCAGACTGGCTGCTGCCGGATGCTGAAAACCAGCGCGTGCTGGAAGTGACGGACGCGGTGGTCGCGCCCTCCATGGATCTGCGCTTTTCCGAGCCCTGGACAGGCCTGGAGACGTTCGAGCGGGCGGGTTCGACGATAGGCTGGGCCGACGGCCAGCCCATCGTGACGCCGTATGATCAATGCACGTTGGTCATGCCGTCGCTGCGGCAGTTGAAGCCGGGCGTGACGGTGGTTCGGCTGGCGCGCGATTACGCAGGATAGGACGCCGCGGCGCGTCTTACTTCTGCGGCGTGAACCGCAGTTCGTCCAGCTGGTAGCCTTGGGCCTTGGCGGCGTCCAGGGCCTTGTCCAATTCTTCCTTGGGCAGTTGCGGCGAGCGCGACAGGATCCACAGGTATTTCCTGTCCGGGGTGCCGACCACCGACCAGCGGTATTCGGGATCCAGGCCGATCACCCAGTAATCGCCCTTGAACGGTTTGAAGAACGAGACTTCGAGCTTGGTGTTGTTGCTGCCTTCGACCACGGTGGCCGTGCCTGAGGCGGAGTCGACGTCGCCGTCCTTGGTGCGGCAGCGGTTGTTCACGCCTACCGTGCCGTCGGGGTGCGCGGTGTATTCGGCGGTGGTGTCTCCCACGCAGTCGCGCTGGAAGAACATGGGGAAATTCGCGATCTCGTACCACATGCCTGCGTAACGCTTCAGGTCCACCGATTCCACGGTCTGCATGGGCGGCGGCGCGGCATGGACTATCCCCGCCACGCTGGTGGCCAAGGCCAACAGGAATGTTGCGGTGCGGCGCATGGGGAAAACCTCCTGATGTGACAGAGCGATCCGCGCCGGCCGGGGAGCCGGCGGCGCGGATCAAAACCCTAACGATACGCCTTATTTGCGCGGGGCCTTCAGTGCGGCGTGGTAGCGGGCCACGTAGGTATCGAAATCCTCGGTGTCCGATTGCTCCAGGCGCAGCTGTTCCGCCGTGGATTGCGCGGCCGCCTGTTCATAGGCGGCGGCCAGCTCCGCCGGCAGGGCCTGCGCGCGCAGCGCGTCGGCGTGCTTGCGGCTGAGGTCCAGCGAATAGTCATGGAACGACAGGCCGCTGTCGGAAAGCGAAGCCAGCAGGCGCGCCGACGGCGTGGAGTCGGGCTGGTCGAGCTTGGCGCGCTGGGCTGCCAGGGCCTCGGCATAGGCGCTGCCGCCCAGGGCCGAGTCGAACAGCGCGGCGTAGGGCGCGATCTGGTCCAGCAGTTCATGGCCCCACTGTGTCAGGCCGATGGGCTGGCCTTCGCGGTCCAGCGTCAGGCCGGGCTTGCGGCCTTCCTTGACCACCGTGGAGAAGTTGTCGGCGCTGCGCTGGCAATAGCCGTTGGCGGGGAAGTAGGGGCTGTCCGACGCGGTGCAGAACAGCAGGAAGGCATCGACGAAGCGGCCGGTGTCGGCGTCGATGCCGACCGGCGAGTTCGGATCGATGTCCAGGCAACGCACTTCGACGTACTGCACGCCGCGTTCGGCCAACGCCGTGATCGGGCGTTCGCAGCGGCCGGTGGCGCGCTTGGGGCGGATGCTGGAGTAGTACTCGTTTTCGATCTGCAGCACGTTGGTGTTGAGCTGGATCCATTCGCCGTTGCGGTGCGTGCCGATCTTCTGGTACTCGGGCCAGGGCTGCGTCACCGCGCCGTACAAGCGGCCCAGGAAGGTGTCCAGGTCGTTGTAGCAGAGCTTGAGCTGCGACTGCGCCTTGTTCTGGTAGCCCAGGTCGCTCATGCGCAGGCTGGTGGCGTAGGGCAGGTACAGCGTGCTGTCGCCCAGCTTTTGCAGTGGGTGCTCGCGTCCGCGCAGGAAGTCGCTGGACAGCGCCGGGGCGGCGCCGAACAGGTACATCAGCAGCCAGGAATAGCGCGTGAAATTGCGGATCAGGCCGATGTAGCCGCGCGAACGGCGGTCCTGGATGCTGCCGGGCTGCGTGTCCAGCACG
>JALDYL010000124.1:0-13313 GCA_032153965.1 Achromobacter sp. | reverse complement strand
CGGCCGGCAGCAGGCCCGCCACCATGGCCAGCTGATAGCCGCTGACGATCCAGATCGATCCCGCGTCGCTGGCCTGCAGGTCCCGCGCGATGGTGGGCAGCGCCGTGTTGGCGATGGCGGTGTCCAGGCTGGACATGCACAGCGCCAGCATGACGGCCAGGAGGGCGCCTGGGCGTTCGGCTGCCGGCAGGCCGACGCCGGCCGGATAGACGGTATGGCGGGAGAACGAGAGCATGTGCAGGACCGCTGGAGAGGGCATCCGGGCGAAAGGCCGGGGAGCCGCGATCACTGATTCTAGAACGTGTTAAGAAACGCGGCCCGCGAGCCGTCCGGGGGAACTGGCTTTTCTTGCAGGGCGTTTCTCCTTATCCTGCCGCCTTGCGCGGAGCCGGTCCGCGTCCGAGAGGAGTCATCGAACATGCCATCTGCCGTATCACTGCCGCGCCGCAGGCTCTTGCCCGCGCTCGCGCTGGGCGCCCTGGCGACCGTTGCGGCGGGACGTTTGCGCGCCGTGCCGCTGACGCGCATCCTGGTCGGCTTTCCGCCAGGCGGCGGGGTGGACGTGATCGCGCGCCTGCTGGCGCGAGGGCTGGAGGCGGGCCTGGGTGAAGTGGTGCTGGTCGAGAACCGGCCCGGCGCGGGCGGTCTGATGGCGGCGCAGGAGCTGCTAAGGGCGCGGCCGGACGGCCATACCTTGCTGCTCTCCAACGAACATACCCTGGCCATCGTGCCGCGCATTGTAGAGGGGGCCGGCTATGCCTCGCCTGGCGACTTCGCGGCCGTGGCGCAGGTGACGGACAAGAGCGCCATCGCCCTGGCGGCCAGGGCGGATTCGCCTTGGCTGAAGCTGCAGGATCTGCGCGGGTACCCGGGCGGGCTGTCGGTGGGCGTGCCGGCGCCCGGCAGCGTGCCGGAACTGGCCGTGGGGCTGCTGGGCGAACGTTTCGGCGTGGCGGCCACGGCAGTGCGTTATCACGGCGGCGCGCCGTTGGTGACCGATTTGCAGGCGGGCTATCTGGAGCTGGGCCTGACGTCCCTGGCCGAATTGCTGGAGCCCGCCAGCGCCCGGCGGCTGCGCCTGCTGGCCATTTCGGGGCCGGACCGCCATGCGGAGCTGGCCGATGTTCCCACCTTTGCCGAGCAAGGGTTCGCGGGACTGGAGCAGGGCGGCGTGGCCGGCCTGTTCGCGCCGCGCGGGGTGGCGCAGGCCCGCATCGAGCAATTGCAGCGGCACGTGGCGCGCGCGCTTGAATCGGATGAGGTACGCGCGCAGCTGCGCCTGCAGGGCTCGCGGGTGAATTTTGGCGATGCCGCCACGCTGGCGCGCAACATGGACGCGATTCATCGAACCTGGGCGGAACGGGCCGAGGCGTGGCGGGCGCGAACTAGCGGGTGAGCGCAAGGCGTGGCCCGCGCCCAGCTCTCTAGGGCGTCCGGATGGCTGCGCGCTCGCGCAGCAGCCCGGCCAGTTCGGCGTGGCAGAGCCGGACGGCGGCGCGGGCCTGCTGTTCGGGCGCGCGCGCCATCAGGCAGATGCGGCGCGTGAGCTGCGGCCGCTGCAAAGGCACGATGGCCAGGCCGTCCTGGCGCTGCCCCTGCGTGTACAGGCGCGAGATCAGGCCCACGCGCAAGCCCGCGCGCACCAGGCTGTAGAGTGTGTCGGTGTAGTTCAGGGTGTCGGTCGCGGCCAGGTCCGAACCCAGCTGGCGCAGGGTGGCCACGATCATCTCGTAGGTGCTGCCGCGCGACAGCACGGCCAGCGGTTCGGCTTTCAGGTCCTGCCAGGTCACCGTCTGGCGCCGCGCCAGCCGGTGCGTGTCGGCCAACACCGCCACCAGGTCGTCCTCGGCCACGAAGGCCGCCGCCACGCCGGGCGTGAGGCCGAAGTCCAGGCCCAGGCCGATGTCCAGCTCGCCGTTGCCCAGCGCGGCCATCAGCTCGTCGTTGAGGTGGTCGCTGAGGATCAGCACGATTTCGGGATGGCGCAGGCGCCATTGCGCCACCACCGGCGCCAGCAGGTGCATGGTGGACGGAATGCAGCCGATGCGCACCGTGGCGGCCTGCGTGTCCAGCAGGCGCTGCAGGTCTTCGGCGCCCTGCGTGTAGCTGTTGAGCAGCCATTCGATCTGGGCCCGTGCGGCCAGTCCGGCGGCCGTCAGGCGCACGTGGTGGGTGCTGCGTTCGAACAGGGCCACGCCCATCAGCGTTTCGAGCTCGCGGATGGCGGCGGACAGGGCCGGCTGGCTCAGCGCCAGCGCCTCGGCGGCGCGGCTGAAGCTGGCGTGGCGGGCCACTTCCTTGAAACCGCGCAGCTGGCGCAGCGTGGGCTGGCGGGCGGGGGCGGCGTGGCCATCGGGAGCGGGGCGTTTGGTCATAGATTTGTCTGATGAATCTATAAAAATATAGCATTTCAGTTATTACCATGATCTGGTTAGGATGGCGCCGTCGCCCTCCTCCACGCCGCCAGTTCCGCGCGCACCTTGATCCCGCTCCTGCCATGTTCAAACGCCTGTTCCTGTCCGTGCCCGCGCTGGCGGCCGCGCTGTGCCTTGCCCCGGCGGCCGGCGCCGACACCTGGCCCGACGCCCGGCCCCTGACCCTGATCGTGCCGTTCAGCCCGGGCGGCAACGTCGACACCACGGCGCGCCTGGTGGCGCAGAAACTGTCTGACCGCCTCAAGCAGTCCGTCATCGTCGACAACGTGGCGGGCGCGGGCGGCGTGCTGGGCGTGGCCAAGGCCGTGCATGCCAAGCCGGACGGCTACACGCTGGTGATGGGCTTTGACGGCCCGATCAGCGTGGCCCGGTTGATCAACTCCGCCGTGAAGTACGACGCCGAAACGGACCTGACGCCGGTGGCCCTGGTGACCACCGCGCCCGTGGTGTTGCTGGCCCGTCCGGGCCTGCCGGTGCGGAACATGAACGAGCTGATCGCGCTGGCGCGCGAGAAACCCGACACGCTGACCTACGCCTCGTCCGGCGTGGGCACGGTGCTGCATCTGGCGATGGAAGTGATGCAGGACCAGGCAAAGGTCAAGCTGGTGCACGTGCCCTACCGCGGCGGCGCGCAGATCACCAACGACGTCATGGGCGGCCAGGTGGACCTGGGCCTGCTGGTGACCACCAGCGCCACGCCGCTGGTGCAGCAGAAGAAGCTGCACGCGCTGGGCGTGACGTCCGCCGCGCGCGTCGATACGCTGTCGGACGTGCAGGCCTTCGGCGAGACGCCGGCGCTCAAGGGCTTTGAACTCAACACCTGGACCGGCGTATTCGTGCCGGCAGGCACCGACCCCGCCGTGGTCGGGCGGCTGAACCAGGAGCTGAACGCGGTGCTGCAAATGGACGAGGTGCAAAAGCGCCTGGCCGAAGGCGGCGCCATGCCCGGACAGGGCACGCCCGAGGATTTCGCCGCTTTCCTGAAGAAGGAAAAAGCCTTGTACGCGCACATCGTGAAGAGCGCCAACATCCAGCAGGAATAAGCCTGCCCCTTGCAGGAAGCCACGCTATGAACATACCCGCCCGCGGCCCCGTGCTGCCCGAGATCCAGGCCATCCAGGAAGAAATGGTGGCGCTGCGCCATCGCATCCACGCCAATCCCGAACTGGCGTATCAAGAGGTCGCCACGGCCGAGCTGGTGGCCGAAAGGCTGGCCGCCTGGGGCTACGAGGTGGATCGCGGCCTGGGCGTGACCGGCGTGGTGGGCACCTTGCGCCGGGGCAGCGGCGCACGCCGGCTGGGCCTGCGCGCCGACATGGACGCCCTGCCCATCCATGAGACCACCGGCCTGCCCTATGCCAGCCAGAACCCGGGCAAGATGCACGCCTGCGGCCATGACGGCCACACGGCCACGCTGCTGGCGGCGGCCCGCGCGCTGGCCGAGCGCGGCCGCTTCGACGGCACCGTGCACCTGATCTTCCAGCCGGCCGAGGAAGGCCATGGCGGCGCGCAGAAGATGATTGCCGACGGCCTGTTCGAACGCTTTCCGTGCGACGCCGTCTACAGCTTCCACAACGAGCCGGGCTACCCGGCCGGGCACTTCGGTTTCCGCTCGGGCGTGATGTACAGCTCGTCCGACACGGTGATCCTGACCGTCAGCGGCGTCGGCGGCCATGGCGCCATGCCGCATGTGGCGGTGGACCCTATCGTGGCGGCGGCCAGCATCGTGCTGGCCTTGCAGACCATCGTCTCGCGCGAGATCGATCCCAACGACATGGCGGTGGTGACCATAGGCGCCATCCATGGCGGCGATGCGCCCAACGTGATTCCGAAGACCGTGGAACTGCGCCTGACGGTGCGCGCGCGCCGGCCCGAGACGCGCGCGCTGCTGCGCGAGCGCATCACGGCGATCGCCACCGCGCAGGCCGCGGTGCATCGCGCCAGCGTCAAGGTGGACTACCGCTGGCGCTATCCGCCGGTGGTCAACGACCGCGCCGCCACGCAGTTCGCGCAGGACGTGGCGCGCGGCTGGTTGGGCGAACAGCTGTTGATCCCCGACCTGGAGCCGCTGCAGGCCAGCGACGATTTCGCCTTCATGCTGGAGGAAGTGCCGGGCAGCTACTTCATCGTCGGCAATGGCGAGGGCGAAGGGGGCTGCATGGTGCACAACCCCGACTACGATTTCAACGACGACATCCTGCCGGTCACGGCCAGCTACTGGGTGACGCTGGCGGAAGCCTATCTGGCCGCCGGCGCGCGCTGACCGGCAGCCGTTACCTTCTGCGACGCATGACTGCCTTACACGACCTCACTGCCGCCGGCGCGCCGGCCTTCGACGCCACCACCGAGTACTGGCAGGAGATCGTCAGCGCCGACGCACTGACGCTGCCGGTCGACCCGCCCTATTCCCGCGCTTATCCCGCGCGGCTGCCGGACGGCCGCTATCTGGTGCTGCCGCTGCGCGGCGTTCCGGGCGACGCGGATCGCTGCGTGGCCTCGCTGATCGCCAACCATGCGAGCCTGGAGGTGGTCGACGCCCTGGCCGGCTTCATGGCCGAGCGCGCGCGCGCCTTCGGCGCCGAGGTGGTCGTGGGCCTGCCCACGCTGGGGCTGGCGTTTGCGCCCATGGTGGCGCGCGGCCTGGGGTTCACGCGCTACGTGCCCTTCGGCTATTCGCGCAAGTACTGGTACGACGAACGCCTGGCCGTGCCGGTGCAGTCGCTGACCACGCCGGATGCCGGCAAGCTGTTGTACGTGGATCCGAATCTGGCGGGCAGCCTGGCGGGGCGGCGCGTGCTGGTGGTGGACGACGCCGTCAGCACCGGGCAGACGATGCTGTCCGCGCTGGAACTGCTGGCGCGTTGCGGCGCTGAAGTGGCGGGCATCGTGGTGGCCATGTGCCAGGGCGTGCGCTGGCGCGAGCGGCTGGTGGAGGCGGACGGCGCGCCGATACCGGTGGCCTGCGCGTTCGAGTCGCCGCGCATGCGCCGCACGGCCGCGGGCTGGGCGCCGGAGACGACCGCCTGAGGCGCAGGCTTTCCCTGGCGCCGGGGACTACAGGGATTCCGGATCGCGGCGCAGCGAGAACCCCTGCGCTTCGTTCATCGCCAGATAGCTGACGTTGCGCGACACCACCGGCGGCTTGTCGCCGGCGTGCAGCGCGCGCACCTTGTCCAGCACCATCTTGTCCTCCAGCGTCATGCGGTCGATCATGCGCAGGTATTGCATCCAGCTTTCCACCAGAAAGACCTCGCGCCAGACGCCCTCGCGCTCCAGGTCGCGGAACAGCTGCCATTGCTGCGCGCCGTTGCGTAGCCGCATGAGTCGCAGCGGGTGCGCCGCGCCGATCAGCGCGGACAGCTTTTCCTTTTCGATCAGGTACTCCACGGCGACCAGCACCGCGCCGTGCTGCGTGTTGAAGCCCACTGCGGCCATCGCAGGCTCGGTGGTGTCCGCCCGCGCCAGCGACGTGGTGTCCAGATGTTCGGGCAGCCGCGAGCGGTACATCAGCGCGACGGTGATGCCCAGCATGATGCCGGCGGTGGCCAGGGCGCCGGAAACGCCCATGGTGCCGGCGAAATGGCCCCACATGAAGGAGCCGGCCGCCAGGCCGCCGAAGATGGCCGTCTGATACAGCGCCAGCGCGCGCGCCTTGACCCAGTCCGGCACCAGCATCTGGACGGTGGTGTTGTAGGTGGCCAGCACGCCGATCCAGCAGCTGCCGGACAGCAGCAGCGCCGGGAACGCCACCCACAAGGTGCCGGTCAGGCCCAGCGCCAGCAGGCATGCGGCCAAGAGGCCCGCGGCGGCGCTGATCAGGCCGCTCGCGCCCCAGGCGGCCTGCACCCGGCGCACGACGACGCTGCCGAGGATGGCGCCCAGGCCCAGCGCGCCCAGCATGTAGCCGTACAGCAGCGCGCTGCCGCCTTCATGTTCGTGCGCCAGCAGCGGCAGCAAGGCCCACAGCGCGCTGGCCGACAGGCCGAAGGCGAACGAGCGCAGCATCACCACGCGGGTGACGGTCGAGTGCTGGGTGTAGCGCAGCGCCGCCACCACGCCTTCCAGGATGCCTTCGGGCGGCAGGCGGCGCAGCGGCAGGTCGCGCTTCCAGCGCCAGATCGCCCAGATCAGGCCGCCGTAGCAGAAGCAGTTCAGCAGGAACACCCAGGGCGCGCCCATGGCGCCCAGCAGCAGGCCGCCGATGGCCGGGCCGACGGCGCGCGCCACGTTGAAGTTGACGCTGTTCAGCAGCACCGCGCTGCCGACGTGCGCGCGCGGCACCTGCTCGCCCACCGCAGCCTGCCAGGCCGGGGTGACGATGGCGCTGCCGATGGCGATGCAGAACACGGACGCGATCAGCGTGATGGGATGCAGCAGGCCGGCGAAGGCGAGGATGGTGATGAAGACGCCGCCCGCCAGCTCCAGCAGCATGCCGGTCAGCATGACCTTGCGGCGGTCGTAGTTGTCGGCCAGCACGCCGGTCAGGATGGACAGCGCCACCAGCGGGAAGGCGGCGGCCACCTGGATCATGGCGACCATCAGGGGGCTGCTTTGCTCGGTGGTGATGATCCAGGCGGCGGCGACGGATTGCGCCCAGGTGCCCAGGTTGGCGAACAGGTTGGCGATCCAGATGATGCGGAACGCCGGAAACGCGAAGGGGGACAGCGTGCTGACCTGCAGCACGGGGGCGGCTGGCGCGTCCGCGGGCAGATCAGTGTTGGCCGAAACGGGTTGCAGCATGGAGTTCTTCCGGCGCGCCGGGTAGGCGTTCCTGTCGGACGTGGTCTGGGTCGGGTAATGGTACGCCTAAGCCAGTGACCGATGGGAGCGCGCGCGGCGCCGCCGGACGGCCGCGCGCCGCCCTGGGTGCTGCTGCCGCGAGCGGCCTACGGCTTGGCGGCCGGGGTCGGCGCCGGGGCCGGCGGGTAGGCCTGGTTCAGGTATTCCACGATCAGCGGCACCTGGTCGGCGGGGATGGGGGCGCCATAGGTGCCCACCATCTTCTTGACCTCGGCGTCCCAGAAGCCCAGGGGCATGGACGGCTGGGACGATACGTAGTCCACCGAATGGCACATCAGGCACAGGGCGGCATGCTGAGCCCCTGCCCCCGTGCCGGGATGCAGCGTGGCGGTTTCCTGGGGCAGCTTGATCTCCAGGGCCTGGGCGGCCGGGGCCAGGCAAACCAGGGCCAGCGCGAGCGCCGGCAGGCAGCGACGGAAATGGCGGGTCATGGCGCTCTCCTCAGGCGGCGGTGACGCGGACGGCTTCGACCACGTTGCGCATGTAGCCGGCCGGGTTCCATAGCGGGTCCAGCGGCTGGGTTTCACCGGCCATGTTGGTGGCGCGGACCTTCAGCGTGTAGTCGCCGGCGGCCTTGGGCGTGAAGTCGGCGTGCCATTCGCGGAAAGAGTAGCGGCCCAGGTCGCGGCCGAGTTTGGCGGCCTGCCAGGTCTTGCCGCCGTCCGAGGAGAACTGGACCTCGCGTATGCCCTTGCCGCCATCGAAGGCGATGCCGCGCACCTGCACCGGCTTGCCACGCGCGACGCGCGCGCCTTCGGCGAGGCTGGTGATGAAGCTGCGCACGTTGTAGCGGCCGATCGGACGCGTCTTCTCCGGCGCCTTGCCCGGCGGCGTGCAGGCGCAATCGTTGTCGGGAATGCGGTAGGCCTTCTGCATCCAGAAGCCGTCGAACTCTTTATCCAGCACCTTGATGTCGGCCAGGTGCTTGACCCAATAGGTGCCGTAGTACCCGGGCACCACCAGGCGCACGGGATAGCCGTTGAGCATGGGCAGGTCGGCGCCGTTCATGGCGTAGGCCAGCATGACCTCGCCGTCCAGCGCATGGGCGGCGTCCAGCGCCTTGACGAACTCCGGCGTGCCGGGCAGTACAGGGCGGTCCATGCCCTCGAAAGTCACCTGGCGCGCGCCGGCGCGGATGCCGGCTTTTTCCAGGATGCGCTTGAGCGGGATGCCTACCCAGCGGGCATTGCCCATGGCGCCGTTGCCCGACTGCCCGCCGCCCACGCGCGGCATGAAGAAGCCGCGGCTGTTGCCCGAGCACTGCGTGACCGCCACCAGTTCCACCGGCTGGCCGAACTGCTGCTTCAGGTCGGCCAGCGACAGTTCCAGCGGCTTGTCGACCAGGCCGCTGACCTTGATGCGGTAGGTATTCAGGTCGATGGCGGTGGGGATGTTGCCCAGGTGGTAGCGCACGAAGAACGCGTTGTTGGGCGTGATGAGGTTTTCATTGAAGACCGCGAACGGCGTTTCCAGTTGCGGCGGGCGCGAGGTCTGGCGGATCAGGGGCCTTTTTTGCGGATAGGCGATCAGGTCGCGCTCGCCGTTGGCGAACGGCAGCGTGACGGTGGCCGGCGCTGCCAGGCTGGTCAGCGCATGGCCGGCCAGCGTGCCGGTGGCGCCCAGCGTACAGGCTTGGCGCAGAAAGCGCCGGCGCCCATTCGGGTCGAACGTGCTCATCTTGGTGTCTCCTCGTTCTTGTCAGCGCCCTGCCCCGGCGCGTTCAGACGAGGCTACGCGCGGTGGCCTGACAAATGCGTTAACGTCCGCGCTGCCCGTTTCAATTTCCGCGTTTTCCGCTTCGATGATCCTGACCTTCAACAAGCGCGCCTTTGCCGCGCTGCTGGCCGTAACCGCGCTGGAAGCGCTGATCGCCACTCTGGGCGCGCCCTATCCCCTGTTGCGGGGCTTTGTGGGCGACGTGGTGGCGGTGGGCTGGGCCTATCTGGTGTATCGCAGCTTCATCCGCGCGAATGTGCTGCCGCTGGCGCTGGCCGCGCTGTGCACCGGCTATGCGGTGGAACTGGGGCAGTACCTGGCGCGGCATTTCGGCTGGCGGCTGGAGCAGCCGGTATTGCGCGTGATCCTGGGCAGCGTGCCCGACTGGTGGGACATGCTGGCCTATACGCTGGGATTCGTCCTGGTGCTGGCGCTGGCCGCCTGGAATCGGCGGCGGGGCGCCGCGTTGCGCGGCGCCTAGGCGCTTTTCATCTTTTTGCCTGGCCGCTAGGGGCCAGGCTTGCAGCCGGGGAATAACCCCGGGAACAACCCCGGGGAACAAGCTCGGAAATCAGCCGGCCTGGCAGATCGGCGCGTCGTCGTGCGCGCCCGCGGCCGGCTTGGCCGCGCGCAGCGGCTGCAGGCGGGCGTTGCGGAACGGCGCGAAGAGCTCGGCCCAGGACGAAGGAAACAGCGGCGTGGCGTGGCGCACGGCGTCGCGGCGGGCGTAATGCGTCAGCAGTTGTTGGCCGATCGGAGCGTCTCCCAGGGGGTGGCGGGTATTCATGGTATTTCCGTATTGCATTGAAAGTGTATTCATTGTACCTACGCGCATTCATCCGGGCAAGTGCGGTGCTTGCGAGCCAAGTCATTGATCCGTAAGTACTGTCCCTGTTTATTGAGCAAGCTCTGACCGATCTCCGGGATTGCCCTAGCAGTTCGAAATAGTAGACGGTATACAATGTTCATCATGCCCGGGCTAAGACCAGCCTGGAGTCTTCACCACTGGACCTGGAGCGCGTCATGGCTGAACTGATGAACCGAGATGAATTCCGCACCGCGTTGGAAAACGCGATCAAAGGCAAGAGCGCCAACGCTTCGCCTTTCTCCATCGCCTGGGCAGAAGGCAAGCTCAGTCGCCAGCACTTGCAGCGCTGGGCCGAGAACCACTACCACTACGTGGGTCCGTTCGCGGATTACCTGGGCTACCTGTACGCCCGCACGCCCGATTCCTATACCGAGGCCAAGGACTTCCTGCTGGCCAATATGTATGAAGAGGAAATCGGCGGCGACCGCCACACGGATCTGCTGATCCGTTTTGCCGAAGCCTGCGGCACCACCCGCGAGCGGGTCGCCAACCCCGACAACATGTCGCCCACCACGCGCGCCCTGCAAAGCTGGTGCTACGCCGTGGCCATGCGCGAAGATCCCATCGTGGCGGTGGCCGGGCTGGTGGTGGGCCTGGAATCGCAAGTGCCGTCCATCTACCGCAAGCAGACTCCGACCCTGCGTGAAAAGTACGGCTTCACCGACGAGGAAGTGGAATTCTTTGACCTGCACATCGTGTCCGATGAAATCCACGGCGAACGCGGCTACCAGATCGTGCTGGAGCACGCCAACACGGTGGACCTGCAGCAGCGCTGCCTGAAGATCTGCGAGATCGGGGCCCAGATGCGGCTGCTGTACACGACCGCGCTCTATACCGACTACGTGCAGCAGGAAATCGCGCTGCCCGAACTGGGCCTTGCCGCCTGAGTACACCGCAAGGCCGTCTGGCGTTCCATGCCGGACGGCCGCGGCCCCGCAGATCCCAGAGCAGAAAACCCATGCCTACCATCGTGTTTCATAAGGGCGGCCAGACCTACACCGACGTGGTGAAGGACAACACCAACCTGGTGGTGCGGGCCGGCATCAAGCAGTTTCCGTATCCGCATCTGCGCTACGAATGCGGCATGGGCAAGTGCGCCAAGTGCGCCTGCCGCGTGCTGGCGGGGGCCGAACATCTGCCGCCGGTCAACTGGAAGGAAAAGAAGCAGCTGGGCGAGCGCATCGACCAGGGCTACCGGCTGGCGTGCCAGCTCTGGCTTACCAGCGACATCGAGCTGGTCCAGGACCTGGAGGCATAGCGGCGATGGACCCGGTGTACGTCATATTGACCAGCAAGCCTGGGGTGTTCCGCACGGAAGCGGACCAGGGTGCGGTGGACATCCTGGAAACCTACGACTACGCCTTCTACGGCCGTGCGCTGGCGGTCTACTGCATCGCCCGCCTGCATGGCGACACCAAGCTGGTCGTCACCGAAGAAACCCCGCCCTACGTGGTGAACCGCGTGCCTTCCAAATTCCTGGAAAAGTTCGCGTCGGTGGAAGCGGCCCGCAAGGAACTCGCCCACCTGACGCGCTTTGGCAGCATGGAATCGACCCTGACGCTGCGCCCGGGCGCGGTCGCAGCGGAGCATTGAACACTATGGTCCAGATCACATTCATTTCCAATGGCGGCATGGTCGCCACGGCGCCCGAGAACAGCAACCTGCTGCGCGTGTCGCTCAAGGAAAAGGGCGGCATCCCCTTCAAGTGCGGGGGCGGCCTGTGCGGCACCTGCAAGTGCCGCATCGAGGAAGGGCTGGAGAACACCGATGCCATCAAGCCGAAAGAGCGCAAGCACCTGCGCCCGGAGGACTTCGAGGCCGGCTACCGCATGGCTTGCCAGACCTTCGTCAATGGCGACGTGAAGGTTTCGTGGGTGATCCAGAACGGCAAGGGCGTGGTGGTCGGCGCGGCGTCCGATCCTGTCGAAGCGGCGACCTGAGAGCGGCTGCCCGCCAGGACGCGGCGGGCCTCGCCCGGCTTATGCGCGGCCGGTTCAGGCCACCGATGCGTGCGGCTGCTGCTGCGCTTCCGTATAAGCCTTGGCGGCGTTGTGCACGTGCTGGCTGGCCAGCAGCGCGGCCAGGTCGCCGTTGCCGGCGATGACGGCATTGAGGATCTGGGAATGCTCGTCCCAGTTCTGTTTGGCGCGCAGCATGTTGCTGGGCGCGAACAGCAGCGCTGTGCGGTCGCGCAGCGAACGCATCAGGTCGGTCAGCACCACGTTGCCGCCGATGGTGGCCAGCATTTCGTGGAACTGGGAGTTCAGCGCCAGGAACTTGTCCAGCTGCTCGCTGCGGGCGGCCTCGGTGCCTTCGCGCAGGAAAGCCTGCAGGCGTTCGACGGTCTTCTCGTCGCGGCGCTGCGCCGCGAGCTTGGCGTTCAGGCCTTCCAGCGTGGCGCGCACCTCCACCATGTCGTAGGCGACGGCGTCGGACAGCACCGACACGGACGCGCCGCGCCGCGGCTCGATGGTCACCAGGCCCTCGGCGGCCAGGGCGCGCAGCGCCTCGCGCACCGGGATGCGCGACACGCCCATTTCTTCGGACAGGCGGCCTTCCACCAGGCGGTCGCCGGGCGTGAATTCGCCGCTCAGGATGCGCTCGCGCAGCTTGTCGCGGATGACGGCGAACAACTGCGGATGCTGCTCGCCGATCTTCAGCGGGGCGGAGTGCTGCGTTTCTGCGGCTTGCGGGCTGACGGGTGAGGTTGTCATGGCGAGCAGGTTTGGCTTAATGGATACAGTCTCCATTGTATTACCGGGTGTAGCGGCTTGGCTTGGGGGGCGCACCGCATCAGTGTCCCCAAAAAGCCTTGGCCAGCACGCCCAGCGCGCCCAAGGCGCATACGGCCAGCAGCACGCCGCGCACCGCGCGCGGAGGCAGGCGGTGGCGCAGCCGGTTGGAGACCGCAAAACCGGCCAGCAGGAAAGGCGCCAGGCTGAGCGCCAGCCCGGCGTGATAGCCCGTGTAGCGCTTGGCCCAGGCCAGCATCGCCAGCGAGAAGATCGAGCCCAGGAACAGCACCATGCCCAGCGTGGCGCGCAGGCGCGGCGGCGCCGCGTGCTGCATCACGATGGCGATGGGCGGCGCGCCCACCGAGGTCATGGTGCCCATGATGCCCGAGGCCACGCCCGCGCCGGACACGCGCCCGGGCGTGGCGGAAAAGTGCAGGCCCGCCGCGCTCAGCGCCACGGCCACCAGGATCAGCCCGGCAAATAGCACGCCCAGCGCCTGCGGCGCGAAGCGCGTCATGGCGTAGATGGCGATCAGCGTGCCGACGGCGCGGCCCGCCAGCGCGTAGGACACCGAAGGCCAGTCGATGGCGGCGCGCTCGCGCAGCGCGGTCAAGAGCGAAATGAAGCCGCCCAGGGTCAGCAACGGCCCCGGCGCCAGTTGGGGAAAGAACATGGCCGCCACCGGCGCCGCGAACATGGCGAAGCCCACGCCGCCCACGCCCTGCGCGATCGCGGCGCCGAACACCACGGCGGCCATGG
>JALDYL010000409.1:0-2961 GCA_032153965.1 Achromobacter sp. | reverse complement strand
TGCTGGCCTTTGACCTGGGCGTGCTGCACAAGGAAGACCGCGAGATCGGCGTGCGCGAGAGCCTGCTGCTTTCCGCCGGCTACATCAGGGCGGCCGTGCTGTTCGGCGGCTGGGTCTGGTGGCACATGGGCCCGGCCAGCGGCATGGCCTACTACACGGGCTTCATGATCGAGAAGTCGCTGTCGATGGACAACGTCTTCGTGATCGCGCTGATCTTCAGTTTCTTCGCGATTCCGCGCCAGTACCAGCACCGCGTGCTGTTCTGGGGCATCCTCGGCGTGATCGTGCTGCGCGCCATCATGATAGGCCTGGGCGCGGCGCTGGTCAGCAACTTTGGCTGGCTGTTGTACCTGTTCGGCGCCTTCCTGGTGTTCACCGGCATCAAGATGTGGATGATTGCGGATCAGACGCCCGATATCGCGTCCAACCCGATCCTGAAGTTCCTGAAGCGCCGCATGCGCGTCACGGAAGGGCTGCGCGGCAACGCGTTCTGGGTGATGGAAACCGATCCCGCGACGTCGAAGAAAGTGCGCTGGGCCACGCCGCTGCTGCTGGCGCTGGTGTTGATCGAGTTCGTGGACCTGTTGTTCGCGGTGGACTCCGTGCCGGCGATCTTCGCCATCACCACCGATCCGTTCATCGTCTACACCAGCAACATCTTCGCCATCCTGGGCCTGCGCGCGCTGTACTTTGCGCTGGCCGCGATGATCCACCGCTTTCACTACCTGAAGTACGCGTTGGCTTTGGTCCTGGTCTTCATCGGCACCAAGATCTTCCTGGTCGGCTTCATCGGCAAGGTGCCGGCCGCCGTGTCCCTGTCGGTGACCTTCGGCCTGATCGCCGGCGGCGTGCTGTTCTCGCTGTGGAGAACCCGCTCGGACGCCTCCAAGCAGGAACTCGCGGCGGAATAAGCCCCGCGGCCTGAGGCAAGACGCCCGCCATATCCGATGGATATGGCGGGCGCATTTTTTGGGATTTGTCGCGCCGGTGCGGCGGGCGTAGAGTGCTGGACAGTCCAAATGCCGCAAGGAACCCTCATGACCAGCTGGTCCGCCAAACAGTATTCCGCCTTTGAAAACGAACGCACCCGCCCGGTGCGGGACCTGGTCGCCGCCTTGCCCAACCAGGACGTGAAGCGCGCGGTGGACCTGGGCTGCGGCCCAGGCAACTCCACCGAAGTGCTCGCCAGCCGCTACCCCGGCGCCGAGGTCAGCGGCATGGACAGCTCGGAGGACATGCTCCAGTCGGCCAGGAAGCGCCTGCCGGGGCTGCAATTCGAACTGGCCGACATCGCCACTTGGAATCCGTCCGGGACCTATGACGTGATCCTGGCGAACGCCGCGCTGCAATGGGTGCCTGACCACGCGACGCTCTATCCCCGCCTGGTCGGCAAGCTGGCTCCGGGCGGCAGCCTGGCGGTGCAGACGCCGGACAACCTGGAGGAACCGGCCCACCGCCTGGCGCGCCAGGTGGCTGGCGAAGCGCCCTGGGCCGCGGCCATCGGCGGCTTCAAGCATCCGCCGCGGCATAGCGCCGCCTGGTATTACGAACTGCTCAAGCCGCATTGCGGCCTGCTGGACGTGTGGCGCACCACCTACCACCATCCGTTGGCGGGCGCGGCGGCGGTCGTGGAGTGGTTCAAGGGCACGGCGCTGCGGCCCTATCTGGACCGGCTGGACGGCGCCGGGCAGGCCAGTTTCCTGGCCCGCTACCAGTCGCTGATCGAGGAGGCCTATCCGGCGCTGGCCGACGGCACCGTGCTGCTGCCGTTCCCGCGGCTGTTCATCATTGCGGGACCGAAGCAGGGGTAAGGTCCGGGGCAGGCGGTTCCCAGCCGCCGCCCAGCGAGCGGTACAGGTCCACCAGCACCAGCGACACCGCGGCCTGGGTCGACACGCGGGCCTGGTCGCTGGCCAGCACCGCGTTTTGCGCGCTGAGCACGTTCACGAAGTCCGACGCGCCCGCTGCGTATTGCCGCTGCGCGTTGAGCAGCGCCTGGCGGGCGCTTTCCGAGGCGCGTTCCAGGCTGGCGCGGGTCAGTTGCTGCGCCTGATAGGCGGTCATGGCGTTGTCGACCTCGTGCCAGGCATTCAGCACCGTCTTTTGGTACAGCAACGCCGCTTCCTGGGCCTGCGATTCGCGTAGCCGCAGCCGGCCCCGCAGCCGGCCGCCCTGGAAGATGGGAATCTGCAACGCTGGCCCGACGCCGAAGATGCCGGCGTTGTCGGTGTCCAGATCCCGCAGCTGCAATGCCTGCAGGCCTAGGTTGCCCGACAGCGTGATGCGCGGATAGAAGTCTCCCTGCGCCACGCCGATGGCAGCGACGGCCGCGTGCAGATTGGCCTGCGCGCGGCGGATGTCGGGCCTGCGCTCGGCCAGCTCGCTCGGCAGCCCGACCGGGACTCGCAGCGGGCCGCCCGGTATCGGGCCCACGGCCGCCAGGCGCGGTTGCAACGCGCCGGGCGGCTGCTCCAGCAGCAGCGCCAGCGCATTCATCAACTGTTCGACGCGCAGCGCGAGCGGCGGCACGCCGGCCTCGATGGAGGCGGCCTGCGCGTCGGCTTGCGAAACGTCCAATTCGGTGGCGACGCCTTCGTGTTGGCGCAGGCGGGTCAGCGCCAGGTTGCGTTCGGCGTTGGCAAGCGTTTGGCGCAGCACGTCCAGCTGGTTCTGCGCGCCGCGCAGCAGGATGTAGTTGCGCGCCGTTTCGGCGCGGATGGCCAGCACCACGCCGCGCTGCGCCTCCAGCGCGGCCTGGGACTGGGCGCCGGCCTGTTCGACTTCACGCCGCACGCGGCCCCACAGGTCCAGTTCCCAGCTGGCATCCACGCCCGCTTGCCACAGATTGAACGAGGACTTGCCGCTGCGTCCCGAAGGGTCGGCCAGGCCGACTTCGCTGTTCTGGCCGCGCTTGTAGCTTGCGCCTGCGCCGATTGCTGGCAGGCCGTCGGCTTCGGCCAC
>JALDYL010000012.1:0-56631 GCA_032153965.1 Achromobacter sp. | reverse complement strand
AACGCGGCAACCTGGACAACGCGGTCGCCGCCGCCATGGACACGCTGGCCGCCTACCTGAACACGGTGTTCCAGGCCGATCCCACCAGCCGCCACGACCTGCGCGCCCGCGCCTACGCGCGCCTGTCCGACCTGCGCATCGCCTTGCAGCGCGGGCTGTCCGAACCGCGCCTGGTCAGCCGCCGCGCGCTGGCCTGGTGGCCGGTGGAGGTCGCGCTGGAACGCGTGGCCAACGCCATTTCCGACACGGCCTGGTCGCTGCCCGCCGACCAGGCCGCGCCCAGCGCCGCGGAACTGGCGCAGCTGGCGGCCAGCCTGCACCAGATGAGCGCAGCGGTTGCGCAAGGCGCGGCCATGCCGGCCGCCGCCGTCGCCTCGCCCGCGCCCGCGCTGCGCGACGTGGCGGCCCAGATCGAAGCCTTGCGCGCCGCGCTGGCCGGCCCCGATTTCGCGGCCGCGCCAGGCAAAGCCATCCCCGACAAACCCGCCAACCAGGTCTGAATCATGTGTCTTGCCGTACTGGCCCTGCATGCCCTGCCGGGCATCCCCGTCCTGATCGCCGCCAACCGCGACGAATTCCATCAACGGCCCACCTTGCCTGCCGCGCAATGGCCCGACGCGCCCGAGGTCTACGCTGGCCGCGACGGCCTGGCCGGCGGCAGCTGGATGGGCGCGACGACCGGCGGACGCCATGCGCTGGTCACCAACTTCCGCGAACCGGGCAGGATGATCGAGAACGCGCCTTCACGCGGCGCGCTGGTCGAAGACTATCTGCGCGGCACGGCCTCCCCGGCCGACTACCTGGCGCAAGTGCATGCCGCCGGCCAGGCGTACAACGGCTTCAACCTGATCGTGGGCGATGCGCGCGAAGCCTGGTATCTCAGCAACCGCGACGGCGGCCCGCGGCGCCTGGCTCCCGGCATCTACGCCCTGTCCAACCATCTGCTGGACACGCCCTGGCCCAAGCTGGCGCGCACCAAGGCGGCCTTCGAAGCCGTGCTGCGCAGCGGGCCGCAGCCGGACCTGCCCGCGTTGATGGCGGCGCTGGCCGACCGCCAGCCCGCCGATGACGCCGACCTGCCCGCCACCGGCCTGCCGCTGGATCGCGAAAGGTTATTGAGCAGCCCGTTCATCATCAGTCCGAACTATGGCACCCGCAGCTCCAGCGTACTGGCCTTGCGGGACGATGGCGCCGGACAGCTGGATGAAAGGCGCTTCGCCCCGGACGGTTCGGTCAGCGGCGAAAGCCGGCTGACATTTTCCTGGCGCGCGGCAGGCGGTACGCTTACCTAGGCTGCGGAAACAATCGGTTGATATCGGAAGCCCGCGGGCGCGAACTCCGCGCCGGCCTGCGGGTCGAAACGTTCATGCGCGCGCCAAACCGCGCAGATCGTCCTATCCAGGAGAGTCTCATGAACAAGCGTATAGAACGCTGCACCATGGCCGCCGCGATGGCGCTGGGCAGCATGGCCTTTGCCGGCATCCTGTCCACCGCCCAGGCCGGCCTGCCGCCGGTGCAGCAGCAAGGGTCGGTGCAGTACGTCAGCGGCGGCATCGGGCTGGACGAATCCGAAGCCATGAAGGCGGCGGCAAAGGACTATCCGCTGGCGCTGACGTTCGCGGCGCAACGCGACGGCAAGGCGGACTACGTCGCCAATGTCGCCGTCACCATCAGCGATGCGCAAGGCAAGTCCGTCCTGCAGACCACGGCCGAAGGCCCCTACATGCTGGTCAAACTGCCTGCGGGCAACTACAAGATTTCGGCCACCTACAACGGCCAGGCGCAGCAGCGCGAGGTCTCGGTGCAGAACACCGGCACCGCGCGCGCCGTGTTCGAATGGAAGTAGCGGGCGACCCGCGCCCGCCCGCTACTACTTAAACGCCCGCGAACAGGATCGCGATGATGAAGCCCACGCTGATCGCCCACGCCAGCGAGCGCAACGCGCCCCAGCCCGCCAGGTACATGGCCAGATAGCCCAGCCGCACCCCCAGCCAGCAGGCCATCAGCGTGGCCACGTGCGCGGGCGGCGCCTGGGTGTACAGCGCGAACAGCACCGCCGCAAAAAAGAACGGCAGCGATTCGAAAGTATTGGTCTGTGCCGCGTTGGCGCGCGCGCGCCAACCTTCCTGGCGCGCCAGCCAGGCGCGCGGATCGTTGTTGTCGAACTTCTTTCCGCCCGCCTTGGCGACGATCGCCGACACGAAAGGCAGCACCGCCGCCGCCAACATCAACCACGCGATCATTTTCATAGTCTGGCTCCCAGGTATCCGGCAGGCGCCAGGATACCTGGGTTCGCGGCGCGGCGTGAGCATGCCGGCCCCGCGGGCTGGCGCAAAGCGGCGCGTTTACACTCAGCGCTTTCGACGCCCATCCACACCCGTGCCCCTGCTCAGTCCCTGGTCCGCCCTGTTTCTTGCCGCCGCCATGTTGTGGCCGCCCGCCACGCGCCGCTGGGCGCTGGCGCCGCTGGCCGCCGCCTACGCCTGGGCCTGGACCGAAGGCACGATAGACCCCGTGGCGCTGGCCTGGCCCGCGTTGCTGATCCTGGCAGCCGTGCTGGTCCAGCCGGCATCGGGCGCGATGGCGCGCGCCGCTGGCCATGCGCTCTTCATCGCGCTGGCCGCGCTGCTGTTTCTGCACCTGCTGCCGGGCTTTCACAACCCGCAGGTCATCGCGCCGGCGCCGCTGAGTCCGGACGCCGTGCCTTTCGGCATGTACCTGAACCTGGACAAGCCGCTGGTGGCGTTCTGGGTGGTGCTGGCGCTGGCGCCGCCGATGGCGGGGCCGGACCCGCGCGCCACGCTGTCGGCGGCGTTGCTGGCCTGCGCGGGCGCGGTGGTGGTGTGCCTGGGCTGCGCGCTGGCGCTGGGCGTGGTCGGCTGGGCGCCCAAGTGGCCGCAATTGGGCTGGATCTGGTTGATCAACAACGCCTTGCTGGTGACCTTGGCCGAGGAAGCGCTGTTCCGCGGCTACCTGCAGCAGCGGCTGGCGGACCTATGGAGCGGCCGCGCCTGGGGATGCTGGGCGGCGTTGATCGTCGCGGCCGCGCTGTTCGGCCTGGCGCATTACGCGGGCGGCTGGCAATGGATGCTGCTGGCCAGCCTGGCGGGCGCGGCCTACGGCCTGGCCTACAAATACGGCGGCCTGGCCGCGGCGGTGCTGGCGCACCTGGGCCTGAACACGGCGCACTTCGGCTTGTTCACCTATCCGATGCGCGCCGTGTTCTGAATGCCGGACCAGCCGCTCAGGCCAGGGCCGGATAATCGGTATAGCCGCCCGCGCCCGGCGCATAGAACGTGGCCGGGTTGGGCCGGTTCAGCGGCGCCTTGAGTTCGAAGCGGCGCGCCAGGTCCGGATTGGCGATGTACTGCACGCCAAAGGCCACGGCATCGGCCCGGCCCGCGGCAATGGCGGCCTCGGCCGATTCGCGGCCGAACCCTTCATTGGCGATGTACGTGCCGCCGAACTCGGCCTTGAGCATCGGGCCCAGGCTGTCGGCGGCTTCGTATTCGCGCACGCACAGGAAGGCGATGCCGCGCTTGCCCAGTTCACGCGCCACGTAGCCGAAGGTGGCGGCCGGATTGGAATCGCCCATGGTATGGATTTCCCCGCGCGGCGACAGATGCACGCCCACGCGGCCCGCGCCCCACACCGACACGGCGGCGTCCACCGCTTCCAGCAGCAGCCGCGCGCGGTTCTCCAGCGAGCCGCCATAGGCGTCAGTGCGATGGTTGGTGCTGTCCTGCAGGAACTGGTCCAGCAGATAACCGTTGGCGGCATGCACTTCCACGCCGTCGAAACCGGCCTCCATGGCCATCTTCGCCCCGTGGCGGTAGGCCTCGACCACGCCCGGAATCTCGGCGGTTTCCAGCGCGCGCGGCGTGACGTAGGCGCGCTGCGGACGCACGTGGCTGACGTGCCCCTTGGCCGCGATGGCGCTGGGCGCCACCGGCAGTTCGCCATCCAGGAACATGGGATCGGAGATCCGGCCCACGTGCCAGAGCTGTGCCACGATCAGGCCGCCGGCGCGGTGCACCGCGGACGTGACCTTGCGCCAGCCCTGGACCTGCTCAGAAGTCCACAGGCCCGGCGTATCGGCATAGCCCACGCCTTGCGGCGTGACGGCCGTGGCTTCGGTCAGGATCATGCCGGCGCCGGCGCGCTGGGTGTAGTACTCGACCATCAGGTCGTTGGGCACGCGGCCCGGGCTGGCGTGCATGCGCGTCAAGGGCGCCATGACGATGCGGTTGCGCAGCGTCAGATCGCCTGCGCGCAGGGGTTCGAAAAGTTGGCTCATGCGTAAATCCTTGGCCCCGGATCAGGGGCCGCTGGCGGCGTAGCGGGGCTACATATCCTGGTTCAATTGCCGCAGGAACGCGGCAATGGCGGCTTCGTTGCGACGGTAGAAAATCCACTGCCCCACCTTGGTCGCCGAGATCAGGCCCGCGCGCTGCAGAACGGCCAGGTGCGAGGACACGGTGGACTGGGACAGTCCGCAGCGTTCATCGATGTGGCCCGCGCATACGCCATGCTCGAAGGTATGGCCCGGGCGTTCCTCGAAGTACGCGTGCGGCGTCTTCAGCCAGGCAAGAATGTCGCGCCGCACCGGGTTGGCCAGCGCCTTGAGGATGGCGTCAGCGTCGATGGCAGGTAGCGAGGCGGCAGGATCGGGGCTGGAAGTGGAGACCGTCATATTGAAGTATCGCAATTTATCGAATCTTATATCGGAACTATTCGATATATAGTCATGCCCCTGCGGCGGATAGGGCTATCCGCCCTGACGCCCCCTCTCCTTGCCGCCCCGCTCAGACAGAGCAGCTATCGAGCACCGACCACCCCACGCGCGCCTCGATGGCCTCGCCCGCCGCCAGGCACAGGTCTTCCCGGAAGCGCCCCGCCACCAGTTGGACGCCCATCGGCACGCCGTCCGACAGGCCGGCAGGGACCGACAGGCCGGGCAAACCCAGTATGGCGGTCGAGACCAGCGGGCTCTGGGCGCGCAGCATGTCGCCCATGGCCGCGTCGCCTTGCTGATCCTGGTCGATCGGGAACGGGCGCTCGAACGACACCGGCATCAGCAGGACGGGATAGCGGTCGAAGAATGCGCCCCACTCCCGCAGTATCGTCGTGCGCAGCGCCAACGCCTGGACGAAGCCGTCCTTGTCCAGCGACGAGGTGTGCGCCAGCATGCTGCGGTAGGCGCGCTGTATCGCCGCGTCGCCGGCGCGCTCGATTTCGCGCCCCATGGAGCCGGACGCCTCGTTCATCAGCACATTGCGCCATAGCTCGGCCGCTTCCTCGAACCTGGGCGGCGCCGCGGTTTCGACGATGTATCCCGCGTCTTCCAGGTATTTTGCGGCGCGCAGCAAGGCGTCCAGCACGGTGGCATCGGGCTTGAAGGCCGAGGTGCCGCAGAACAGCGCAACCCGCCGGCTGTCGCCAGGCTGGCGCAGGTCCAGCGGCGCGGGCACCCACCACGGATCGCGCGTGTCGCCCGCCGACATGGCCTCCAGCCCCAGCCTCAGGTCGGCAATGTTCCGCCCCAAGGGGCCCTGGGTCGCAGCCAGTTGGGAGGCCACCGGACGCTCCGATTTCTGGCTGGCGTTGTAGGCCGGCACCCGGCCTTGCGACGGCCGCAGCCCCGCCACGCCGCAGGCGTAGGCCGGATAGCGAATCGAACCTCCCTGGTCGCTGCCATGCGCCAGCGGCCCCATGCCCAGGGCGACAGCCACAGCCGCGCCGCCGCTGGAGCCGCCCGGCGTGCGCGCGGCATCGAACGGGTTGACGGTACGGCCATGCAGGTCGTTGTCGGAAAACCAGCGCCAGGAGAATGCCGGAACGTTGCTGCGGCCAATCACGACCGCGCCGGCCCTGAGCCAGTTGTCGACGGCGGGATTGTTCGCGCTTGCGATAAGGTCCCGATACGCGACGACGCCATTGGTCGTGGCCGACCCGGCCAGATCGGCATTGGCCTTGATCGTCACCGGCACGCCGTGCAGGACGCCTAGCGGCGCGCCCCCGCGCACCGCGGCGTCGGCGGCATCGGCCGCCCTCAGGGCCTGGTCGGCGCAGATCTCGGTAAGCGGATTGAAGACCGGGTTGAGCTGTTGCGCCCTCTGCAGGCAGCTCTGCACGGCTTCGCGGCTGGAGACTTCCCGCTTGCGGATGGCCTGGGCCAGGTCGACGGCGCTCCAGCGCCAGAGTTCGTTCGTCATGGTGGCTTCCTATGGTGTTGAACGCGGGTGTTGAACGCGGGTGTTGAACCCGGTCAGTCGGCCGACGCGCCGGAACGCTTGACCATTTCGCCCCAGCGCGGGATCTCGCTGGCGATGAGGCTGGCGAACTGTTCGGGCGTGGAAGGCGTGGCGTCGACGGACAGGGTTTCGTTCAACTTGAGGACCGCCGGATCCCGCAGCGCCTTGGCGATGGCGCCATTGAGCTTGTCGATGATCGGCTTGGGCGTGCCGGCGGGCGCAACGATGCCGCCCCACGACACCACTTCAAATCCCTTCAAGCCGGATTCGTCGACGGTAGGCACGCCCGGCAGGACGGGCACGCGCGCCAGGCTGGTCGCGCCCAGCACCTTGACCTGGCCGGAGCGGATGAAGGGCAGCACGCCGGCGACGTTGTCGATCATCACGTCGAGCTGCCCGCCCACGATGTCGCCCACCGCCTGCTGGCCGCTCTTGTACGGGACGTGCAGCATGGTCGTGCCGGTCTCGCTCTTGAGCATTTCTCCGGCCAGGTGGGCGCTCGATCCCACGCCCAGAGAACCGACGCTGACCTTGCCCGGATGCTGTTTGGCATAGCTGATCAGGTCCTGCACATTGCTTGCCGGCAAGTCGTTGCGGGCGATCAGCACGAGCGCATTGCTGATGGCAAGGCTGATGGGCGCGAGGCTGCGTTGCGGGTCATAGGGCAGCTTCGAATACATGCTCTTGTTGATCGCCAGCGTCACCAGATTGCCGAAGCCTATCGTGTAGCCGTCCGGCGCCGCCGCGGCCAGGGCCTGGGTACCGACGATGCCTCCCGCCCCGCCGCGGTTGTCGACGATCACCGGCTGGCCCAGTTCACGCCCCAGGGCATCGGCTATCGGCCGCAGCACCACATCGGGCCCCGAGCCCGCGACATACGGCACGATGAGCTTGATCGGCCTCTCGGGCCAGGCCGGCTGCGCCGCGCCGGCGCTCGCGGCGGCAAGCAAGGCAATACACAGAGAAATGGCCCGGCGGGCGCGACGTGGAAAGATCTGCATGGCTTTCTCCTGGGAAGCTGGATCACACCTGGTCTTGTCGTCGTGAAGCTTAGAGATCGCCCGCGCTGCGCATAAGGCTATTTCTTTGTTAAGGTGACAACTGTTAGTTGTCGCTATCGAGGGGCACATGAAGGACCACCATCTCCGGGCCTGGCTGAAGGTCGCCGAATTGCGCAGCATCCGGGCCGCGGCGCGCAGCCTGCATCTGAGCCAGGCCGCCGTGACCAAGGCCATCAAGGAACTGGAAACGGAACTCGAAGCGCCGCTGCTCACCCGCAGCCCCCAGGGCATCGAGGTCACCGAATGCGGCGAGCACCTGACGGTGCGGGCGCAGCTTGCCCAGGCCCAGCTCTCATTGGCGCGCCAGGACATCCGCCAACTGCTCAGCGGCGCCCAGGCGCGGGTGGCGGTGGGCGTGACGCCCATGGTGATGCTGAGCGTGCTGCCCGACGTGCTGAACGATTTCAGGCAGAGCATGCCTGCGGCCAAACTCAAGGTCTCGGAAGGCTTGCTGGCGGCGGTCTTGCCGGCGCTGCGCAACGGCACGCTGGATTTCGCGCTGGCCTCCGGCGTGATGGGGGGCTACAGCGGGCAGGAGTTCGACTTCGAAGCGCTGCGGCCGCTGGAATTCATGATCGCCTGCCGGCGCGGCCATCCGCTGGCGCAGGCCACCCGCTGGTCGGACATCGTGGACTGCGAATGGCTGCTCAACGTCTCGGGCGGCAGCCACACCGACGCCTTTCTGCAAGGCCTGCGCACAAACGGTTTGAAGGCGCCCGAACGCGTCATCGACTGCGACACCTTCGGCGTGATGTGGAACCTGATGGTCCGCAGCGACGCGCTGATCATCTGCCCGTCCGGCATGCTCGACGTCCAGCCCTATGGCGGCGAGGCCAGCCAGATCCTGGCGGACGCGCCCATGCCCGTCGCCAGCATCGGCATCATGACGTTGCGAGGAACGCCGCTGTCGCTGGCGGCGTCCACCATGGCCGATCTGTTCCGGCGCCGCATACAGCGCCACGCCCAAACAGGAGCAGGCGCGGCCCTTGCGCCGGGCGGCGGGGTTTAAAGAGGCCGGCGCCGGCGCGCGCCGTCCATGCTCAGTCTCCCTGGACCCGACCGCGCAGGCGCTTGACTTCGCCGTGCAGCACCTTGCGCTGCACGCGCCGGCGTTGCGAGGCGCGGGTGGGCTTGGTCGGGCGGCGCGGCTTGTCGGTGCGCGCCGCCGCGCGCACCATGGAGATCAGGCGTTCGATGGCTTCGGCGCGGTTCTTTTCCTGGCTGCGGAACGCCTGCGACTTGATCACGATGACCCCGTCCTTGGAGACCCGGTGGTCGCTCAGCGCGCACAGCGCTTCCTTGATGTCCTCGGGCAGGCTGGAGGCGCGCACGTCGAAACGCAGGTGCACGGCGCTGGACACCTTGTTGACGTTCTGGCCGCCCGCGCCCTGGGCGCGGATCATGGTGAACGCCAGGTCGCGTTCATCCAGGTAGAGGGAATCTTGGACGTGAAACATAGGCCGCAAGTATAGATGCGCCGCGCAAAGTAAAATAATGCGCTTTTGCCTGATTTATCCGAGGTCCGGCCTTATCCGGCCGCCGGCACCACCATGACTTATTCCGCCAAAGAAATCTTCAAGACGCTGCAGGGCGAAGGCGCCCACGCAGGCCGCGCGGCGGTCTTCTGCCGCTTTGCCGGCTGCAACCTCTGGACCGGCCGCGAAAGCGACCGCGCCAGCGCCGCCTGCACCTTCTGCGACACCGACTTCATCGGCACCGACGGCGACGGCGGCGGCAAGTTCGCCACGCCCGAGCTGCTGGCCGACGCCATCGCCGCGGCCTGGGGCCCCGGCGCCAATGACCGCTACGTGGTCTTCACCGGCGGCGAGCCCCTGCTGCAGCTGGACGCGCCGCTCTTGACCGCGGTGCACGCGCGCGGCTTCACGATCGCCATCGAGACCAACGGCACCATCAAGCCGCCCGCCGGCATCGACTGGATCTGCGTCAGCCCCAAGGGCACGGCGCCGGTGGTCCTGGAACGCGGCGACGAACTCAAACTGGTCTATCCGCAGGCCAATGCGCGCCCCGAAGCCTTTGCGCACCTGGACTTCGACCACTTCTTCCTGCAACCCATGGACGGCCCCGCGCGCGCGGCCAATACCGAGCAAGCCGTCCAATACTGTATGCAGCATCCGCAATGGCGGCTCAGCCTGCAGACCCATAAATACATAGGCATTCCATGATTCACCCTAGCCCCCTGCGGAGCGCGCCATGATTTCCGTGACCCGCAGGCTGGAATTCGACGCCGGCCACCGCATTCCCGACCACCGCAGCCAGTGCCGCAACCTGCACGGCCACCGCTATGTGCTGGAAATCACCCTGACCGGCGACGTGGTGCAGGCGCCCGGCGAGTCCGACAACGGCATGCTGATGGATTTCTCCGAGATCAAGCACATCGCCAAGACCCACATCGTGGACGTCTGGGACCATGCTTTCCTGGTCTATGAGGGCGACGCCGCCGTGCGCGGCTTCCTGGACAGCCTGCCCGGCCACAAGACCGTGGTGCTGGACCGCATCCCCACGGCCGAAAACCTGGCCGCCATCGTCTTCCAGACCCTGGCGCCGCACTACCACGGCCACTATGGCGCCGAACTGCGCCTGACCCGCGTGCGCCTGTACGAAACCCCCAACTGCTGGGCGGACTGCAACGGCTGAACGCCGGGGCGCGGCCGCCGCCGCGCCCGTCCTTCCCGCCACACGGGAGCCTTAGCCCTCGGTTTTCCATAGACGGGAAGCCCGCCCCCTATTTTCCCGATTGAGAGAATCCATGGAGATAATCGCCATTTTCAATTATTAGTAAGCTAATAGATAGGATACAATCTATTCCATGAACACACCCACCGACTCCCAGCTCATGGCCACCACCTCCGCCCTGATGGTCCTGTCGCGCGCCTATCGCGGCGCCGCCGACAAGGCCCTGGCCGACTTCGGCCTGTCCCAGGCCACCGCCTGGCCCGTGATCCTGGCCGGTCGCCTGGGAGACGGCGTGCGCCAGGGCGCGCTGGCCGAGGCGCTGGGCGTCGAAGGCCCGTCGCTGGTGCGGGTGCTGGACCATCTGGTCGCCGCCGGCCTGATGGAACGCCGCGAAGACCCGCACGACCGCCGCGCCAAGACCCTGCACCTGACCGACGCCGGCCAGGCGCTGCGCGCCAAGGTCGAGGATGTCCTGGTCGAATTGCGCCGCAACCTGTTCCGGGGCGTGAGCGAAGCGGACCTGCAAGCCTGCCTGCGCGTCTTCGACAGCCTGAAAGTCACCCTGGGCCGCGGCGGCGCCGGCACCCAGGCACAGGACGAACAAGCGTGAAACTCCCCAACGTCCGCGAAACCGTCTTCTCGCTCAAGAGCTACCTGAGCGCCATCATGGCGCTCTACCTGGCCTACAGCATGGGTTTGCCGCGTCCGTTCTGGGCCATGACCACGGCCTACATCGTGGCCCAGCCCTGGTCGGGCGCGGTGCGCTCCAAGGCGCTTTACCGCCTGGCCGGCACCTTCTTCGGCTCGGCCGCCACCGTCTACATGGTGCCGCGGCTGTCGAATTCCCCGGTCGTCATGACCGCCGCCATGGTGCTGTGGGTGGGCGCCTGCCTGTACATGTCGGTGCTGGACCGCACCCCGCGTTCGTACCTCTTCATGCTGGCGGGCTATACCGCCGCCATGATCGGCTTTCCCAGCGTGACGGCCCCCGCCCAGGTGTTCGACACCGCGCTCGCCCGGGTCGAGGAAATCACCCTGGGCATCGTCTGCGCCACCCTGATCCACAGCATCGTGCTGCCGCGCGGCCTGGCCCCGGCCCTGACGCTGATGCTGGACAAGGCCGTGCGCGACGCCCGCAACTGGATGCACGACACGCTCAGCGGCCAGGCCACCGAACAGAAGGACCGCGACCGCCGCGTGCTGGCCAACGACATCACGCAGCTACGCCTGATGTCCACCCACGTGCCGTTCGACACCAGCAACCTGCGCTGGACCTCGGGCGCGGTGCGCGCCATGCAGGACCAGATCGCGGCCCTGACGCCCACCGTGTCCGCCGTGGAAGACCGCATGCGCGCCTTGCAGGCCGGCGGCCAGCCGCTGCCGGAGCCCGTCACGGCCCTGCTCGCCGACATCTCCGAATGGATCAACGCTGGCGCCCAGGCCACCCACGAAACCGCGGTGCAGCTGCGCGCCGCCGCCACCCGGCTCACGCCCGAAATCGACAGCCGCTCCAGCTGGCGCGAGGTGCTGCTGGCCAGCCTGATGACGCGGCTGCGCGAACTGGTCGACACCTATGACGAATGCCTGGCGCTGCGCCGCGAGATCCGCGCAGGCCTGGCGGGCGCGGCGCCGCGCGCACCGCGCGCCAAGCCTGCGCCCAACGCCGCGTTGCATCGCGACCGCGGCATGGCGCTGCTATCCGCGCTGGCCGCCGGCGTGGCCATTTCGGCCTGCTGCGCCTTCTGGATCGGCACAGCCTGGAGCAACGGCGCCACCGCCGCGCTCATGGCCGCGATCTTCAGCTGCTTCTTCGCGTCGCAGGACAATCCGGTCCCCGGCATCATGCAGTTCCTGACCTACACGGTGTATTCGATTCCGCTGTCGGCGCTGTACCTGCTGGGCATCATGCCCGCCATTCATTCGTTCGAGATGCTGGCCCTGTCCATGCTGCCCACGGCCTTCGTGCTGGGCATCTTCATCGCCCGGCCCGCCACGGCCGGCAAGGCCATGGCGATGCTGTTCGGATTCCTGGGCACCATGGCGCTGCAGGACACCAACACCGCCGACATCGTGTCCTTCATCGACACGCAGGTCGCGCAGTGCATGGGCGTGGCCACGGCGGCCATCATCGCCGCCATCTTCCGCACCGTCAGCGCCGACTGGAGCGCGCGCCGCATCCAGGCCGCCAACTGGAAGGAACTGGAAACCCTGGCGAGCTCGCCGCGCGCGCCTTCGCGCCACACCTATGCCGCCCGCATGCTGGACCGCATCGGCCTGTTGCAGCCGCGCCTGGCGCTGGCCCAGCGTCCCGACGACCTGGTCGCCGCCGACGCGCTGAAGGACCTGCGCGTGGGCCGCGACATCACCGAACTGCAGCGCGCCCGGCGTCACCTGCCCATGGCCGAACCGGCCATCCAGCCGGTGCTGGACGGGCTGGCCCGGTTCTTCCGCGCCCGCTCGGCCTGGCAGGTCGGCGAGAAGACGCCCGAATTCCTGGCGCAGATCGACCGCGCGCTGGCCAGCGTGGCCGCCACGCCCCCGGGCGCCGCCGCCCGCGAGCGTGCCGTGGTCGCGCTGGTGGGCCTGCGCCGCGCCTTCTTCCCCGACGCGCCCGACTACCAACCCGCCCATCCCACCCTGGAGGGCCAAGCATCATGATCGGCGAATTCAATCTTTACGGCGTCTATTTCCCCTGGCTGCTGGTGCTGGGCGTGGTGACCCTGGGCGTGGCCTGGGCGGTGCGCCGCGTGCTGGCGCGCGCCGGGCTGTACCGCCTGGTGTGGCACCCCGCGCTATTCGACCTGGCGCTGTTCGTGGTGCTGCTTTACGGCGTATCCCTCATTTCCCCCTATTTACTCCAGAGATAAGCATGAAACTCCCCAACGCCCTGCGCCCCGCAGCCATCGGCAAGTTCGCGGTGACCGCCGTCGTCGTCGCCGCGGCCGCCTACGCCGGCTGGCAGCTCTGGGTGCACTATGAAGTCGAACCCTGGACCCGCGACGGCCGCGTCAAGGCCTACGTGGTGCAGGTCGCGCCGGATGTCTCCGGCCTGGTGACCAGCGTGCCGGTGCACGACAACCAGGACGTGAAGGCCGGCGACGTGCTGTTCGAAATCGACCGCGCGCGCTTCCAGCTGGCCTACGACCAGGCCCAGGCCTCGGTGCGTTCCGCGCAAGTGGCGCGCGACCAGGCGGTGCGCGACGCCAAGCGCAACCGCTCGCTGGGCCAGCTGGTGGCCGCCGAGGCGCTGGAGCAAAGCCAGACCAAGCTGCAGCAGACCGAAGCCGCGCTGGCCCAGGCCGAAGTGCAGCTCAATACCGCGCGCCTGAACCTGGAACGCAGCCGCGTTCTGGCGGTGAACGACGGCCGCATCACCAACCTGGACCTGCGCGCCGGCTCCTACGCCACCGCCGGCCGCGGCGTGATGGCGCTGGTGGATTCCAGCTCGTTCTACGTCGAAGGCTACTTCGAGGAAACCAAGCTGCCCGGCATCCATGAAGGCGATCCCGTCACCGTGACGCTGATGGGCGATTCGCACCCTATCCGCGGCCACGTCGAAAGCATCGCCATGGGCATCGCCGACCGCGACCGCAGCACCGGCGCCAACCTGCTGCCCAACGTCAATCCCACGTTCAACTGGGTCCGCCTGGCGCAGCGCATCCCGGTGCGCGTGAAGATCGACGACGTGCCCGACGGCGTGCGCCTGGTGGCGGGCCAGACCGCCACCGTGTCGGTGGATTCCGGCCCGGCGCACCCGCCGGCCCCGACGAGCCAGCCGTCCTGATCCCTTCCGTTTTTCAATCCTTTATTTCTTATCGACGCACAGCCGTAACCGCCATGAACACCAGATACCTCCTGCCTCTTACGCTGGCCCTTGCGCTGGCCGGATGCGCCGCCGTGGGCCCGGATTACCAGGTGCCCGCCGGATCGGTGGCCGAGCGGCAGAGCGCGCAGGCGCCCTTCACGCAGGCGCGCGAGGCGGCGTTCCGGCAGGATGCGGTGCCTGGCCACTGGTGGCGCCTGTACGACGATCCCGTGCTGGATGGCCTGGTGGAAAAAGCCCTGGCCGCCAACACCGACCTGCGCGTGGCCAGCGCCAACCTGGAGCGGGCCCAGGCCGCCGTGCGCGAAGCGCAGGCGCAGCAGCAGCCGTCCATCGGCGTCAACGCCTCGCCCACTTTCGGCCACGTGTCCGGCCTGCAGGAACTGCAGCCCGGCATCGATCCGCCCAACCGCTGGTCCTATTCCATGGGCGCCAGCGTGTCGTACCAGCTGGACCTGTTCGGCCAGATCCGCCGCGCCGTGGAAGCGGCCAGCGGCGACGAGCAGGCCGCGCAGGCCGCCTACGACGCCACCCGCGTCACCGTGGCGGCCGAGACCGCCCGGGCCTACGCCAATATGTGCGCGGCGGGCATGCAGCTGGCCTCCGCCCAGCATTCGGTGCAGGTGCAGAAGCAATCCCTGGACGCAGTCGACCGCCTGCAACGCGCCGGCCGCGGCACGACGCTGGACGTGACCCGCGCGCGCAGCCAGCTGCAACAGCTGCAGGCCAACCTGCCGCCGTTCCAGGCCCAGCAGCGCACCGCGCTGTACCGCCTGGCGGCGCTGACCGGCCAGACGCCGGGCCAGATCCCGCCCGCGCTGCTGCAATGCGCCCAAGCCCCGCGCCTGACCGAGACCATCCCCGTGGGCGATGGCGCCGAGCTGCTGCGCCGCCGTCCCGACATCCGCCAGGCCGAGCGCACGCTGGCCGCGGCCACCGCGCGCATCGGCGTGGCCACGGCGGACCTGTATCCGAAGATCTCGCTGGGTCTGTCGGCCGCCTCGGGCGGCCCGGCCGCCATGTTCGACGACCGCGGCACCTTCAGCTGGAGCGTCGGCCCGCTGATTTCCTGGACCATCCCCAACACCGGCGCCGCGCAGGCCCGCATCGCCGAGGCCCAGGCCAGCACCAAGGCCGCGGCGGCGCGCTTTGACGCCACCGTGCTCAATGCCCTGCGGGAAACGGAAAGCGCGCTGGTGGTCTACGCCCGCCAGCTGGACCGCGACGCCGCCCTGCGCGCCGCGCGCGACCAGAGCGCCGAGGCCGCCTCGCAGGCCAGCCGCCTGTTCCAGTACGGCAAGACCGACTATCTGACCGTGCTGGACGCCGAGCGCACGCTGGCCAGCAATGAAAGCGCGCTGGCGGCTTCGCAGGCCGACCTCAGCAGCGACCAGATAGCGCTGTTCCTGGCGCTGGGCGGCGGCTGGGAAAAGTGATCAATGCGGTGATCAATGCACCGAGGTGCCGTCCGGCGGCGTCTGATTGAGGCCCAATGCGGCTTCCCAGCTGCGCAACGGCACGCAGGTCTTCAAGCGCACGATGGCGCGCTCGATCAGCGCCGGGTGCAGCGCGTGTCCCACATTGCTGGCGATGTCGATGGTCGAATCCCCATGCAGCTCGCTCAGGCGCGCCTGCGCGGCCTGGATGTGCGCCACGCTCATGATGGGATCGGCCTCGCCATGCAGCAGATGCAGCGTGGTGTACTGCGGCGCGGTCTTGGGCAACTGCGCATAGCGGCCAGAAAACGCGATGACCCGGCCGGCCATGCCGTCGTGCGCCTGCACCAGTTCCAGCGCCATGATGGCGCCCTGCGAAAAGCCCGCCAGCGCCGTGTCCGATTGCAGCAGGCCGAAACGCGCCTGCGCCTCGCGCATATAGGCTTCCAGCGGCGGCAAGGCTCGCGCCACGCGCTCGGGGCGGTTTTCCTCGGTCACGCCGCGCACCGAGAACCATTGCCGGCCCTCGCCGCCGCCGTCGAAGGGCTCGAAACCCTGGGGCGCCAGCACCGCCGCGCTCGGGAACGCCGCGCGCACGGCTTTTGCCAGCGGCTCCATGTCCGCGGGAGTACCGCCCACGCCGTGCAGCAGGATGAACAGCTGGCGCACGTCGACGCCGGCATCGGGAAGGAATTCGATAGAAGTGGAAGACGCCATGAAACCGCTCCGTGCTGGCTGGGGCCGCCAAACGGCCCCGGAATAGCCGCATTGTAAAATGCGCGCCTTGAAGCAACCTTTGCCGCACCGCCACGGACCGGCTGGCTTGCGCGGCGTTGCCTGGCGGGCAGGCCCGCATGCCCGTGCCTGATGGTCCGCCGCCCCGGCAACCTCCTACCCCAGTAATGCAAACTCCGACGACAGAATCCGGCGCCACGCCTGCCGGCCAGAACCAGCTGCATCGCGTGCTCAAGGCGCGCCACCTCACGATGATAGCGTTGGGCGGAGCCATCGGCACCGGCCTGTTCGTGGCCTCCGGCGCCGCCATCGCCCAGGCCGGCCCGGGCGGCGCGCTGCTGGTCTACCTGGCCATCGGCCTGATGGTCTACTTCATCATGACCAGCCTGGGCGAACTGGCCACCTTCATGCCGGTATCGGGCTCCTTCTGCACCTATGCCTCGCGCTACGTGGACGGCGGCTTCGGCTTTGCGCTGGGCTGGAATTTCTGGATCAGCTGGGCCACGGTGGTGGCGGTGGACGTGGTGGCCGCGCAACTGGTCATGGCGTACTGGTTCCCCGACACGCCGGGCTGGATATGGAGCGTACTCTTCCTGGCCCTGACCTTCGGCCTGAACGCCTTTTCGGCGCGCAGCTTCGGCGAGGCCGAATACTGGTTCGCCATCATCAAGGTCGTCGCCGTGCTGTGCTTCATCGGCGTCGGGCTGGCGATGCTGGTGGGCATCATCCACAGCGGCACGCCCGTGGGCCTGGCCAACTGGTCGGTCGGCGACGCGCCCTTTGTGGGCAATGCAGCCACCTGGGTGGGCGTGGCGATGGTGGTGGCCTATTCGTTCCAGGGTACCGAACTGGTGGCCGTGGCCGCCGGCGAATCCGAGAATCCCCGCCGCAACGTGCCGCGCGCGATCAACCACGTGTTCTGGCGCATCCTGCTGTTCTACGTGCTGGCCATCCTGATCATCGGTCTGCTGCTGCCCTATACCGACCCGCAACTGCTGCGCAACGAAGTGGAAGACATCGCGGTCAGCCCCTTCACGCTGGTATTCCAGCACGCCGGGCTGCTGTCGGCGGCCACCGTGATGAACGCCGTGATCCTGACCTCGGTGCTGTCGGCCGGCAATTCCGGCATGTACGCGGCGACGCGGATGCTGTTCAACATGGCGGTGGAAGGCCAGGCGCCCGCCCTGTTCCGGCGCGTCACCCGCAGCGGCGTGCCGCTGTACGCGCTGATGGCCACCGCGCTGCTGGCCTGCCTGTGCCTGTTCAGCCTGGTGTACAGCCCCAAGGCCGTCTACATCTGGCTGCTGAACTTCGCCGGCATGACCGAATTCATCGTGTGGCTCAGCATCGCGGTCAGCCATTACCGCTTCCGCCAGGGCTATGTGAAGCACGGCTACGACACCGCCGACCTGCCCTACAAGGCCGGCCTGTTCCCCTTCGGCCCGCTGCTGGCCTTCGTCCTGTGCCTGCTGGTCACGCTGGGCCAGAACTACCAGGCCTTCCTGCAAGACCGCATCGACTGGATCGGCGTGATCTCCACCTACCTGGCGATTCCGCTGTTCCTGGCCTTGTGGATCGGCCACCGGCTGGTGCGCAAGTCGCATTGGATCCGGTATGAGGACATGCGGTTTTATGGCTTGGATCTGGATCGCGCGGCGGGTGTGGAGGCCTCGGTATCTACGGTGGAGAACGCCCGCGCTTAGTTGCGGCCTACCTGCCTGAAGCGGCTGGAATCGTATCCAACACGGCCCGCCCTCTGCATCGAAAGGTGTACGGGCGGGTTTTCTTTTGGGCTGCCGCGTTACCGGCGCAAGACTATTCGCGGCGCGCTCTGCCCCTTTTAACTACTGTATATACATACAGCTATAATGACGCATCGGCCACTACCCCGGTTCCCCGCAAGCCGGAACCGACCGCCATGCAGTCCCCAGAACGTATCCATCCCGCGTTGTGGCGCGCCACCCAGTTGGCTCAAGGCGCCACCCGCACCCTGCCCACCGGGCATGCCGCGCTTTCGGCCGAGCTGCCGGACGGCGGCTGGCCGCTGGGCTCCCTGAACGAACTGCTGGTCCCGCACCCCGGCATCGGCGAAATCCGCCTGCTGCGTCCGGCGCTGGCCCAACTGGAAACCCGCCGCGCCATTGCGCTGGTGCAGCCGCCGCACGTCCCCCACATCGCCAGCTGGATGAGCTGGCGGCTGGATCCGCGCCAATTGCTCTGGGTGGCGCCGCAAAAGCCCGTGGACGCGCTCTGGGCCGCCGAACAGATCCTGAAAAACGGCAGCTGCGGCGCCCTGATCTGCTGGCTGCCCCATGTGCGCCCCGAATCCCTGCGCCGCCTGCACCTGGCCGCCCAGGCCAGCGACCTGCTGTTCATCGCCGTACGTCCCAGCAGCGCGGCGCAAAACGCCACGCCCGCGCCCTTGCGGCTGGCCCTTGCGCCGGCCGCGGGCGGCCTGTCCGTCCACATCCTGAAGCGCCGCGGGCCCGCCTGCGATACGCCGCTGTACGTGGGCCTGGACACCGGCGCCACCACTCCTGTTACTCCCCGCCATGCGCCTCTGGATCGCCGCCTTCCTGCGCTGCCTGCCGCTGGACGCACTGCGCCCGCACTGGCCGCTTGAGGGGCAGGCGTTCGCGGTCCTGGAACAGGAACGCGTCGCCGCCCTGACGCCCGCTGCCCGCCGGGCCGGCATCAAGCCGGGCATGCGCCGCGCCGGCGCGGCCGCCATCGCCCCCGGGGTAGAACTGCTGCCCCGCGATGTCCTGGCCGAGTCCGAAGCCTTGCAGGGCGCGGCGCTGGCGCTGCTGCAATACACGCCCGAAATCGCCCTGGCCGACGGCGACACGCTGCTGCTGAACGTGAGCGCCAGCCTGATGCTCTTTCGCGGTCCGAAAGCCCTGCACCGGCGGGTCGCCGCCACGCTGCGCGCCCTGGACCTGCGCGTCTCGCTAGGCATGGCGCCGACCGCCGCCGGCGCCTGGCTGCTGGCGCGCAGCCCCGGCCGGCGCGCGCCCCGGCGCACCCTCACGCTACCCACGCTGACGCGGCGGCTGGACGCCCTGCCGCTCGCCTTGCTACCCCAGGCGCAGGCCCGCCGCGACTGGCTCGACGATATCGGCTGCCATACCCTGGCCGACCTGCGCGCCCTGCCGCGCGCGGGGCTGCAGCGGCGCAGCGCCCCCGAACTGCTGCAGTCCCTGGACGCCGCCTACGGCCTGGCGCCCGAACTGCACCGCTGGATCGAGCCGCCGCACCAGTTCTCGCGCCGCATCGAACTCACCGACTATGTAGAACACACCGACGCGGTGCTGGCGGTGGCGCGCCGCCTGGCCGAACAACTGGGCGGCTGGCTCAGCGCCCGGCAACTGGCGGTGCGCCGCGTGGTGCTCAGCATGGAACACGAACGCGGCCGCCACGCCCGGCCGCCCACCGAACTGGAGTTGGCCCTGGCCCAGCCGGTCTGGCAGGCGCCGCAGATCCTGCACCTGCTGCGGGAAAAGCTGGCCCGCTTCACGCTGGAAGCGCCGGTGATCGCCGTGATGCTGCTGGCGCCCGACACGGTCGAGCAGCCCGCCGCCAGCACCACCCTGTTCCCCGAGCCCGGCGGCACGCCCGCCGACCATGCCCGGCTGCTGGACCTGCTGGTGGCGCGGCTGGGACGCGACCAGGTGCGCCATGCCCACCCGGTGCCCGACCACCGCCCCGAAGCCGCCAACGCCTGGGGCGACGCGCTGTCGCCGCCCCAGCGCCCCGCGCCGCTGCCCGCCCTGCTGGACCGGCCCTTCTGGCTGCTGGACCCGCCGCTACCCTTGAAGCTGTCCGGCCATCGCCCGCAATACGGCGGCCAGGCGCTGCGGCTGATGCGCGGCCCGGAACGCATCGAAAGCGGCTGGTGGGACCCGGCCCTGACCGTGCGCGACTACTTCGTCGCCGAGGACGCCGCCGCCGCGCGCTACTGGATCTACCGCGAGCGCGACGACGAACACGCCCGCTGGTTCCTGCATGGGCTCTACGCCTGAAGCGGCATGCGCATGGACGACGACGATACCCCCGGCATCCTGGCCCAGCTGCCCGGCTACGCCGAGCTGCAATGCCAGTCCAATTTCTCTTTCCTGCAGGGCTCCTCGCACCCCGAGGAACTGATCGACCGCGCCGCCGAACTGGGTTACGCCGCGCTCGCCATCACCGACGAATGCTCGCTGGCGGGCGTGGTCCGCGCCCACGTCGAAGCCAAGACCCGCAAGCTGCCGCTCATCATCGGCGCCACCTTCCAGCTGCGCGCCGCGCCCGACGCTGCGCCGTTGGGCCTGACCCTGCTGGCGCAAACGCGCGAGGGCTACGGCAACCTGTCCGAACTGATCACCCTGGCCCGCACCCGCGCGCCCAAGGGCGAATACCAGCTGGCGCCCGAAGACCTTACCCATCCTCCCTGCGGCCACGCCCATCTGCGCCACCTGCCCGAATGCCTGGCCATCCTGAGCCCCGCCTACGGCACCGACGCCGACCGCATGGCCGAGCAGGCGCGCTGGCTGGCGCGCGTCTTTCCCCATCGCGCCTGGGTCGGGCTGACCCTGCTGCACCGCTCGCGCGACGACCTGCACCGCGCCGCGGTCGAACACGCCGCGCAGGCCGCGGACCTGCCCCTCGTGGCGCTGGGCCAGGTGCAGATGCACCTGCGTTCGCGCAAGCCGCTGCACGACACGCTGACCGGCATCCGCACCCGCCAGCCGGTGTCGCAATGCGGCTACGAACTGTCCGGCAACGCCGAACAGCACCTGCGCACGCGCATGCGCCTGGCCAACCTGTACCCGCCGCAGGCGCTGGCCCAGACGCTGGCCGTGGCCCGCCGCTGCGCCTTCTCATTGGACGAGCTGCGCTACGAATACCCGGACGAAATCATTCCGCGCGGCCACACGCCGGCGACCTATCTGCGCCAGGAAACCCTGGCCGGGGCCGCCCGCCGCTTTCCGTCCGGCACGCCGGACAGCGTCACCACGCAGATCGAAAAAGAGCTGGCCCTGATCACGGACCTGCACTACGAAGCCTATTTCCTCACGGTCTACGACATCGTCCAGTACGCCCGAGGGGAAGGCATCCTGTGCCAGGGCCGCGGCTCCGCCGCCAACTCCGCGGTCTGCTACTGCCTGGGCATCACCGAAGTGGACCCGGTGCGCGGCAACAACCTGTTCGAACGCTTCATCAGCAAGGAACGCAACGAGCCGCCCGACATCGACGTGGACTTCGAGCACCAGCGCCGCGAAGAAGTCATCCAGTACATCTACCGCAAATACGGCCGCGACCGCGCCGCGCTCACCGCCGTGGTCATCTCCTACCGGCCGCGCAGCGTGCTGCGCGATACCGGTAGCGCGCTGGGCGTGGACGCGGGCGTCATCGACGCCGTGGCGCGCGCCCACCAATGGTGGGACGGCAAGAAGGAAATGCTGCGTACCCTGGGCGCCTGCGGCCTGGACCCCGAATCGCAGGTGGCGCGGCAATGGGCGGCGCTGGCGCAGACCCTGATGGGCTTTCCGCGCCACCTGTCGCAGCACCCCGGCGGCTTCGTGATTTCACGCGGCAAGCTGTCGCGCCTGGTGCCCATCGAAAACGCCGCCATGGCAGACCGCAGCGTCGTGCAATGGGACAAGGACGACCTGGACGCGCTGGGCCTGCTGAAGGTGGACGTGCTGGCGCTGGGCATGCTGTCGGCGTTGCGCCGCACGCTGGAGCTGGCCGGCCAGCGCCGCGGCCAGCCCTTGCGGCTGCAGGACATCCCCCCCAGCGACACGCCCACCTACGACATGATCTGCGACGCCGACACCATAGGCGTGTTCCAGATCGAATCCCGCGCCCAGATGACCATGCTGCCGAGGCTGCGACCGCGCCAATACTACGACCTGGTGGTGCAGGTCGCCATCGTGCGCCCAGGCCCGATCCAGGGCGGCATGGTCCATCCCTACCTGCGCCGCCGCCAGGGCAAAGAGCCCGAAACCTATCCCAGCGAAAAAGTGCGCAGCGTGCTCAGCCGCACCATGGGCGTGCCCATCTTCCAGGAACAGGTCATGCAGATCGCCGTGGTGGCCGCGGGCTTCACGCCCGGCGAATCCGACCAGCTGCGCCGCTCCATGGCGGCCTGGAAGCGCAAGGGCGGCGTGGACAAGTACCGTACCAAGCTGGTCGGCGGCCTGCTGGCCCATGGCTACAAACTGGATTTCGCCGAAGCGCTGTTCCGGCAGATCGAAGGCTTTGGCGAATACGGTTTCCCCGAAAGCCACGCCGCCAGCTTCGCGCTGCTGGCCTATGCCAGCTCGTGGCTCAAGCGGCACGAGCCCGAGGCCTTCCTGGCCGCCCTGCTCAACTCCCAGCCCATGGGTTTCTACGCCCCCGCACAACTGGTGCAGGACGCCCGCCGCCACGGCGTCTGCGTGCTGCCGCCGGACGTCATGATCAGCGGCTGGGACTCGGCGCTGGAAGCCCTGCCCGAGGGCCATCCCGGCGCCCGCCGGACCGCGCATCCGCACGCGCCCGCCACCGACGGCACCCGCCCCGCCGTCAGGCTGGGGCTGAGCCTGATCCAGGGCATGCGCGAAGACGCCGCCCGGCGCATCGAGGACGCCCGCGCCGCCGCGCCCTTTGCCGACACCGGCGACCTGGCCCGCCGCGCCGCGCTCAACCGCCATGACCTGAACTCGCTGGCCGCCGGCGACGCCCTGCGCACCCTGGCCGGCCATCGCCGCCAGGCCAGCTGGGAAGCCGCCGCCAGCGTGCAAAGCCGCGACCTGCTGCGCGACGCCGCCATCCAGGAAACCCAGGCGCCGCAATTGTCCGCCCCTTCCGAGGGCCAGACCGTGGCGGCCGACTACCGCAGCGTCGGCCTGACCCTGCGCAGCCATCCCGTGGCCCTGCTGCGCCCCCAGCTCGCGGCGCGCAACTTCCAGCCCGCCTCGGTGCTCAACGGCTACCCCGACAAGCGCGTGGCGCGCGCCTGCGGCATCGTCACCGTGCGCCAGCGCCCGCAGACCGCCAAGGGGGTGATCTTCGTCACGCTGGAAGACGAGACCGGCCCCGTCAACGTGGTCGTGCGCACGGAACTCATCGAACGCCAGCGCCGCGAATTGCTGGGGGCCTCGCTGCTGGGCGTCTACGGGTCCTGGCAAAGCGTGGACGGCGTGCGCCACCTGATCGCACAGCGGCTGGTGGACCTGTCCGAGCTGCTGGGCGACTTGAACACCCAGAGCCGCAATTTCCACTAACCGTTCCGGACGCATCTCAATCGCCGAACAGCGTGGCCATATCCAAGGCCTGCGCCATGGCCTGGTAGCCGGCATCGTTGGGATGCAGGTTATCGCCCGAGTCATACGCCGGCAGCAACCGCGCTGGATGCTCCGGATCGCGCAGCACCGCGTCAAAATCCACCACCGCGTCGAACACGCCGCTTTCGCGGATCCAGCGGTTCACCTCCCGCCGCACCGCGTCCTTGGCCGGGTTGTAGTGGCCCGACAGCGGCGTGCCATGCAGCGAACCTTCATACGGCGCGATGGTGCCGCCCACGATGCGCACGCCGCGCAGGCGGGCCGCCTCTGCCAATTGCCGGTAGCCCTCGGTCAATCTTGCCGCCGTCATGGGCGCGTCGTCAGGCGCGAAGCCGCTGTCCGGCCAGCCGATGTCATTGATGCCCATCATCATCACCACCGTGCGCACGCCCGGCTGCGACAGCACGTCAGCGTCAAACCGCGCCATCGCATTCACCCCCATCTTGTCGCCCCAGACCCGCGCCCCCGAAATGCCCGCGTTCGCCACGCCCATGCCCTGCGGCGCCAGGCGGCGGGCCAGGAAATCCGGCCAGCGGCGATTGGCGCCCGGCGTCGAGCCATTGCCATCGGTCAGGGAATCCCCAAACGCCACTACCACCGGCGTGCGCGACGGGCTCTCGACCCAGATCCCCGCCAGGAAAGCCCGGCCTTGCAGCGCCTGCGCATCAGGCAGCTGCGCCGCCGCCGTGGCATCGCCCCGCACCAGGGCGCCGGTCTGCTGCGCGCCCCAATGGAAGGTCGTCACCGGCGTCGCCTGCGGGAAGTAAAGGCTGACGGCGAGCTCGGCCAGCGCGGCTACAGGCAGATCCACCGGATCGCTGACCACCTGCGCCCCCGGCGCCACCGTCACGCTTGGCCGACCGCCAAAGGCCAGTCCGCGGCTGGACGCCGGACTGATCCTTGCAGGACCGGAGGCCAAGGCAACGCTGGCCGCCCCGATCTCCAAAGGCTGAGTGCCATAGCGGTTGGACAGCACCACCCGCAAGCGCGGTCCGCCCACGCTCAGCATCAAGGTCTGCCGCAAGGTCTGGCCGCGCAATTCGGCTGGCATTTCCGTGGGCAGCACGAAAGCATCCTCCCACAACGGCTGGGGACTGGCGAACCAGGAACTGACCCAGCTGGAACGCGCGGCATCGGCCGGCACAATAGGCTGCGCAGCAGCGGCGGACGCAGCCAGGACCGAAAGGCCACCCGCCAACGCAACGGCCGAAACCAGGGAATGAAGATTGAAGCGATTCATGACGACTCCAGAAAAAGAGAAAGTGACGTCACGATAGGTTCTTCCCAATTCCACCGGTAGAACCCTAAACTGCATACCACTTCTTCCAAAAAGGAATGACCATGGACACCCTGCGCGCCATGCGGGCCTTCGTCCGCGCCGTGGAGCTGGGCACCCTGTCGGCCGTGGCCCGCGAACAAGCGCTTAGCCAGCCCGCCCTGAGCAAGATCGTCGCCGCGCTGGAAAAGGACCTGAACGTGCGGCTGCTGGAACGCAGCACCACCCGCGTCGTGCCCACCGAACAAGGCAAGCGCTTCTACGAACGCGCCACCCGCGTGCTGGAGGAATACTCGGAGGCCGTCGCCGACGCCCGCGGCCAGACCGAAAAGCCCGCCGGTTTCCTGCGCATCAACGCGCCCGTGGCGCTGGGCCAGTTCCGCCTGAATGCGCTGGTCCGCGAGTTCCTGGACGAATACCCCGACATCCAGGTCGAACTGATCCTGAACGACCGGTTCGTGGACCTGGTGGAAGAAGGCGTGGATGTGGCGCTGCGCCTGGGCGGCAACCTGCCGCCCAACGCCATCGCCCGCAAGGCGGCCATGTCGCCACGTTACCTGGTGGCCGCCCCCTCCTACCTGGCGCAGCGCGGCAAACCCCGCGCGCCCCGCGATCTGGCCGCGCACGAGTACGTGCGCTTCGCCTGGCTGGCTGCCGGCGACACCCTGGAACTGCACCAGGGCGCGACCCTCGCCACGGTCCAGACCCAGGGGCGCTTCCGCGTCAACAACGCCCTGGCCATCCGCGAAAGCCTGGCCATGGGCGCCGGCATCGGGCTATGCCCCGCGTGGCTGGTGCAGGACCTGGTCGCCAGCGGCGAACTGCTGCGCGTGCTGCCCAAATGGGCCGCCACGCCGCAAGAGGCTTTCCTCATCTATCCATCGCGCCGCTATCAGTCGCTGCGGGCGCGGCTGCTGATCGACTTCCTGAATGACCGGCTGGCCCGCCTGCCCGGCATGCAAACGCCCTAACCGCAGACGGCGCGCACCAGATTCCGGTAGATGTCGCGCGCGCCTTCCAGCTGCTCCAGCGCAATCGATTCGTCGATCGTGTGGGCATCCTCTTCATTGCCCGGCCCCAACCCTATTGTCGGAATGCCGCGGCGTCCGGCCGATTCCGACCCATTGGTGCAGAACGCCCAACTGCCCACCACCGGATCCCGGCCGCTGGCGCTGACCGCCGCGCGCGCGGCCTGCAACAAGCCGGCCTCTGCATCGCAGCGCCAACCCGGCAACCAGCGCGGCGGCGTGGCGTGCTGGCCGGTATAGGTCGCAACGCGGTCTTCGCTGACCTGCAAGCTGAAGTCGGACAGGCCATGGGCCGCCAGATGCCCGCGGATCTGCGCCAACACGTCCTCCAGGCGTTCGCCCGACACGGTGCGCCGGTCAAAGCGTATCGTCGTCGAGATCGGAATCATGGAGATCGACGGATAGGGATGCGACACGATGTCCGTCGGCACCAGCAGCGCCTGGCCCAACACCTCGTCCTGCGGCAGCGGCAGGCTCTCCAGCGCGGCCAGCGCCCGGGCCGCTGCATGCAGGGGATTGACGCCGATGTGCGGCGTCGCCGCGTGCGCCGGCTTGCCGTGGAAGGTCAGCAGCAGTTCCACGCGCCCCTTCTGCCCGGCCTTGATCTGCAACTTGGACGGCTCGCAGATGACCACGGCCTGCGGCGCGCAGATGTCCAGCACCGACGCCAGCGCATGCCCTTCGATGACTTCCTCCAGCACGCTGGCCGACACGGCCACGCGGCGCTTCAAGCCATCCCGCGCCGCCTCCGCCACGCCGCAAATCGCCGCCGCGATGCCGCCCTTCATGTCGGTGCTGCCGCGTCCATACAACCGGCCATCCCGGATCTCGGCGCCAAACGGGTCAAAACGCCAGTCGCCCGCCACCGGCACCACGTCCATGTGTCCGTCGAACAGCAAGGCCACGTCCGCGCCCTCGGGGCCGATCAGCCCCAGCACCGAGCCATTGCCATCGGTCGTGACCGAGCTGAAACCCGCCTCGCGCAGGGTCGCGGCCATCAGCGCCGCCATCTCGCCTTCCTTGCCCGAAAGGCTGGGGATGCGCACCATTGCCTGCGTCAACGCAACTACGTCCAGAGTCATCATCATTCCTGTCTGAAAGTGGCGGGCGCGGCACGCCCGCCGATCAAGAGAAGCCGCCTAGCGGTTGACCAGGCTCTTGGGCACGCGGTAGACCAGCACCGCCCCGATCAGCGTGAAGCTGGCCAGGAAGTACATGCCCCAATCCGTCGAGCCGGTCAGGTCCTTGATCCAGCCGATCGCATAGGGGCTGACAAAGGCCGCCAAGCCGGCGAAGGAATTGATCCCGGCGATGCCCGCCGCCGCGCTCTTGCCTTCCAGGAACGCCGTCGGCAGGCTCCAGAACAAGGGCGAGCACACCATGCAGCCGGCGGCCGCCACCGACAGCATGGCCACGGCCAGCATCGGGTTATGGCTGAATAGCGTGCTCAGCGCCAGGCCCGTCCCGCCCACCAGAAACGGCACGATCATGTGCCAGCGACGCTCCCGCACCGCGTCCGAATGGCGGCACACCAGCACCATCGAGATCACCGCGCAGACGTTCGGCACCGCCGTTAGCAGGCCGATGTCCAGCAGCGACACCACGCCCGTGGAACGGATCACCGACGGAATCCAGAATGCCAGGCCAGACAGGCTGGATACCGTGCAATAGCAGATCAGCGCCATGTGGACCACGCGCCGGTCCTTGAGCAAGGTCAGCATGGACACGTGCTCCGTCTTGGCGGTCTTCTCGCTCTGCAGGTTCTGGCCCAGCCGCGACTTCTCCGAAGGCGACAGCCAGCGCGCATCGTCGATGCGATCATCCAGGTACCAGAACACCGCCAGGCCCAGCAGCACCGAAGGAATCGCCTCGATGATGAACATCCATTGCCAGCCGGCCATGCCGTGCGTGTCATGGAAAGCCTCCATCACCCAGCCCGACAGCGGCCCGCCCAGGATGCCCGCGAACGGCACCGCCGTCATGAACACCGCCACGATCTGGCCGCGCCGGTTCGACGGAAACCAATAGGTCAGGTACAGGATGATGCCGGGATAGAACCCGGCTTCGGCCGCCCCCAGCAGGAAGCGCAGAATGTAGAACTGGGTCGGCGTCTGCGTCAGGGCCATGGCGGCCGAGATGATGCCCCACAGGATCATGATGCGCGCCAGCGTCTTCTTCGCGCCGATGCGGTGCATCAGCACATTGCTCGGCACTTCGAACAGAAAATAGCCGATGAAGAAAATGCCTGCGCCCAGGCCGTACACCGTTTCGCTGAACTTCAGGTCATCCAGCATCTGCAGCTTGGCAAAGCCGACGTTCACCCGGTCCAGGAACGCCGCGATGTAGCACACCATCAAAAACGGCAGCAGCCGCCACGCCACCTTCCGATACAGCGCATCATCCCGCGCCGCCAGGGGATCCTTGTCTGCGGCAACCGGAGGCGCCGCAATGCTCTCGACTGACTGGTCCATATTTTCACCTTGGGGTCTGTATTTTTTTAGGCCGAACGCTCCCCTGCAGGCGCTCGGGGCGCCCGCATGCTGTTTTTTATGGGAAGGGAACGTCCGGGCCGGTTATGCGGCCGGTCTATAGACCGGCCGCGCTGGCCGCGCCGCAGGTCAGGCGGTTACCGCCGCCTCCGGCGCAGGTTCCACCGCGCCTCTGCGTTCCGTGATCAGGCCGTAAGCCTCGGGACGCCGGTGGCGGTCGAAATTGAAAGTCGTGCTCTTGTAGGACAGGCACAGGTCCAGGTCGCAGCGCGCGATCGCCAGCTCATCGCCCTTGGTCGAGCAGGCGGCCACGATCTCGCCCGACGGCGCGATGATGCAGCTGCCGCCTATCATCTCGCAGCCCTCTTCCTTGCCGGCCTTGGCCACGCCCACCACCCAGGTGCCGTTCTGATAGGCGCCCGCCTGCATCACCAGATGGTTGTGGAACATGGACAGGTCGTCATGCTCGGGCGCCGGCGGGTTGTGCACCGGCGTGTTGTAGCCCAGCAAAATCATTTCCGCCCCCTGCAGACCCATCACGCGATAGGTCTCGGACCAACGGCGGTCATTGCACAAGGCCATGCCCATCACGCCGCCAAAGCCGCGCCAGACATCGAACGATTCGCCCGGTTCGAAGTAGTGCTTTTCCAGATGCTGGAAAGCGCGCCACGGCTCGTGCTCGGCATGCCCGGGCAAATGCACCTTGCGGTACTTGCCGATGATGTCGCCGTTCTGGTTCACCAGGATCGACGTGTTGAAGCGGCGCTTGACGCCCTGCTCCACCGCCAGCTCCGCATAGCCCAGGTAAAAGCCTATGCCCAGCTTGCGCGCGGTCTCGAACAGCACCCGGGTCTGCGGACCGGGCATCTCGCTTTCATAGAACGCGTCGACCTCGGCCGGATCTTCCATGTACCAGCGCGGAAAGAAAGTCGTCAGCGCCAGCTCCGGAAAGACCACCAGCTGGCAGCCCATCGCATGGGCCTGGCGCAGATGCGCGAGCAGGCGCTCGACGACGTCGCGGCGGGTGTCGCTGCGCTGGATCGGCCCCAATTGCGCGGCCGCGACATTGATGATGCGTGACATGTTCAGTCTCCTACGGTTTCATTGTTCTGCGAGTTCGAGCATCAGTTCCAGCAACACGCCGGCGCCCGCCTCGATATCTTGGTCATGCGTGAATTCGGCGACGTTGTGCGACAGCCCGCCCACGCTGGGCACGAACACCATGCCCGTCGGGCACATGCGCGCCAGCATCTGCGCATCGTGCCCGGCGCCGCTGGGCAGCCGCCGCACGCGATGCCCGCGGCTGCGCGCGATGTCCTCGACCCGGCCGACGATGGCCTCGTCGAACGCCACCGGCGCAAAATCAGCCAGCACCCGATGGCTCAGCTCCACGCCTTCAGCCGCCGCAGCCTGCGCCGCGTACGCCATGCAGCGCGCAATCGCCTCCTGCAAGGCCGCGCCGTCGGTGTTGCGCAGGTCCAGCGTGAAGGTCGCGCGGTTGGGAATGACGTTGATCAGGTTGGGAAACAGATTCACCTGCCCCACGGTTGCCAGCTGGCCCGCCCCCAACTCGACGGTCAGATCCCGGGCAAAGCACGCGATGCGCGCCGCCACGATGCCGGCGTCATGGCGCAACGCCATCGGCGTGGTGCCGGCATGGTTGGACACGCCGCGCACGGTGAACTCGATCCAGTGGATGCCCTGCACGCCCGTCACCGCGCCGATGGTGTAGTCCTCGTGCTCCAGCACCGGCCCCTGTTCCACATGCAGTTCCACAAAGGCATGCACTTCGTTATTGCCTACCGGGGCCGTCCCGGCATAGCCGATGCGGGCCAGGTCCTCGCCCACCGTGGTGCCATCTATCCCGACCGTGGCCAGCGCATCCTCCAACGACAGATCGCCCTGGAACACCAGGCTGCCCATCATGTCCGGCGCAAAGCGCGCGCCTTCCTCGTTGGTGAAGAACGCCACCGCTATCGGTCTTTCAGTGACCACGCCCGCGTCGTTCAAGGCCGCGACCACTTCCAGCCCGGCCAGCACCCCCAGGTTGCCGTCGTAGCGGCCGCCGGTGCGCACCGTGTCGATGTGCGACCCTGTCATCACGGGCGGACCGGCCTTGCGCCCGGCCCGCAGGCCCACCACATTGCCGATGCCGTCCACCGTCACGGCCAGGCCCAGTTCGCGCATCCACTGCACCACCAGATCGCGTCCCTGCCGGTCCGCGTCCGTCAGCGCCAGGCGGCAAACGCCGCCGCCCTCGATGGCGCCGACCTGCGCCAGGTCGGCAATGCGGCGCAACAGCCGAGCGCCGTCGATCCGCACGGCCTCGCGGCCGGCCTCAAGCGTGGCGCCAGTCATGCCACGGCCTCGGCTTCGACCTCGGCAGCGCTCCGGCCGACGATGCGTTGATACAGTTCCGGATCGGTCGCTCCTTCGCTGCCGAACACCAGCACACGGCTGCCAACGTCCAGGCCCAGCGCCTCGCGCACCGCCGGATCGGCCAGCGCCGCCAGGCAGCCGGTCAGCCCCGCCACGGCCGATTCGCCCGCGACGATGGGCGCGTCGCCATACTTGCCGCCAGCCAACAGACGCACCGTCTCCAGCGCCGCCTCGTCGTCAACCGTCAGGAAAGCCTGCGCGCCGGGATGCAGCACCTCCCACGCCAGCAGCGACACTTCCCCGCAGGCCAGCCCGGCCATCACCGTATCCAGATCGCCATGCACCGCCACCGGCTTGCCGGCGCGGGCGCTCTCGTACAGGCAGGCCGCCTTGTCCGGCTCCACCACGATGAAACGCGGACGACGTTCGCCCAACTGTTCCCAGAAATGCGCGCAGACCGCGGCAGCCAGCCCGCCCACGCCGCCTTGCAGGAACACGTGCGTCGGCAACTCGCCATCGCCCGCCTCGCGCAGCTGGCGCAATGCCTCGTCCGCCATCACGGCGTACCCCTGCATCACGTCCTTGGGCACCTCCATATAGCCAGGATAGGAAGTATCCGAGACCACATAGCGCCCAAGCCGCGCCGCGTCTTGCGCCGCTTGGCGTACCGAGTCGTCGTAGTTCCCCGGCGTGCGCACGACCTGCGCGCCGTATTGCTCGATCGCCTGCTTGCGCCCTTCGCTGACCGTCGCGTGGATGTAGATCACGCATTGGCAACCGAAGCGTTGCGCGCCCCAGGCCACCGAACGGCCGTGGTTGCCGTCCGTCGCGCAGGTCACCGTCATGGCCTGGGTCAGCTCCCGGTAGCGGCCGGACAGCAAATCATCCACCGACAGATCGGCGCGCCCCAGCTTGGCCGCCAATTCCCTCAGCAATTGACGGCTGACGGCATAGGCGCCGCCCAGGGCCTTGAAGCTGCCCAGCCCGAAACGGCCGCCCTCGTCCTTGTACCGGATGCCCGCCACGCCCACGGCGCGCGCCAGGCCCGACAGATCGCGCAGCGGCGTAGGCTGATAGCCTGGCCAGCGGCGGATCTGCGACTCGGCCGCCGCATAGGCCTTACCGCCCAGCACGTCCAGCTGCCGTTGACCGTAAGGCGCGGCGGGTTCGAAGGCCGGATTGGGCGCGTACTGCAGCCGGACGTTCGGAATGGGATGGTTCAAGTCAGTCTCCTCTTGGAAATCAGCGATGCAAGTCGCCGTAGTGTTCGTGCAGGCGTTCTATGTTCTGCAGACGTTCGCGCGCGGCCGCCCCGAGTTTCCGGGCCAGGGCCGAGCACAAATGATTGATGACGCTGGTGGCCGCGACGTAGGAATCGAACACGGCCGCGCCGCTGTTCACGCATCGCAACACCAGGTCCGAGCGCGCGGGCAATTCGGTGGCGGTGGGATCGGTCAGCACCACGACCTTCGCGCCCACCCGGTTCGCGTGTTCGACGATGGGCTTGAGCAGCGTGACGCGACGCCGGAAATCCATCACCAGCAACACGTCGTCAGGCCCCAGATCAGCCAGATCCTCGGCCAGGTTCAAACCCGCGCCCGGCACCAGCGCAACGCCGTCGCGCAGCTGCGTCAGCAAGGCCCAGGCGTACTGCGCCAGCACCCGCCCATTGCGAAAGCCCGCAATGCAGATGCGGCGAGCGCCGGCGAACAGCTCGATGGCCCGCTCCACGTCGCGGCTGTCCAGGCGCTCGAAGGTCTGCGCCAGGTTCTGCAAATCGGTAGCCAGATGCTCCGCCAGCGCATCCCCCGTCGCGTCCGGCGGACGCACGCCCGCCATCTCGTACAGCGGCGACCCACGGTCGGCCTCGTCGCGCGCCTGCGCTCGTACTTCGTTGAAATTCTCGTACCCCAGACGCCGGAAAAACCGCCCCGCCGTCGCCTTGGACACGCCCGCCTTCTGCGCCAGCTCGGCGCCCGAATAGGCCGCGATATTGCCCAGACACTCCAGGGTCACGCTGGCCAACCGCTGCTCGCTGTCCGTGAAGCTGTCCTGCAGCGCGAGGATGCGCTCCTGCAACACCGAAGTCATGATGATCCCGCCTATGAAACTATGGTTTCAGAAATATATTCTCATGAAACTTTAGTGTCAATGCAAAATTTGGATCATCGAAGCCGAGGTCGGGAATGCCACTAGCAGCCCTGCCCGGCCCAGGTCACAGCGCGCCCGCGCTGGTCTATCATGGCTTTTTTCAGACGTGTTGTTGTAAGGAGCGTTACATGATCCGAAAGCTGATCCCTTTCCTGCTGGTCGCCAGCCTGACCGCGTGCGCCAACACCGGCGCCCCGCGCTCATCCAGTGCGCCAGCGGCCTCCAGCTCCTCCGGCACCTCGTCGTCCGCTGACGCCGGGACCAGCTATGGCGGGTCGTCCTACAGCGGGTCGTCGTCCATGGGCGGCGGCAAGACCTGCGACGCCGCAGCCCTGCAATCCCAGATCGGCCAAAAGGCCACCGCGTCCGTCATGGAAGAGCTGCGTACCCGCAGCGGCAGCACCACTGCCCGCATGTTGCGTCCGGGGCAATTGGTCACGATGGAATACAACGCCACGCGCCTGAACCTGATCGTCGACGACAAGGACGTCATGACTGCGATCCGCTGCGGCTGATACCTCGCGGGGGCCGGCCCAGCCGGTCCCGCGCTACGCTTCTGGCGGCCTGACCGCCGGCGGCACGTGGGGCAAGAAAGCCCCCGCCACCTCGAAAGCGCATTCCTCGCGCGCAATATCGATCACCCGGGCCACCACCGGGTTGACGATATTCTTCTTGTGCACCGCGTAGTAATTGATCGTAGGCAGGTCGGGTTGCACATTCAGGCGGCATAACGCGCCGCGCTCCACCAGCGGCGCGAAATACGCGCCCGGCAGATAGCTGATGCCCAGGCCCAGCATCGTCAGCTGCGCCATCATCCCCAGGCTGTTGCAGGTCAGCACGCGCTTGACCGGCAGGCCCTGTTCCGCGAACCAGGCATCGTACAGATGCGACAAGGCCGAATTGGTAGGCTGCGAGATCACCGGATACGGCGCCAGGTCCTGCGGCGTCAGCTTCGCGGAAAAGTCGATATCCAGCGCCGGACTGGCCATCCAGACATTGGTGACCGCGCCCAGGTGCACGCAATCGTATTGGTAGCCCCAGAACGGGCCCGGCATGATGGCCAGGTCCAGTTCGTCCTGCTCCAGCCTTTCGTACAGCGTGATGCCGCCATCGATCTCCGGCATCAGCTGCACGCGCGGATAGCGCAGGCTGATCTGGCTGATCAGCCGCGCCAGCCAGGTCATGCCCACCAGTTCCGTCACGCCCAGCCGCACCACGCCTTCGAAGCTGGCCGGGTCCGCCATGTTCTGCACGATGCGGCTGTTCAGGTCCAGCATCTCGCGCGCCAGTTCGTACAGCTTGCGGCCCTGCGGGGTCATGATCAGCTTCTTGGCGCGGCGCTCGAACAGCGGCGCGCCGGCGAAGGCTTCCAGTTCCCCCACCCGCTTGGCGACCGCCGACTGAGTGGTGTGCAACTTGCGGGAAGACGCGCTGAAGCTGCCCAGCTGGGAACTCCAGTAGAAAGCCTCTAACTGTTTAAGGGTGTACATCGCGGCGGTCGATGCGAAACGCATGGAAACCCTCACCTTACCATCATGGCAATGCCCGCCGCCCCGGCCTCAGCCGCGCGGATGCAGGATGTCGGCCAGGAAGCGCTGCGCGCGCGGATGCGAGGGCGCGCTGAAGAAGCGTTCGGGCGTGTCCATCTCCAGGATCTCGCCCGCATCCATGAAGACCACCCGGTCGCAGACGTCGCGCGCGAAGCCCATTTCGTGCGTCACGCACACCATGGTCATGCCGTCCTTGGCCAGGCCCTTCATCACCTGCAACACCTCGCCCACCATTTCTGGGTCGAGCGCGCTGGTCGGTTCGTCGAACAGCATCACCGGCGGCTGCAGGGCCAGCGCCCGGGCGATCGCCACGCGTTGCTGCTGGCCGCCCGACAGCGAACCCGGATAGGCGTCGATCTTGTGCTCCAGGCCCACGCGCTCCAACAAGCCGCGCGCCATTTCCACGGCCTGCTTGCGCGGCTGCTTGCGGATGCTGACGGGTGCAAAGATCACGTTTTCCAGCACGCTCATGTGCGGGAACAGATTGAACTGCTGGAACACGAAGCCGATCTTCTGGCGCAGCGCGTTCAGGTCCGCCCCCTTGGCGTAGATGTCCTTGCCATCGATCAGGATGCGCCCCTTCTCGATCGGCTCCAGCCGGTTGATGGTGCGGATCATGGTCGACTTGCCCGATCCCGACGGGCCGCACACCACCAAAACCTCGCCGCGCGCCACCGAAAGATCCACGTCCTTCAGCACATGATGCGCGCCGTACCACTTGTTCACTTTTTCTAGATTGATCATGTTTTGTTCCTTCAAGCCATGGAGCGCGAGCGGCGGATACGCAGGTCCAGCCAGCTCAGCCCGCGGCTCAGGCTGAAGCACACCAGGAAATAGATGATGGCCAGGATGCCGAACACTTGCAGCGGCTTGGTCAGCACCAGGTTGTTGACCTGGTTGGCCGCAAAGGTCAGCTCATTGACGCTGATGACATAGCCCAGCGAGGTCTCCTTGATGGTGGAGACGAACTGGCTGGTCATGCTGGGCAGCACGTTGAACAGCGCCTGCGGCAGCACCACCCGCCGCATCGTGGTCCAGTAGCCCACGCCCAGCGAACGCGAGGCTTCGATCTGGCCGCGCGGCACCGCCTCGATGCCCGAGCGGATCACTTCCGACAGATAGGCGCTTTCATAGACCACTAGCGCGAAAATCAGCGTCCAGAAGCCGCTGATCACCTGCCCGGTCAGCTTGGGCACCACGAAGTACGCCCAGAAGATCAGCATCAGCAGCGGCATGCCGCGCACCACATTGACCAGCACCTTGCTGGCCGTGCGCAGCCAGCCATAGGGGCTGACGCGGGCCAGCGCAATCAACAGCGCCAGCGGCAGCGACAGGGCCAGGCCGCAGGCGGCCAGGATCAGCGTCAGCGCCAGTCCGCCCAACGGTCCGTTGGGGTATTGGCCGACCAACAGCATGGGCCAGTATTGCGACAGAAGATCAAGCACCGTGGCCTCCCCGGTTCAAGCGATAGCGGTCATAGACGCGCGATCCGATCAGCATGATGAGGAACGATCCCAGCAGGTACATGATCGTGGCGGCGCCAAAGGTGGCGAAGGTGCGGTAGGTTTCGTTTTCGATCTCGCGCGCCTGGTAGGTCAGCTCCATCACGCCGATGGCCATGGCCACGCTGGTGTTCTTGAACAGCAGCAGCGCGCGCCCCACCAGCGGCGGAATCGAAATCCGCACCGCCTGCGGCACGATCACGAAACGCATGCATTGCAGATAGCTCGCGCCCAGCGCCCGGGCGGCCTCGAACTGCGTAAACGGAATGGCGCGCAAACCGCTACGGATGTCTTCGGCGATGTACGCCGCCGACCCCAGCGCCAGCGCGATCGCCGCCAGCGACATCTCGGCGTTGTGCTGGTACAGCCACATGCGGAAGCCCTCCGGCAGCAGCTCGGGCATGCCGAAGTACCAGAACAGCACCTGCACCAGCAGCGGCACGTTGCGGTGGTATTCCACATAGGCGTCGACCAGCCAGCGGCAAGGCGCCAGATTGGTGGCGCGCACCACCACCAGCGTCACCGCGATGGCAAAGGCCATGACCCAGGCAACCAGGAACAGTTGCACGGTCACCGCCATGCCGCTCAGCAGCAGCTGGTATTGGGAAGCGTCAAGTAGGCTCATAAGGCAATAAATCTCCTGCAATCGCGAGACCCAGCCCAAACGTCACGGGTTCCGGCCGCCCGCTGGATGCGGCGCCGGAACCCGTGACGAGGGACTCGCGGTGGTGCTTGACCTGGCCTCAGCCCGCGATCGGACCGATCTTGAAGCCGCGCTCCAGCTTGTACGGCGTCTCGGGGCCGAACCACTTATCGAACAGCTTGGCGGCCACGCCCGAGGCTTCGGCCTCATCCAGCGCCTGGTTCACCGTTTCCAGGAAACGCGGCTCGGACTTGCGCACGCCCAGGCCCCAAGGCTCGTCGAACACCGACTTGGCGATCACGCTGACAGGCGCCGTGGGCGGGCTTTGCAGCACCAGGCGCACCAGCACCAGTTCAGAAGCGAACTGCGCGTCCACCTTCTTCTGCTGCAAGGCCAGATAGGTGGCCGAGCTATCGCCATAGCCAATCACCTGCGACTTGTCCAGAATGCGCTTGATCTCGCGTTCCGAGCTGGAACCCTTGGTGGCGCCGATGCGGCGGCCGTTCAGCGCTTCCACCGTCTCCAGCCCCGAATCCTTGCGCACCAGCAGCTTCTGTGGGCTGACGTAATAGGCGTGGCTAAAGCCGATCTGCTGCGCCCGGTCCGGCGAATAGCCCAGATTGGCCGCCAGGATGTCCACCCGCCCTTCATTCAGTTCCGGCACCCGCGCCGCCACCGACAGCAGCTTGTAGCTGATCTTCACGCCCAGCTTGTCCGCAACCAGCTTGCACACGTCCACGTCGTAGCCCACCAGCTGGCGCGTCGCGCCATCCTGGAAGCTGAACGGCTGCGACGTGCCCAGCGTGCCGCAAATCAGCTCGCCGCGCGCCTTGATGTCATCCACCTGATCGGCCTGGGCGGCGGCGCCCAGGGTCAGCGTCGCCAGGCCCAGGCAGGCGGCGAAAAGAGTGTGACGTTTCATGCTTGATTCCCCTTGTATGGTTGTATGGTGAACTGACTGCTTATCCCGGCCTCAGGCCAGCTTGGCGCAAGCTTCCCGGATAGCCGAGCAGCCCTGCTTGATATCGTCCATCGAAGCCGCGAACGACAACCTGAACGTGCCCGGCGCACCATAGGCATGGCCGTCGATAACGGCCACGCCCGCTTCGCGCAGCAGATAGTGCGTCAAGTCGGTATCGGTCGCGATCACGTCGCCCGCCGGCGTCTTCTTGCCCAGCAGGCCCGAGCAGTCCGGGAACACGTAGAACGCGCCCTGCGGCACGACGATCTCCAGGCCCGGCGTGCCCGACAGCTCCGCAATCGCCAGATCGCGGCGCTGGCGGAACACCTGGGCAAACTCGATCACGCAATCCTGCGGACCCGACAAGGCCTCCAGCGCCGCCGCCTGGCTCACCGACGAAGCGCCCGACGTGCTCTGCGATTGCAGAATCGCCATCGCCTTGATCAGCTCGTCAGGACCCGCACCGTAACCGATGCGCCAGCCCGTCATGGCATAAGCCTTGGACACGCCATTGACCACCAGCGTGCGCGCCGCCAGCTCCGGCGCGACCTGCAGCGGATGCACCGTCGGCACGTCCGTGAAGTTCAGGCGGGCGTAGATATCGTCCGTCATCAGCCATACATGCGGATGGCGCTTCAGCACCTCGGCCAGGCCGCGCAGCTCGTCCGCACTATAGACCGAGCCCGTAGGGTTGCTGGGCGCATTCATCATCAGCCACTTGGTGCGCGGCGTAATCGCGCGCTCCAGCGCTTCGGGCGTGACCTTGTAGCCGGTCCCCGGCGAGGTCTCCACCGCCACCGGCACGCCGCCGTTGACCAGCACCATGTCCGGGTACGACACCCAGAACGGCGCGGGGATCAGCACCTCGTCGCCATCATTCAGCGTGGCCGCCAGGCCGTTGAAGATCACCTGCTTCGCGCCCGTGCTGACAATGATGCGCCCCACCGGATAGTCGACGCCGGTCGCTGCCAGCAAGTGCTGCGCGGCGGCGCGGCGCAGCGCCACGGTGCCCTGGGCCGGCGGGTACTTGGTTTCGCCGCGGTTCATGGCGGCGGTGGCTGCCAGGCGGATGTGTTCGGGCGTCGAGAAGTCCGGCTCGCCGATGGTCAGGTCGATGATGCGGCGGCCCTGCTCGCGCAGTTCGGCGATGATGGCCCGGGCCGCGACGCTGGGCGATAGTTTGATGCGTTTGATGCGGTCGGCGACGATGCTGGCGGGTTGCGGGGTTTGGGTTTGGCTCGGGGTTTGGCTCATTTTGCGGCTCCCGTCTTCTCGGCCAGGGTCTTCTCCAGCCAAGGCTTGGTGTACGTGCCGGCGCGCAGCTTCTCCTTCGCCACCACCTCGTCGGCCTCCTTCTTCTGCGCCAAAGCCAGCACGGCCGCCGCATGCTCGGCGGGAATCACCACCACGCCATCCGCATCACCCACCACCACGTCGCCCGGATTGACCACCTGGCCACCCACCGACACCGGCACATTGATCTCGCCCGGGCCGTCCTTGTACGGCCCCTTGTGCGACACGGCGCGCGCATAGCAACCGAACTCCCCCTGCGCGAACACGTCCAGGTCGCGCACCGCGCCATCAATCACAAAACCTTCAATGCCGCGCGACTGCGCATCCATCATCATCAGCTCGCCCACTAGCGCGTTGCTGATGTCGCCCGCGCCATCTACCACAATTACGTCGCCCGCGCCACCCAGCGAAATCGCCTTGTGGATCAACAGGTTGTCGCCTGGACGGGTTTTGACGGTCAGCGCCAGGCCCACCGTGCGCTGGTTGCAGGCATGCAGCGGACGCAGCCCGCTGACACCGTACAGGCGGTTCATGCAATCGCTGATCTGGGCAGAGCCGATGGCTGCGAAACCGGCCAGAACGTCGGCCGAGACGGCCGGGCCGGTACGGGGAAGAATGCGGTATCCGATGGGATTCATGAGTCTGGGGTAAATGCGTGGACAGCGTTAAGCGAACACGCATTACAAGGCCCCAGGGCGTGTTCCTCAAAACGATATAAATTCCCGGTTATGTAGGAATTTTATTCGTGGATGGTTATGAATAGGGTTATCCCTTATTCGTAGATATGAGGGTTGGAGTCCGGGATCCATCGTCCGAGGGGTGGGGGGTTGACGTTAGCGCCGTGCGTCTCCAGCGACGCCGCTGCCCCGGAGAAGAAAGTGGCGTCCGCCTGTGCTTTGATGTCGATTTCGACGTTGAGGCAGTAGGCGAACACCATTCCCTTAATACTCCCGGACCAACCACCGGCGCGTCGTGCTTTCCTGCCCGCTAAATCAACGCCAGCACATCCTGCATCGCGTCATCTGCGCCCGCGTCGTCCTTTCCGTGCACCGCTTGTTCCAACATGGCGTCGGTCAAAGTAGCCACGTGTTCGCAAAGGCCCTCCACTCCTCCCATTAACGCAGCCACCGACCAGGCATCCAACGGCGGCGAGCCGGTTGCGTCGGGTTCGGATGCGCTGTTACCGACCATGCGAGCGATGGTCTGGATGGCGTAGCGGGTGCGGTCTATTTGGTGGAGGTGAGAAAGGGAGACCGGGCCGGATTCGCGGTCGGTGTCGATGGACCAGGGGTCTTGAGTCAAGGGATGGTGCAGCATGGGGCTGCCTCCTATAGGGGTGAGTCAAGTCGCATGCGTTGCGACTGTCCGCCTATAGCTTTCCGGCTTCCAAGCCGGACTACCGGTGGGGGGTAGTGGGCGAAGAGTCTACCGCATGGACACCGGGTGGATGGCACAAGAGTGGCAATTCCGCTGCGATCTGGAGGTGCTGAACTTCGCTCATGAAGAGACCGGTTTCGACCCGTTGCAGTCATACATACCATGGTTGCCGATGTCTGCTGCGCGGCGAAACTCATGGTTCTTGGGGCGAACCGGGCCCGAACGTCTGCTCCAAGTTACATTGCAGTCTTTGGTACCCCGGACCAGCTCTTTATCAAATCTCGCTAACGTTATTCAGCAACATCATCAAAGATGCTCCTGCGCCCCTCAGGAGTGACCAACGTCGCATCTTTGGCCGCGATATCGTGCGACGTATCCTCAGGATCATCTTTCAAACGCTGCTCCTGCAGCGCGACCCACGAACGGGTCCGCGTCCGTTGTTGATTGACTAGGTTTTGGATACGGCGACTAGTGGGAAAGTGGTCGGCGATGCCCGTGAGACATTGAAGAAATCGCCTCATGTGCCACTCTGCATCACCATCATCCTCCTGATGCTGTTCCTCCAAGTTCATGCGTACGGAGTCGATTTTAGGCAGAAGCACGGTCCTGAGATCATGGTCTAGGCGGGAGGACTCCTGGGGGGTCATAAGCGCGCGAAATCCCGCGTCAACGAGAATGCGAGGGTCACCACCTTCTGTTGCACGTTCGATCGCGAACGCCACCAATGACTGTCTGAGGGGCGCCGGTAAGATGCCGAATCCCGACATGCGAATCGCGAGATCCACGTCCTCCGAGAACTCCAAGTAGAGGCTGGGACGATCAATGTCTTCAATCACGCCGGGATCCGTACGCAGATAGGTCTCCAGAAACTCCTTCGAGCAACGCTCCGCAAGGAAGCGTTTGATCTGCCGTCGGGCATCCCAAATGGACAGATGGTGGCTCTTGTATGAAGCACTGTTCCGAAAGCTCTGTACCCTCTCGGTCACCAAAGCAAACAAACTTCGTGGCAGGATGACTGCCCCCTCAATTTGCATATCCCCGCAAGTCACCTGCCGCATCAACCTGTCGACGTCGCCCCCCTGTACGTAAATACCCAAGAGTTCCGGGTTACTACGCAGTATGGCTGCATAAGCGTCGCCAATTGTTGGGTGCTTGAACGACCAGAAGGCTTCGCCGTCAGCCGTTGAGTGAGCCAGTAAGCTGCCATTAAGAACCTCGAGCGCCGTCGTGCAGCCGCCCAAGCTACTACCGTGTCGCTGAAGCGCCTCCAGCTCTTCGGGGGCAAGCTCGACCGGGCTTCGTAACTTCGACCTGCGCATGTAAACCAAGGCGAGGGCTGCTTTGCAATCAGCATCCAGCTTCTCGCAGACGTCAATCAAGAAGCTCTCACGCTGCTCGACAAAGCGCTCGAGTGACCAGGCGGACAGATAAAGACTTCCGGTGAGCATCGGCTCCGATAGGCGCCGGGCAATCTCAGGAATGAAGCGACGGTGGTTCGCCACATCCGGAAGGAATGGCTCGATCTGTTTGCGAAATGTGCGTGGCTGCCTTCCGAGTTTCAGATGGTTGTACAGGATCTGCGCGCGCTCTGTGGCGGTGAGGTCGTGCACGTCGACTACCGTCTGACTCTCCTGGAACAGAGGGAACGCCCCCTCCTTCAGCCTTTGGCGTGCTCGCTTATAGATATAATCACGCGAAGTCATCACGATCTTCGAGCCGCCGCTGATCATCGCCTTCATCTGCGGCAACGCGTGGTTCCAGTCGGCGACCAGCTCACTCTCATACTGGGTCACACCGAATGCATCGTCGACCCAAAAGAATTGGGATTTCTCGTGCGGATTCCAGTGCTCAGTCAGCCCCTTCGCACTGGATGCCTTGACTACACGGGCACCCCACTTGTCTGCGGATGCCATAGCCAACAGCGAGGCCACGGTCGTCTTGCCTGCGGCCGGTTCTCCGATCAGCAAAACAAACCCATGGGCATCCAGCGCCCTCGCGGCACGCCGGTATGACTCGGTCATAACCACCTTTGCGAGATCGTCGCGCATGGACTCAAGCACTGCGGCCGCTTGCACGTAGGCTCGCTCATCCAGAATTTGACTCAGGTCGCCTAGACCGTAGACCCGCGGAACCATGGATCGTAAGTTCTTGCTCTCGCGGATTTGCTGCTCGATCCAGGTACCGTGAAAGATACGCACTTGCGCGACACCTGCCGCGTGCAGTTGCTCCTTGATCCGTTCATCAGCGTCCCCAGAGATGCCGGCGTTTGTCATAAGGACGTAGACGTCACACAGTTTTTGCGCGACAAGCCGCTTCACCTTGTCCATCTCGTCTGAGACGTCGGACGCTCGTAGCGTCTTGCCCGGTTGGTTCGTGAACTTGCACTGGACAACGAATTTTCCGGTGAGCGTCTCGGCACCGCTCATATTCCAGACGCCGCAAAAGGCGCCGTCTCGTCCGCCGTCATTTACGTCAAGAAACGACTCGACCGTTTGGCCCAGGTTCTCGCGCAGGATAGAGTGGCAAAGTTGTTGGAAGCTGTGCCATCCCAGCGTATGGAGATTGAACGTCAGACTGGTCACTCAACGCCCTCAGAACAACTCAAAGACATCAATATACTTAAAAGTGCACGTTCTCGGGATTAGTCAGCGCTGTGCGTGCCTTCGCAAACTACTGGCATAGTGCTGCTGAGCCATGACCATCCTCTCCCTCCTAGAAAGCTTTGATACCGTAAGCTCCCCCTCCGAGTAGACGGAGGTCTGTAGAATTTCGGAAAAAAGGTGTCAAACTACAATTTCTCTGCTCTTGGGTAGCGAAATTGTAGTCTGACACCATTTTTTTTGTGAGGAATAGCGCGGAGCAGGGCGTGGGCGGGGGCTGTGGGCAGTTGCGTGCTCGTGCTGTTGGTGCGGCGCAGGTGGTTGAACTGAGGCGCAAGCGCACCGCGAAGCCAAAAGCTGCGTGGCCCAGGACTATCCAGAATCTCACACCTTAATTGGATATGAGCCGTCCCTATATCTAAATACCGTACTCGCGAATTATTCGAACCGACAGAGAATTGAGGTCCTGGTAGATGTCGTCTTCCTTCACACCGATAGAATACAGTTCATTCAATATTCGGCTGCGGCAGTCTTCCGATTTCAGACACAATTTTGCGATATCACGCAGCTCATTTCTCTCATAAAACTCGTTAATTGGCTCGTCGTTAAACCCATGTAGGGTAAACGCCCCTTTCTGGCTAGTTACACGCTGATTCACAAGGGGCAGAGATACAGCAATTGGTACATCCGGGACTGCACAATCATTGTCTCGAAAGTACTTCGGCAAATGATTTTTACCCGCCGAAATTTTGAAGCCGCTGGGCACCAAAATCCCATCAAAATTGATAGCCTTTCTATTCATACCGTGCGGCCGGATTGCCCACACAGCTCGACGTTTTCCATCATTATTCTGTTCTAGGGCAAAAAACAACGACACCAGCGGCGAGAACGACCAATCCAGCAATCTCGTCGGAAGCCCATAGTGCTGCATAAGCGCGTAGTAATCAAACGCTGTGGCTGGACGTCTATCTGTGTAATTGCTGTAGTAGGTCATGAACTCAGCGATCAGGGACGCCTCGCGTCCCTCATTGATTTTACGCCATATAATCCCTGGAACAAGCGAAAGATTATCATCCTTTATCCCTCGATACCATATATCGCTGGACGGACACTCAAATTCTCGCGAAAGAGATTCCACAATATTGAGATATTCCGGAAGATTACTGAATTCATAAATTCTCATTTTTCTCGATATCCATGCATTGAACGCGCAAAATCTAGTCGAAATCCGGCACCTACTTCCGCAGAAATAAAGGTGCCAGACTACAACCTCTCCTGTGAAATTGGAGTTTGACACTGAGGCTTCCCCACGAATTTCCAGGGAAATCCATTTCAATTCATAGGCTTGAGATGCGAAGCGAAGTCTGAAGACACGCTCGTAGGTGAACAGGGCGTACATCGCGCCAGTCTTTCAGCATTTAGGGTAGCGAAATTGTAGTCTGACTACCTTAATCCCGTCCACTTACATCCAGTAGCGGCATTTTTTCTCTGCCTATCCAAGTCAGCGGCTAATGCGACCACGGGAACTACCGTGTCAAATAAAAGTGTCAAATTACAATTTCATCACCTATATGCCGTGAAAATTGTAGACAGACGCCCTTCTCAATTTATGCAGGAAAACCACGCCAACAACAAATCATCAGTGCTTCTGAAGATCACGAGCGCGCATTTGGCCCAACGTTACGGCGGCAGCCCATGCCTGGAATTTGGTCGGGTACCGTCCTGGGGCCCGCGTAAAAGGGATTATGATTTGGTCCTGAAAATCCCCAGCTCCATCCGCGCGGACGCTGTACCGGCCTTCAAACTGTTCTGAATTGGCGCTCAAGTGAACTTCCACGTGCACTTGGTACCCGTTCTCATAGAACGGTTCGATCCGAAATTCAAGTTCCCATTGATCGGGAGTTTCGCCCTGCTCCGAATGTTGCCGCGCCCACGAATTGCACAGATCGCAGCGGTACTTCTTCCAGCCTTCTTGCATACGACCGGGCGTACCAAAACCAAACGTACCCATGAATTGCAAATCTGTATGAGGGGCAACATCCGACGGTTGCCCATCCAATGCCTTGCATTGTTCACATGCATTCATATTCATCTCCTGGCAATTGGTGCGCGGCCATCGTACCCGAACCCTGACGGAGTGTCATCATGGCCGACCACACCGCCACCACCTAAGCTGATCAGACAGCGCCGATCACTAACAGAAGATACAAGGGTGTCAGACTGAGCTAACCCGGGTTTTCCGGACACCCGAAGAAGTAGACAATACTTGAAGGAGGTGTCCCATGGATAAATCCAAACCCGAAGGCAAGCCGCTTGAAGCCAAACGCCAGTATCACAGTCGGGAGTTCAAGATCGAGGCGGTCAGACAACTGGAGGAAGGCAAGGTCAGCGGCACGCAACTATCGCTGATGCTGGGCGTGAAACGGTCGATTATTTACCGATGGAAGAAAGAGCTGGCGACACACGGCCCAGACGTCTCATTTCCCGGTAAAGGCAAGGCTCGCACCGACGAGCAGACCGAGATTCAGCGCCTCAAGCGTCAGTTGGCCGAGGTCACCGAAGAGCGCGATATCTTAAAAAAAGCGGCAGCGTACTTTGCGCGGGAACTGCCGTGAGGTACGCCTTTGTGCAGGCTCATCAGCAGCAGTTCCGGGTCGCTCGGTTATGCCGGGCTTTGCACGTTAGCCGCAGCGGATATTACGACTGGCAACGTCGTGAACCCTCGGCAAGGCAGCAAGAGGACGTCAAGCTGCTCGCGGCCATCGAGCGGACCCATCAGACCTGCCGGCAAGCGTATGGCGCGGAAAAGACCTGGCGCGCGCTTAACGCCAGCGGCGTGGCGTGCGGCAAGCATCGCGTCGCAAGACTGCGACGCCAGGCCGGCATCGAGGCGCTGCGCAAGCAGCGGTTTCGTCGGCTGGAGAAGCATTCGCTGCTGGGGCCAGCCCCGAACCGTGCAATGTCCCAATAAAGTCTGGGTGGGCGACATAACGGTTGTACCAACACGGACAGGCTGGCTATATCTGGCCGTACTGCCGGATCTCTACTCTCGGTCGGTGATCGGCTGGAGCATGGCCGAGAAGGCCGACCGCAGGTTGTTGGTCCATGCACTTCAAATGGCCCTAGCCCGGCGCCGTCCCGATCCTGGACTGTTGCACCACAGCGATCGCGGTGCGCAGTACAGTTCGGCAGAGTACCGAGGCATGCTTAAGGACCACGGCATCATCATCAGTGAGCGCCAAGGGGGATCCCTACGATAATGCCGTCGCAGAGAGCTTCTTCAGCAACTTAAAGAACGAATTAACGCATCACAAGGTCTTCCACAGCAGGGAGCATGCGCGGCTGGCGATCTTTAACTACATTGAGGTCTTCTATAACCGCCAGCGAATCCACCAGGGGCTAGGTTATCGAACCCCTGTCCAGGTCGAGGCCTCCGTGCCTTAACCAAACTGTCCGAGAAATCCGGGGCAGCTCAGACTACAATTTCGCCGCCTAGCCTAGGTGTTGCAAAGTTGTAGTCTGGCACCCATCTTTTAAAAACAAAAAAGCCGCCGGTTTTGCAACGGGCGGCCAGAGGCGATTAATTCAACGTGTAGCTATTGCTAGACGCAGCTTCCCCCGGCACGTTCTGACAACATGCACAGACCAGCAAAAGATGGATTTGGAGCGAGTAGCCATGGCTGCAATCCTAGCGGCTTTGGGTTGTGCAGGTCAGTGCTGGCGAATGGCCGGTTTCCGGGATGTCATTCTCAATGATCGCATTCTGCAATCCGTCTATTCGCACACACCCACTGCTCGCACACCATAGCGAATTTCTAGTCCAACACCGTTTTTTGATTTTCAAAGTTCCGGCGAGATGATCGTGTCGGATGCCATGACAGTCGGAGTGCGGCCACACGCCCGCATGACAGCGATCTTCTCAGCGTGCGGATCAGCGTGATAACTCAAATTATCACCGAAAATCGCGGTACGCAGGCATTTCGCGACAATCAACTCCAGATCACGGATCGGGTCGGCGCGATAGGTCAACCAATAGGCCTCGTAGGCTTCGGAATCGAAAACGTCGGGCGCTGCACCGTGAATGACGGCGCCGCGCACCCGCATAAGCAGCCGCAATCGATCCTCGTTGATCGACGGATCGATGGTGGTTTTCACGAACTTTACTGCCGCCGCTGTGTGGCCGTGATCGACGCCCAGCAGGGCATCCAGCGCCATGCAGAGCGGCGCAAACCGTTCACGCGGATCGAGGAACCAGGCCCGATAGAAATATTCCAGAGCGCGCAGCTTTGAGCGCGTTGGCCGGCCGGTCGCGGTGAACAGCGAATTCAGCTCGATAAGCCAAGCGTGATCGTCGGTAGTGATTAAGATGTCGTTCATAAGCGGCGGCGTATGGCCTTCGCCGCCTGGCGCAACGGTAACGCCACCGTCAAGGATGCACCTGCCGCCGAATACCTCCCGCCCAGAAAACATGAAACGATAGTGAGGCAACTGCGTCAGCGCGATCGCCCCTAGAACCGCTGCCGCGATCTTTTCCGAAATCTGCGGCAGTGGAGATCGAACGCCCAACCAACCCACCACCGGGTGGCGAACGCCCTTCCAATCCAGAAATGGAGGAAAGTGGCTTCCATCAAGCGCCACCTGGCGCGCATCGGTGGCGAGGTGCGCGTGTGAGAGTTGTGCGGCGGAAACCAAGAAGAAACTGTCAGCCTCGAACGTATTCCCCACCTTCAGCGTAACCAGTGGGTAGAGCGACACCTTGGGCACAGGGGTAAACATGGCTGATGCGGCCAAACTGTCAGCCAGTGCCAGCTTATCCGCCGAACTCATTGCGGCGCCATAGGAGCCGGAGAGGCGAGAAAGGAAGTTGTTACCTCCGATGAGCCAGAAATTCTCCATGACAAAGCTAGTTATCATGGATCTTAGGTCGCCGATTGAAATAAGGCGCAAGTATGGTGCGCCATGTCGCCGCACATGCAGGACAGCATCCAGATATTTCCGGCCGCGGGTGAAAATTTCGGTCCCGAACGGCCTATCCCAATGCGACGCTCCGGGCTTCCCGAACATGAAGGAACCTAGCAGGTCTCCACTAGGATATAGGGCGGAGACAATCTTCTCCACGCATTCGAGATGCAGTGCATTTGGCATGACCCAGTGTAGCAGCCTTCGTAAATAAAGGTGCCAGACTACAATTTCTCAGCTCCTAGATGGCTAAATTGAGTTAGACACCTATTTTCTTTCTTGTCTCAATGATCTTTGGCTTTCTCTTCAGATCATTTTGTGGCACGCTTCTTTTCATAACATTTAGCTCCCGATTCTGGCTTTAGTAAACGCCGGATTCGATCTGCGGCAAAACTCTCTGTTTGCATGGAGATGGTGTTGACCTGTTACCTGCCCTCCCCGAGCAAGCCTAGAAAAAGCCCCGGGAACGAACACATTGAAACGTTTCCCCCTCCTGAGCGCTTAAGGTATTGCATGTATGTGTCGTTATATAAGAACATTTTCGATTGACGTGACGCGATTCAAAAATTATTGAGAAGCGATGAGTGAAATAGCGAAATTAACGTACATCAGACCAGAAACACTATCTTTAAAACGCCACCCTGAGCTCAATGAGCGGTGGCTCCAAGATCGAATAGCCGAGGATCCATCAATCCTGGGGCTCGGTGACCTGATATTGAAAGACAAGGAGCGTGCTCATAGCGGCGCGGGTCGACTTGACATTCTCTGTCAAGATGCCGAGTCCAATCGGCGGTACGAAATAGAAATTCAATTAGGAAAAACAGATGAGTCCCATATAATTCGCACCATCGAATATTGGGACATCGAACGAAAGCGATATCCGCAATATGAACATACTGCTGTGATAGTAGCGGAAGATATAACAAGCAGATTTTTAAACGTCGTGAATCTTTTCAATGGCTTCATCCCTTTAGTGGCGATCAAAGTAAACGCACTTCAAATAAACAATAGTGTCGCGCTTACATTCACTACCGTCCTAGATGAACGAACGCTAGGTCTGGTGGACGAAGATGAAGAGGTCGCAGAGAGTACGGATCGTGCCTATTGGGAAAAGCGCGCAACAAGGTCCACGGTTAGCTTGGCAGATGAAATCCTAAAATTAATCAAAAAATTTAATCCCGCGCTTTCTCTAAAATATAATAAATTTTATATTGGACTTGCCGACCATAACGGGAGTTCTGACAATTTTGCCGTTCTCAAACCAAAGAAAGATTGGCTAAGATTAGAGCTGCGGTTGCCCCGGGATGAGAGCATCGAATCAAAGATAGAGGCAGCAGGTTTAGATGTTCTCGAATACAACTCAAGAGAGCGGCGCTACAAGCTTCGGCTGACCAAAGCCGACCTTGAGAAACATGAAGAGTTTATTCTAGACCTTCTCAAAGAAGCACATGGCGACTCGGTAGAATGATCGAGGCCATTTATTCTGCATCGCCCACTTAACCTGAGAGGTGGCAGGATCATGTAAACCTCAGTGTCAGACTACAATTTCGCAGCATTTAGGCAGCGAAATCGCAGTCTGACACCTTTGACACCTTTCTAGCTGGGCAGATTCAATGCGATCAAACGGGTAAGTTTTTTTCATCGTGCGCCCCCCTCTTCAGTGCGGCACAAAGAATGCCCCATCTTTCTCAAAATCCAGTTTTTCTAGGAAAATATCTTTAATGTCATTGACTGTCTTGAATGCCAGTTCAGCGTTGGAACGAGTTATGGCCTCCTCGATGCTGGATGCCTCTCCAATCAGAAGTTCGTGAAGATTTTCTTCATTGATTTCTTTGTCAATTTTCATTTTCACTGGCTTAGGGTGAACCAGCAGATTTCGAAGCCTAGCGAAATCTCTTGCCTCGCGCCAAGGACTTTTTTGTGCATCATAGTCCACTTCGAGCGCCCCTGATATCACGCGCAATTTCGCATTGGTATTAGAACTCAAATAGTCGTTCCAACGGTCTACTTTATGGTCACCAACTGAGTTGGCCAGGGCTTCAATAGCGAGTGTGGACAACAGAATAGTAGACAGCGCGAAAGTCTCACCTCCCATTGAGTACTCTTTCAACGCTATCAGCGACTCGCTGGCCGCATCGATGAGCAAATGAAACGGGTGAAAGTGTCTTTCCCCTACCAATCGAATCGGGAATTCTGTCATTCTAAATCCTGCTCAAAATTAAAGGCAGCGTACGCACAGCACAGGAAGATAACACGCAGGCATAAAATCCGAAAGCAAGATATACCGTGCTGTCTATTTCAATTCTGATTCCTAAAAAAATGGTGTCACGCCACAATTTAACGAGTGAAATTCCAGCCTGACGCCTTAATCTCACGATGGAAGATTCGGCCATTCCAGATCCCCGCTGCAGTGGGGCATGATTTTGAAAACAGCCGTAGCCGCCGCGCCGGGAAATGCGTAGAAAACCTTCCGCTGCCAAGCGCTTGCCTTTTCAAACGACTCGCGAAGCTTCACGAGCTAATGGGACTGACCCGCGATTGTTTCGCCGAGGGCGGCTATGGCAGCGACGTGGTTTGGAACCTCGGTCATCATCTGCACCAACCGCTGCGCCGTAAGAAGTTCTTCTCGATCTCCTACGCGACGGAAATAGCCTTCTTGCGTCGCGACCAGAATCTTCGCCGGCTTAACCTCAATGCTCTCAAGTTCCTTGCCATCGACTTCGACGGAATAATCAACAAGATCTATCGCGCCATGAAGGCGCATCCGTGCAAGTCGGACAAGGCGGTTGAATCGCCCAATATTTGCTCCGAAAATCGTTGCAGGCTCTCGAACACCCACCAAAAAATGCCGCCACTCGTGTTAGCCAACCCTGACACGACGCGAGAGAGATTCTCCGGATGCGGAGTATTTTCCTTAAATTCAAGAGTGGATCCCTCTCCCGGCTTAGTAGGAAAAGGCGTCAGACTAAAATTTCTCAGCATCTCGGGGGCGAAATCGTAGTCTGGCACCTTTTTTCGTACAGATTGCGCACATGATAGGGACTGCAGCGATGAGCATGGTTGTCGGCGGCGCGACGCTCACAGGTAGCCGGGAACGGCTATTCCGCGAAGGCCGGAGTTTGTACAAGCGTCTCCTTATTTTTCTGGAGGCGAATGCCGCCCCATCATCTCCACTTCCAGTAGACGCAACGAGCAGCAATTGAGTTCACAACTGTGCGAACAATCGGCGTTCGTGCAGAAAGGGTGTCAGACTCTGAGGTTTCCCCACGAATTGATCGGCATCCTCCCATGGATTCGGCGGTGTCGTGAGATACAAGGTATCAGACTACAATTCTGCAGCAACCAGTAGCGGAATTTTAGTATGGCACCCTTATTCTTCCAAGCGCTACGCTCTTGCGCCGCCGCTCATGTCAAACGTTCTACCCATTCTAGGCACCTATGAAACTCGTTACACCCTCCTTGATCGTTGAAGATTCAGATGGATTCAGGAACGACGCACTCCAACGTCAACAATTTGGAGAGGCCCTATCAAATTTAGTCACTCGATCGACGGACGAACTAGTAATCTCGCTTGATGGTAAATGGGGGGAAGGAAAAACGACATTCGTAAAAATGTGGCAAGGCCTTTTGAAAGAAAAAGGCATTCCGAGCATCTACATCGATGCATTTCAAAATGACTATACGGAAGATGCATTCATTTCAATTGCGAGCGCGATCACTTCTTACGTAGATCAGCACTCCACCGAAGCCCAGAAGAGTTCGGACTTTAGGGATAAAGCAAAGAAAGTCGGGGTTCGCTTGCTCTCATGGACTGCGAAGATCGGCATCAAAGCAGCAACGCTCGGAATCATCAAGGAATCCGACATTGACACTTTGTCAGAGATAGGTGACGACGTTGCGTCCGACACTTCCGAAACAATCGCAAATTTGGTCAAGGAGCGACTTAGCGCACACAGTAAAGAGACTGAACTCATTCAATCATTTAGAGAGTCTCTATCAAATTTGCCAGCAGCCTTAATGGAAAATAGCACCGGTCGGCTTGTAATTATTGTCGACGAACTGGATAGATGCAAGCCCTCTTTTGCAGTTGAGGTCCTTGAAAAAATAAAGCACATCTTTTCCGTCAAGAACGTTGCCTTCTTTCTTGTGATGCATAAGCAGCAACTGGAGGAAGCAATTAGGAGCGTATACGGTAGCAACATTGATGCGCACACCTACCTCCAAAAATTCATTAACGTTGAGACATCTATTCCAAAGAGAATTAGCGATCGGCACAACAACGACATAGAGTTGTACATCAAGAAGCTGCTTGAGTTGCATGAGATTACAACTTGGGGCGACGATCGAAATATTGTTGATTACTTAATTCCTCTCGCGCAGCATTTCAACCTTTCGCTCAGACAGTTGGAGAAGGTTTTTACCAACCTAGCGATCATCTACAGCACGTCAGGAGAAAATCATCTTCGACTTGTTCCCATTATCGTTTTCTGCGCTGTAGTCAAGGTAGTCAACCCGAACGTGTTCGAAAATATCCTGTTAGGGAAAATATCTTTCTCGACTCTGCGCGAAAAACTTGGATTTCTGGAACTTAATGAAGAAGAGGAAAGCAAGCGCAAGTTGTTTTGGTTGATTAACTGGATTAGATTTTCAATGCTCACTGAATCTGAGTATCAAGGACTCAACGCGGACGATCCGATTAAGCGGTTCGAGCAGTCGCTTTGGCAGTACAACGTGGAGCGGGAAAGGTTACTTAAAATATTTTGTCAAAAGCTGACCATGTTCACCGTGAACTAGCCATACATAACATGGCGTTCTAATGGACTTCGGCAAGCTGCGCTTACCTCTGCCCCCAAAAAAAAGGGGTCGGGCAACAATTTCGCAGCATCTAGCTAGCGAATTTGTAGTCTGACACCGCTTTTTAAATAATAAAATTGCGCAGCAACTATAGAGAAAAAATGTAGTCTGACGCCTATTTTTTTGTGGACGCACTATCCACGAGCGGTAGGGCGACAACCACTACATCACTCTCAAAGCACGGATCTATGCGTTCTTGGTCGCGCTTGCCATTCCGTCTCCCTGGACCGGGCATGACATAGGAGTTCGAACACACCGCGCTTCACCGCTGTTACGCGTATCCAAAGTAGCAGGATCCGCACCCACTTGCACAGCGCTGGGTGATGCATGCACTGGCTCCTCAACTCCCCTTCCGTCATGCACCCTCCGCGCACGAAACAGGAGCGCGGCCTTGATAGGCGATGCAAAAAAACAGCGTGTCGCCGCAAGTCGAAACTTGGCCGAACGGAGTCGTTTATAGATGTCATCTTTAAAAAGTGCGGCTCGATCAGCGTTGAAGTTCATCCTTGCGACATGAGCAGCGCTCAAAGGCTGATGAAGATTGGCGATCTTTAGAGATTGCCGAGCAGTCATGACAAGCGACCGTGCTCGAAACAGGGCGATCACAGAAGCTGCGTCTAGTTCTCGTTGCTCCAAGGCGTGTATGCGCCTGAGCAAATCTCGCCCTTCCTCTTCGTCAAAAATCATGCCACTCGGCAACGTGGCGAGATGTACGGGCTTGCGCAGATCGTTCGCAATATCATTGAGCAAAAAAAATACAGCCTGATATTGCGACACAAGGCTGGTTGCTTCCCGAATCTGCCTGTCCTTCGTCTCACCTGAGCGTTGCATGACCGGGACCGCAATAGCCAGCAGCACCGCCGCAACATCCTTGTTTGCGCCTAACCATCGCCAAAGCCCACTTGCCGTGGTGCCCATGTTCCCCATCAGCTCAGTCACCCATGCGCTCATTCCGCTTCCTTGTCATATGAAGAAGGTACCAGACTAAAACTTCGCTAGCCATGCTGCGACCTTGTGGCCTGACACCTGCTCAAGCCTGCATCCCGATGCCGATTTTATTCATCGCGCACACAATATTGGCCAACCAAAGTGAAGGCGCCACATAGTTTCCAGCCGTTCTGCAAGAGACAAATACTGGAAGGACTCCGCATGTATGATTTCGGACCAAAGGACATATGAGTAGCGCCACCTGGAGAGATCGTTTAGCGACGTATCACAAATTGCCAAAGAACCTGTTCCTTCTGCACCACGAAACTCCTGCAAAATTCGTTCTCTCAGCCCACCATATCCCCTAGGGCCAATGCCACCGATGCCGTTGTAGACGACGCGAAAATCGTCGACCGTTCGTCTGCAAATCATCCCAAGATGTTCACGATGCGCGGCGAGCGTGTTAATCGGCACCGACTTCCTTTTCTGACTTGGAACAGCAGATCGAAGCTCACCCTCCGAATAGCTGGTATAGAGCCAGTAGAGGCCATCCGAACTTGAAGGAGGTCCGTTCCCTAGCTGAAGGCGATTGGTAGCCTTGGTCACACAGCTTAAACGGCTCTCCTGAATACGATTCAAAGCTTCTAATGTCTGGTGAAACATATAAATGCACCCTAAAGCTTGAAATTATTATATTGCCTTCAAAAAAAGGCTCCAGACTACTATTTTTCTATCTAGGTATTGCAAAACTGTAGCCCCGCACCTTTTCCCCTATTTCACACGATCCCTGATTTAGCATTCTCAACCAACGGGCTGGCAAACACGTCGACTGATTCGATCCGATTTCGTCCCGCCGCCTTTCCTCTGTACAGAGCACCATCCGCCTGCCGAAGCGCATCCTCAAGCTCGTGTGGGCCATGGAACGATGGTGAAATTCCAATGGTGACGGTGCAATGCAGCACATTGCCGGAATCCGTCAGTTTGATTCCTTGGCTTTCAATATTGGCACGCAGTCGCTCTGCCAGGTGGAGTACACGGGCCCTATCAGCTTCCAGGAAGACAGCCACAAACTCTTCCCCGCCAATACGCCCCGTCAGGTCGCCGCGACGAACCGTGGAACGGAGTATGTCCGCGACTTGGCATATCACCTCATCACCAGCCTGATGCCCATAGGTGTCATTGATTCGCTTGAAGTGATCGATGTCCAACAGTAGCAAGCGAGCCGGCCCGGCATTCCGAGAATTAAAGGCCTGAGTCAGCGCCTCCAAAAGCCCCCTGCGATTAAGCAGGTCCGTCATGGGATCGCGCGCCGCCATATTGCGCAGGCTGTCCGTCAGCCGTCGCAGTACCAGCCAGACGATGGAAGGTGGCACAATGGTGGCCAGTGTCGACATGTAGATGTAGAAGATCATCTGAAATCGACTATCCATGTGCAGCGCATCCAGGCCGCCATCCACGATTTTCAAAAATTTCAGCGCGTTCAGAATGCAGATTCCGCCTATCAAGAACGCGAAGAAGAACATCTCCCCGTACAGATCTCTTGCGAAAGTGCGGACTCCGTAGATCACGGTTATGGTCATTGCAAAGAAAAGCACGCTCGCCATCGCCGCAAGCATTGCATAGCGCGCGGTGGGCCCTGCGCTCCATTGCACCAGGCACTGTGCAATGCCATAGGCCGCAAAAAATATGAGCAACGTGCGCCACAACCGGACTTGACGCCCGAAGAAGCGCATCGCGCCTAGCCAGAAGGCGATCGGGGCGGCCAGCGTGAGGGTGTGGTTGACGACGCTCATCGCGCTCCAGGCGGGTCCCCCTTCAAGCAGTTGGAGGATATAGGCCAACGCCAGCAAGAGATTGCCTGCAGCAAAAAAATCCATCCCCATCCTGTTGCCGGGCAAGCGACGGCTAATCAGTAAGAACATGACCGAAAAGCACAATAGATGTGCGCACAACATGGCGACGAGAGTGGATGCAACCATAACCTTGACGTGGAGAGACGCGAAATATCCTGCGCTGGAGCCGCTAAATCATAGGCAGCGACATTAACTAGGGAAACCCGAGCCAGGTCAAGTGCAATATGCGGCTTGATTAAGGCGGAAATCAATTCCAAAGCGGCACGAACCCCAAAATGACTTGGGTAATCCTTAGGGCATGATCCACGTATGACGCAATCTGTGGAGGACTGCCACTGGCCCGTAAGAGACCGTGCAGCAGTTATCGACCTAAGAAGTCTCGCCGGTAGCCGCCAACGAGGCCATCTACCCTCCTTCAGCCCGTTCCAGGCGCAGGGTAAAATGCGCCCCCCATGCGCTACTCCGACTTCGACAACCGCCTCGCCGCTATCGGCGCCCTGCCCGTCCACCGTGGCCGGCTCCTGCGCGTCTGGCTGCAAGGGCAAGCGCTCGACACCGGCACGCGACGCCGGAGCGCCGAGCACTTTCTACCTCTCGCGCTGCGCGACGCCGTCCCCGCCTTGACCGCGGAACTGGACGCCCTCGCCCACGTCCGCTCCGAACACGCCGGCAACGACGGCTCGCGCTTGCTGGTCGAACTCGCCGACGGGCAAATGGTGGAAAGCGTGCTGTTGCCGCGCGACGGGTTCTGCGTCTCGACCCAGGTCGGCTGCGCGGTCGGCTGTCGCTTCTGCATGACCGGCAAGAGCGGCCTGATCCGCCAGGTCACGAGCATGGAAATCCTCGCCCAGGTCGTGCTTGCGCGGCGTCAGCGCGCGGTGAAGAAAGTCGTCTTCATGGGTATGGGTGAACCGGCGCACAACCTCGACAACGTGCTCGAAGCCATCGACCTGCTCGGCACCGAAGGCAATATCGGCCACAAGAATCTCGTGTTCTCCACCGTGGGCGACCAGCGCGTGTTCGAAGCCCTGCCGCAGCAACGGGTCAAACCCGCGCTGGCGCTGTCGCTGCACACGACCAAGGCCGAACTGCGCGCACACCTGCTGCCGCGGGCGCCGAAGATTGCGCCGGAAGAGCTGATCGAACTGGGCGAGAGATATGCGCGCGATACCGACTATCCGATCCAGTATCAATGGACGCTGCTCAAGGGCGTCAACGACGGCGACGACGAACTTGATGCGGTCGTGCGTCTGCTCAAGGGCAAGTACGGCGTGCTCAACGTCATCCCCTTCAATAGCCTTGAAGGGGATGACTACCAGCGCCCCGATACCGAGCGCATCCGCGAGATCGTCCGCTCCCTGCAAAGCCGTGGTGTGCTGACCAAGGTCAGGAACAGCGCCGGGCAGGATGTGGATGGGGGCTGTGGGCAGTTGCGCGCTCGGGCCGTTGGCGCGGAGCAGGTGGTCGAACTGC
>JALDYL010000123.1:0-13428 GCA_032153965.1 Achromobacter sp. | reverse complement strand
AGCGCTTCGCCGATTTGCCGCCAGACGGCGATGCCGGAACCTCTTTCGACCATAGGGTGTGCTCGTGCTGTCACATCAGCTTCATGAAGAATGGCAGTGATTGTGCACCATGCGGCGCCGGGTGCAAAGGCGCTGCGGGCGCGCTGCAACTGTCATCAAAAATTCACGCCAGGCTGTTGAACTTCGTTTTCAGAGCGATCATACTCCATCCGGTCGTCTAGACGTTTAGAGGAAAAAGATGGATCACCCCAAGACAGGGCAGGATGCGGCGGGCGCGCAACGCGCCGCCTGGATGCGCGTGCTGGCGCTGGCCGATCCGGCCGCGCTGGATGGCGCTTTTTGCGCGCTGGCCGGCAAGCCGGAGCACCGGACGCTGCGCCCCGCGCAGACCGGCATGGCCATGGTGCGCGCCCGCAGCGGCGGTACGGGCGCGCGCTTCAACCTGGGCGAAATGAGCGTGACACGTTGCGCGGTGACGATGGGCGAGGACGTGGTCGGCGTGGCCTACGTGCAGGGCCGCTCGCAGCGCCATGCCGAGCAGGCCGCCGTGGCCGACGCGCTGCTGCAGCTGCCAGAGTGGCATGACACGGTGCAGGCGCAACTGATCCAGCCGCTGGCCCGCCTGCATGCCGAACGGATCGAGCGCCAGGCCCGCGTGGCGGCGCAGACCAAGGTGGAATTCTTCACGATGGTACGAGGCGAGGACTGACATGCAGCAACAGATACAAGCCGCCGCGGCCTCGGGCCGGGCGCTGCTCCCCGGATTCCCGGATCCCGTCGGCGACGCGCAGGCCACATTCCGCGCCGCGCTCGACGCCATGGCCCATCCGGGGCGCATCAATGAGATCCTGGCCGAAACCGGGGTGCCCGCGGGCCTGTCCCCCGCCATGACCGCGCTGCTGCTGACGCTGGTGGACGTGGACACGCCGCTGTGGCTGCCGCAGGGCATCAGCGAGGACGTCATCGCCTTCCTGCGCTTTCATTGCGCCTGCCCGATAGTGCCCTCGCCGTCGCTGGCGCGCTTTGCCGCGGTGCCCGCCGGCTGCAAGGCGCCGGCGCTGTCCGCCTGCCACCAGGGCGATCCGGCCTATCCCGACCTGTCGACCACCTTGCTGATCGAGGTCGAATCGCTGTCGGCGGGCGCAGCCGCCATCCTCGGCGGCCCCGGCATCAAGGACCGGCAGACCCTCCACGCGGCGGGGCTGCCGGAGGACTTCTGGCGCGAATGGCGCCTCAATCACCAACGCTTTCCGCTGGGCGTCGACGTGTTCCTGACGCAGGAACGGCGGATCTGCGCGCTGCCGCGCAGCACGCGCAAGGAGAACTGACATGTACGTAGCCGTCAAAGGGGGCGAACGCGCCATCCTCAATTCCTACCGCATGCTGGACGACTACCGGCGCGGCGACCGCGAAGTACCCGAGCTGAGCCTGGACCAGATCCGCGAACAGATGCCGCTGGCGGTGTCGCGGGTCATGGCGGAGGGCTCGCTCTACGATCCGCAGCTGGCGGCGCTGGCGATCAAGCAGGCGGCCGGCGACCTGATCGAAGCGGTGTTCCTGCTGCGCGCCTACCGCACCACCTTGTCGCGCTTTGGCTATACCCAGCCCATCGACACGGGCCGCATGCGCTTGCAGCGCCGCATCTCGTCGACCTTCAAGGACGTGCCCGGCGGCCAGATCCTGGGGCCGACCTATGACTACACCCAGCGTCTGCTGGACTTCTCGCTTCAAGCGCAGCGCGAGGCCGACGCCTTGCCGCCGGGCGGCGAGGCCCTGGACAGCGCCATGCCGCGCGTCACCGACCTGCTGGCGCATGACGACCTGATCGACGCGGAAGCCGTGCCCGAGGGCGATCCCGAGCCCTTCGACCTGACCCGGCAGCCGCTGGATTTCCCGGCCTCGCGCGCGGCCCGCCTGCAGAACCTGGCGCGCGCCGACGAAGGCTTTCTGTTGTCCATGGGTTATTCGACCCAGCGCGGCTATGGCAATACCCACCCCTTCGCCGCCGAGATCCGCTACGGCGCGCTTGAGGTGGAAATGCATATCGAGGAACTGGGATTTGCCGTCACCGTGGGCGAGATCGAGATCACCGAATGCCAGATGGTCAGCCAGTTTGCTGGCAGCGCAGAGGAAGGCCCGAAGTTCACCCGGGGCTACGGGCTGACTTTCGGTTATGGCGAGCGCAAGTCCATGTCGATGGCGTTGGTGGACCGCGCGTTGAAGGCGCGCGACCTGGGCGAGCGCGCCGATTCCCCGGCCAACGACCACGAGTTCGTGCTCTACCACAGCGACAACGTCGAAGCCTCCGGCTTCGTGCAGCACTTGAAGCTGCCGCACTATGTGGACTTCCAGGCCAATCTTGAACTGTTGCGGCGCATGCGCGCCGACCGCGCCGCGCCCGAGGCCGCGCGCACCGATCTGATGGACGAGGCGGTTGCCCCATGACTACCCAACACGCAACGGTCGAACGCGACGACCACTACAACTTCGCCTACCTGGACGAATCCACCAAGCGCATGCTGCGCCGCGCCTTGCTCAAGGCCGTCGCCATCCCCGGCTACCAGGTGCCCTTCGGCAGCCGCGAAATGCCGCTGCCCTATGGCTGGGGCACCGGCGGCATCCAGGTGACGGCGTCCATCATCGGCGCAAACGACGTGCTCAAGGTGATCGACCAGGGCTCGGACGACACCACCAACGCCATCAACATCCGCCGCTTCTTCGGCCGGGTCACGGGTGTGGCGACGACGGAGTCCACTTCTGCTGCCACCATCGTCCAGACCCGCCACCGCATCCCCGAGACGCCGCTGGCGCAAGGGCAGATCATGGTGTTCCAGGTGCCCATCCCTGAACCGCTGCGCTGGCTCGAACCCAGTGAAACCGAGACGCGCACCATGCATGCGCTGGCCGAATACGGCGGCATGCACGTCAAGCTGTACGAAGACATCGCGCAGCACGGCCACATCGCCACCACCTACGACTATCCCGTCATCGTCAACGGGCGCTACATGATGCGGCCTTCGCCCATTCCCAAGTTCGACAACCCCAAGCTGGACCGCAGCCCCGCGCTGATGCTGTTCGGCGCGGGCCGCGAAAAGCGGGTTTACGCGGTGCCGCCCTACACCCAGGTGAAGAGCCTGGACTTCGAGGACCATCCGTTCCGGGTCGAGACCTGGAGCGAGTGCTGCGACCTGTGCGGCTCGCGCGAGAGCTATCTGGATGAAATCATCCTGGACGACGCCGGCACGCGCCGCTTCGTCTGCTCGGACACCGAGTACTGCAACGACCGCCAGTCGCGGCAAGCCAACCAGGAGGCCGCGGCATGAACGCCCAACCTTTGCTTTCCGTGCGCAACATGACGCGCACCTGGGACGGCGTGCACGGCTGCCGCAACGTCAACTTCGACCTGTATCCCGGCGAAGTGCTGTGCGTGGTCGGCGAGTCCGGCTCCGGCAAGAGCACGCTGCTGTCGGCCGTGTCGTACCAGACCCGGCCGGACGCGGGCAGCGTCTGGTACGACACCCGCGACCAGGGTTTCACCGACCTGGCCGCGCTGCCGGGCGCGCGCCTGCGCCTGCTGTCGCGCACCGACTGGGGCTTCGTGCGGCAGAACGCCCGCGACGGCCTGCGCATGCAGGTCAGCGCCGGCGCCAACATCGCGGAGCGGCTGATGGCCGTGGGCGACAGGCACTACGGCGACCTGCGCCAGGCCGCCGGCAACTGGCTGCAGAAGATGGAGATCGACGCGGACCGGCTGGACGACAGGCCCACTTCGTTCTCGGGCGGCATGCAGCAGCGCCTGCAGATCGCCCGCAACCTCGTGACGCATCCGCGCCTGGTGTTCATGGATGAGCCCACCGCCTCGCTCGACGTGTCGGTGCAGGCGCGCCTGCTGGACCTGCTGCGCCAGTTGGTGGCCGACCTGGGCCTGGCGGCCATCGTCGTGACCCACGACCTGGCCGTGGCGCGGCTGCTGGCGCACCGCACCCTGGTCATGCGCGGCGGCGAAGTGGTCGAAAGCGGCCTGACCGACCAGATCCTCGACGATCCCCAGCATCCCTACACCCAGTTGCTGGTGTCTTCCATTTTGCAGAGCTGACCATGCCTGAAAAGACTCCCATGATCGAGGTGCGGGGCCTCGGAAAGATGTTCACCCTGCACAACCAGGGCGGCATGCGCCTGCCCGTGCTGGAAGCGGTCGACTTCGACGCGGCCGCCGGCGACTGCCTGGTGCTGGCGGGGCCGTCCGGCACCGGCAAGAGCACTTTGCTGCGCTGCCTTTACGGCAACTATCTGGCGACCGAGGGCAGTATCCGGGTGCGCTGGAACGACGCGTGGGTCGAACTGGCGGGTGCTCCCGAGCAGCGCATCCTGGCGCTGCGGCGCGAGGTGATCGGCTACGTAAGTCAGTTCCTGCGCGTGATTCCGCGTGTGTCGGCGCTGGACGTGGTGGCCGAGCCCCTGCGCGCGGCGGGCGTGGACGCCGAGGAAGCCCGCTCGCGCGCGGCGTCCCTGCTGCAGCGCCTGAACGTGCCGCCGCGTCTGTGGGGGCTGGCGCCCGCCACCTTCTCGGGCGGCGAGCAGCAGCGCGTGAACATTGCGCGGGGCTTCATCGCCCGCCATCCCATCCTGTTGCTGGACGAACCCACCGCGTCGCTGGACGCCGACAACCGCCAGGTCGTGATCGAGCTGATCCGCGAGGCCAAGGCCGAGGGCCGTTGCCTGCTGGGTATCTTCCACGATGCCGAAGTGCGCGATGCCGTCGCCACGCAGACCCTGGCGCTGCGTCCCGCCCAACCCGCCCTGGCCGATCTGGAGCAATGATGCAGAGCACTTATCTCACCCATGCCCGCGTGGTGCTGCAGGACCGCGTGCTGGAGGACAGCGCCGTGCTGATCGACGACGGCCGCATCGTCGCCATCGAGCCGGCCGGCGCGCGCGCGGACCGCGAGATCGACCTGCGCGGCCAGACCTTGTTGCCGGGATTGATCGACCTGCATTGCGACGCCATCGAAAAGGAAGCCGAGCCGCGCTCGCGGGTGCTGTTCCCGCTGGATTTCGCGGTGGCCCAGGTGGACCGGCGCAATGCCGCGGCCGGCATCACCACGCCGTATCACGCGCTGTCGTTCGCCAACAGCGAATGGGGCGTGCGCAACAACCAGACGGCGGCGGAAGTGGTGCGCACGGTGCGCGCCTTCAGCCAGCACAGCCTGGTCGACAACCGCGTCCATTGCCGCTACGAAGTCACCGACGCGAGCTCGGTGGACGTGCTGCGCGCGTTGATGGACGAGGGCGCCGTGGACCTGCTGTCGGTCATGGACCATTCTCCGGGCCAAGGGCAGTTCAAGACGCTGGAGTCCTATCTGCAATACATGATGGGCAACCACGCCATGAGCCGCGAGCAGGCCGAGGAGGCCGCGCAGGCCAAGACGCGCGCCAAGGACGGCGCGGTGGCGCGGGTGGAGGCGCTGCTGTCGCATGCGCAGGGGCTGGGCATTCCGACCGCCAGCCACGACGACGATTCGATCCAGCGCATCGCCACCATGCGCAACCTGGGCGTCGCGATGAGCGAGTTCCCGATCACCCTGGATACCGCGCGCGCCGCGGTGTCCTGCGGCCTGCCGACCATCCTGGGCGCGCCCAATGTGCTGCGCGGCCAGAGCCAGAGCGGCTCCATGCGCGCCATCGACGCCATCCGCGCCGGCGTGGCCAGCTGCCTGTGCTCGGACTACCAACCGTCGGCGCTGATCGCCGCGGCCTACACGGTGGCCGCGCAGACGGACCTGACGCTGCCGCAGGCGGTCGCGCTGGTCACGCTGAATCCGGCGCAGGCTTGCGGCCTGTCCGACCGCGGGCGCATCGCGCCGGGCCTGCGCGCGGACCTGGTGGCGGTGGCGCAAGTGGGCGCGCAGCCGCTGATCAGTCATACCTGGTCGGCCGGCCGGCTGGTATTCTCGGCACACTATCCGCCCGTGCGGGCGAGCGAGCAGCGCGCGCCCGAGGCGCAGGCGCTGACAGCCTGAACCCGATCCAGGAGAGATGTCATGCATCCCATCGTGACAGCCGTGGCCTGCAGCCCGACGCACGGCTTCAGCAAGCCGGTGGTGCCGGCGATCCTGCTGCTGCAGGGGCTGGGGGTGGAAGGCGACGCCCATATGGGCGTCACGGTCAAGCACCGCTCCCGCGTCAAGGCGGACCCGACCCAGCCCAATCTGCGGCAGGTCCACCTGATCCACGGCGAACTCCACGACGAGCTGCAGCTGGCCGGCTTCAACGTGGCCGAAGGCACCATGGGCGAGAACATCACCACCCGCGGCATCGACCTGCTGGGCCTGCCGCGCGGGGCGCGCCTGCATATCGGCGTGGGGGCGGTGGTCGAGATCACCGGCCTGCGCAATCCCTGCTCCCAGCTCGACAATTACCAGCAGGGGCTGACCGCCGCCGTGCTGGGCCGCCATCCGGACGGCAGCCTGATGCGCCGCGCCGGCATCATGGGCATCGTGATCGAAGGCGGGACGGTGAGCGCGGGCGATCCGATCCGGGTGGCGCTGCCGGACCTGCCGCACCTGCCGCTGGAGCGTGTCTGAACTGCGTCCGCGCAGGGGCGGTCCGTCGCAAAAACATCGCCGGCAGGCGCTGCCGGGAAGCCGCGCATCTGGTTAAATGGCGGGAAAGGCGCGGCCGCGATTTCCGCGGCGCGCCGGCCCTTTTTCCGGAGTTCGCGATGGCACGATTCAATTTCACCCAGGATCCCGAGGAGCCCGATCTGTGGGCCGCGGAGAACGTCGCCGCCGGCAAGGGCCGTCCGCCCATCCACGTGATGGTCCAGACTGACGGCGAAGAGCCCGACAGCAGCGCGTCCAAGGTGGTCAAGGCCATCATCGACGATCTCGACGACCAGATCCTGGCCGCGGCCGAGTTCCTGCTGGAAAATTACTCCTACGAGCACTACAAGAAGCTCGGCCTGGACGACAACCAGCTGCCGCAGGAAGAAACCCCCGAAGCCATGGCCCAATATGCCGTGCTGCGCGCGCTGTGGCTGTTCGACGAAGACGGCGACGGCTATGAACTGTGGTTCACGCTGCCCTGGGATCCCGTGCATACCTACGACGTGGAATTCGAGGACGGCGCGCCCGTCTCGTGCTCGGTCAACGACTAGGGCGTCTGAAGCCTAGGGGCGTTCCAGCTCGAACTTTGTCGCCTGGCTCTGCCCCAGCGAATCGTCGTAGCGGTACCGCATCTTCAGGGGTTTGCCCTTGCGCACCGTGTTGGCGGCGGTGTTCTCAAGCACCACGTCGATCTCGCGGCCGACGAATTCGGTGCAGTCGGTATCGGCGCGGGCGCCATCGGGAATGTCCGCGTTCCTGACCTTCAACCGAAACATCAATTGCGTCAGTTCCGTGCCATCGGTACGGTACTGACGCATCACCACGGGCAGGTTGGCCACGGTGCCGCCCAGCTCGCAGGAAATGCGGGTCCAGGCGTGGGAGGCGGGCGCGGCGGACATCAGGGCCGCAGCCGCCAGGGCGCAGCGCAGGCTAAGGCGTTTCATGGCATGAGGACTGAGCGTGGCGCCCATGCGCGCCGCGCCGGGATAGGGAGCGAAGGGCTTATATGTTGCTCCCGGCCATGGCGCCGGTCAAGCTGGCGCAAGCCATGAAAAAAACGGGCCATGCGGCCCGTTTTTATTGCCCCTTGCTTCAGGCGTTCTGGCTCGCGGCCTGGCCCGCGGGGCCATCCTCGGCCGCGGCGGGTTCGCTATCGGTCGCGTCCTCGCGCTTGCCTTCCAGCTTGGAGATCACGGCGGTGGCCAGGCTGTTGCCGACCACATTGGTGGCCGTGCGGCCCATGTCGAAGAACTGGTCGATGCCCATGATCAGCAGCAGGCCGGCTTCGGGCAGATGGAACATCGGCAGAGTCGCCGCGACCACCACGAGCGAGGCGCGCGCCACGCCGGCCATGCCTTTGCTGGTCACCATCAGCACCAGCAGCAGCGTCAGCTGCTGCGTAAAGCTCATCTGGATGTTGTAGGCCTGGGCGATGAACAGCACCGCGAAGGACTGGTACATCATCGAGCCGTCCAGGTTGAAGGAGTAGCCCAGCGGCAGCACGAAGCCCGAGATGCGCTTGGGCACGCCAAAGCGGGTCAGCGCCTCGATGGTCTTGGGGTAGGCCGATTCGCTGCTGGCCGTGGAGAACGCCAGCAGCGTGGGCTCTTTGATCAGGCCGCCGAGGCGGAAGGTGGACTTGCCCAGGAACAGGTAGCCCACGGCGAACAGGATGGCCCACAGCAGCGCCAGGCCCAGGTAGAACTCGCCTATCAGTTTGCCGTAGCTCACCAGCACGCCCAGGCCCTCGGTGGTGATGGCGGCGGCCATGGCGGCGAACACGCCGATGGGGGCAAAGCGCATCACATAGTCCGTCACCCGGAACATGATCTTGGCCAGCTCGTCGATCAGGTTGTAGATGGTGTTGTGGCCCTTGCCGCGGATGAAGGACAGGGCCGCGCCGAAGAACAGCGAGAACACCAGGATCTGCAGGATCTCGTTGTTGGCCATGGCCTCGGCGATGCTGCGCGGGAACACGTGCGTGATGAAGGCCTTGAGCGTGAAATCGCCCGTCTTCAGGCCCGAAGTCAGGCCCGCGTCCGGCAGCGCCAGGTTCATGTGCGCGCCGGGCTGGAAGATGTTGACCAGCGCCAGGCCCAGCAGCAGCGACAGGGCGGAGGCGGCGATGAACCAGACCATGGCGCGCATGCCGATGCGGCCCACGGCGCTGGCGTCGCTCATGCTGGCCAGGCCGGTCACCAGGGTGGCGAAGACCAGCGGCGCGATGATCATCTTGATCATGCGCAGGAAGATGTCGGTGACGAGACTGAAGTACGAGGCGATCTGCAGCGCCTCCTTCTCGTTCTGCGCGTAGTTGTGGCAGAAATAGCCCACCACGATGCCCAGCACCATGGCGATGCCGATGTAACGCGTCAGCTTCTTTGTGTTCATGATCAAAACGGAAAACAGGGATCGTTTGCCTGGCCCGGGAAGGCGGGCGCGCCGGCATGGGGCGGGCAAGAGGATCCGAAGACGGGATGCCAGGGCGGGTCGCGAAGTTGCGGGTTTACCCTTGGGGCGCGATCTTAACGCCGCCCACCTGACATGCAGTTGTCAGGACGGGGACGGATTGGGTGGCTTATCGGGGAGCTGCACCGGGGCGGGCGATACCGAAGTTGTATCAATTTGGAACCGCTGCGCTATCGCCGCCGCCATGCCAGAATGGGCCGATCCCGGCGTGCGCGGCAGCGGCGTGGGGCAACTCGAACAACAGGCCCCTGCGCGGGGCCGCACAAGGAGACCAGGCAATGCCGAAACGCGAATTGTCCGTGCTGGCGTCCGGATATACCTATCTGGAGGGGCTGCGCTGGCACGAAAACCGCTTGTGGGCGTCGGACTTCTACACCGAGCAGGTCATCGCCGTGGACCTGGACGGCAAGGTCGAGCAGATCTGCAAGGTGCCGCAGCAGCCGTCCGGGCTGGGCTGGCTGCCGGATGGCCGCCTGCTGATCGCGTCCATGAAGGATCGCAAGCTGCTGCGGCGCGAGGCGGACGGGACGCTTGCGGTTCACGCCGACCTGTCGGCATACGCGGGCGGCCCGGTCAACGACATGGTGGTGGACGCGCAGGGCCGGGCCTACGTGGGCAATTTCGGCTTCGACCTGATGGCGGGCGAGCCGGTCCGCAATACCGGCATCGTGCGCGTGGATCCCGATGGCTCCGCGACCAAGGTGGCCGACGGGCTGTGCTTTCCCAACGGCTCGTTCATCACGCCGGACGGCAAGACCATGATCGTCAACGAAACCTTCGGCAACCGCATTTCCGAATTCGACATCCTGGCCGACGGCGGGCTGGGGCCGCGCCGCGACTGGGCCGATTTCGGCCCCTTGCCGGCCAGCGGCGACCTGGGCGTGCTGATCGCCGCCTCCGCCATCGGGCCGGACGGCGGCGCGCTGGACGCGGAAGAGGCCTTGTGGGTGGCGGACGCCATCGGCAAGCGCATCGTGCGCGTGGCGCGCGGCGGCAAGATCCTGGAGCAGATCGACACCGGCGAGTTCGGCATCTTCGCCGCCGCCCTGGGCGGGCCGGACGGCCGCACCCTGTTCATGGCGGCCGCGCCCGACTTCATCGAGGCCAACCGCCGGGCCAAACATGAGGGCTGCATCCTGATGACCCGGGTGGACGTGCCGCACGCCGGCCGGCCCTAGGCGGCGGGGTTTGCGACGCGGCGCGCGCCGCCGCGCCATCGGTCCTTCGGCGGAGTCGAAGGCTGGCCTGGGCCTTTCGTGCTCATCTGAATGGACCGGATACGGGCGGTTGCAAGACCTTTCGTCGAATCCCCCGTAAAATCCCCCCATTCAGCAAGGCTTCAACCATCTTTCAATAGACAGTACCTAAGGAGGACCACTCATGGCCCTAGTCTCCATGCGCCAGTTGCTCGACCACGCCGCCGAGCACGGTTACGGCATTCCCGCTTTCAACGTCAATAACCTGGAACAGGTCCAGGCCATCATGGAAGCCGCTGCGGAGACCGATAGCCCGGTGATCATGCAAGCTTCGGCCGGCGCGCGCAAATATGCGGGCGAGGGCTTCCTGAAGCACCTGATCCAGGCCGCGGTGGAATCCTATCCGCACATTCCCGTCGTCATGCACCAGGATCACGGCCAGTCGCCCAAGGTCTGCCAAGGCGCCATCGACCTGGGCTTCTCCAGCGTCATGATGGACGGTTCGCTCAAGGAAGACGGCAAGACCATCGCCGACTACGACTACAACGTCGAAGTCACCAAGAAGGTCGTGGACGTCGCCCACAAGCTGGGCGTGACGGTTGAAGGCGAACTCGGCTGCCTGGGTTCCCTGGAAACCATGGAAGGCGACAAGGAAGACGGCCACGGCGCCGACGGCAAGCTGACCATGGATCAACTGCTGACCGATCCGGAACAAGCCGCCGACTTCGTGCGCCGCACGCAGTTGGACGCGCTGGCCATCGCCATCGGCACCAGCCACGGCGCCTACAAGTTCACGCGCAAGCCCACCGGCGACATCCTGTCGATCTCCCGCATCAAGGAAATCCACAACCGCCTGCCCAACACCCACCTGGTGATGCATGGCAGCTCCAGCGTGCCGCAGGAACTGCTGGCCGAGATCCGCGAATTCGGCGGCAACATGAAGGAAACCTACGGCGTGCCCGTCGAGGAAATCCAGGAAGCCATCAAGTACGGCGTGCGCAAGATCAATATCGACACCGATATCCGTCTGGCCATGACCGGCGCGATCCGCCGCTTCTTCGCCGAAAACCCGGAAAAGTTCGACCCGCGCGAATACCTGAAGCCGGCCCGCGCCGCCGCCAAGGCCATCTGTGTGGCTCGCTACACCGAATTCGGCACCGCCGGCAACGCCAGCAAGATCAAGGCGCTGCCGCTGACCGAAATCGCCGCGCAATACGCGTCGGGCAAGCTGTCCCAGGTGGTGCAGTAAGCAAAGCCCCGGGGCTTGACGCCTGAGGCGTCCGGCCCTCGAGCGCAATGAAGAGCGGTCCGCGCATGCGGACCGCTTTTTTTTGCCTGCGCCGCGGCTAGGGCGCAGGCGAATTGCGGGGGAAGTGCGGCACGCTCCGGTCCACGTGATGCCAGGACGGGGCCGAGTCGGTCCAGAGGCTGGCGCGGGCGTGAAACGCCTCCGGATCGTCCAGCGAGCCGGCCCGCACGATGTCGTAGCCCTTGCCCGCCGAATTGCCGAACAGCGGGGTGCCGCAGTCCGCACAGAAGCTGCGCATCACGGCATGGCCGGATTCGCCTCGGTAGCGATGTTCCTTGGGGCTGCCGCGCAACAGCGTGATCGAGCCGGTCGGAAAGATCAATGCATGGGCCGGGGCGCCGCCGCTGGAATACTGGCAGTCCCGGCAATGACAGGTCGCTGCCATGATCGGTTCGTCGGTGATGGCGTAGCGGACGGCGCCGCATTGGCAACCGCCGGTCAGGTGCACTTGCGCGTCGGCGTGGGCGCTGCGTTTGGGGGAAGCATCCTGCATACGACTCTGTCTCCGGCTTGGGGTCAGCGCCGTGACGCCAGAGGCGGCCGGCGCGCATCATATAGGAGGTCAGAGCCTAACCCGACCACCGGGCGGCGTCGAGGGGAGGCCCGGCAAAACCTGTCCATTTGCAGTAACCTATGCGCTTCGCAAGACCCGCGCGCGCCGCGCCGGCCTTGCCCGCGGTTCCCGGATTCCGTTCTACTTCCCGCCCTGGCGCCTGCCCGAGGCGGGAATCTTCATTATTGCCATAGGCCATTCCCGTGACTTCTGCTTTGCATCAATCCAGCATCAAGTCCTTGCCGCTGCTGGGCCGCGGTAAGGTGCGCGATATGTACGCGGTGGGCGACGACAAGTTGCTGATCGTCGCGTCGGATCGTATCTCCGCTTTCGACGTGATCCTTGACGACCCCATCCCCGGCAAGGGGCAGGTGCTGACCGAGCTGACCGAGTTCTGGCTGCAGAAGCTGGCCCACATCCTGCCGAACCACTCCACCGGCATCAAGGCCGAAGACGTGGTGGCGCCGGACGAAGTCGACCAGGTGCGCGGCCGCGCCGTGGTGGTCAAGCGCTTGAAGCCCATCCTGGTGGAAGCGGTGGCCCGCGGCTACCTGATCGGCTCCGGCTGGAAGGACTACCAGGCCACTGGCGCCGTCTGCGGCATCAAGCTGCCCGCCGGCCTGCAGCAGGCCAGCCAGTTGCCCGAACCCATCTTCACGCCCGCCGCCAAGGCCGAATTCGGCATGCACGACGAGAACGTGGACTTTGCCCACGTGGTCAAGGAAGTCGGCCAGGACATGGCCGAACGCATCCGCGACGTGACCCTCAAGCTGTACGCCGAAGCCGCCAAGTTCGCGGCCACCAAGGGCATCATCATCGCCGACACCAAGTTCGAATTCGGGCTGGACGACGATGGCACGCTGTACCTGATGGACGAAGTGCTGACGCCGGATTCCTCGCGCTTCTGGCCGGCCGACGGCTACCGCGTGGGCATCAGCCCGCCGTCGTTCGACAAGCAGTTCGTGCGCGACTGGCTGGAAACCCAGACCTGGGACAAGACCCCGCCCGCGCCGCGCCTGCCCCAGGACGTGCTGGAAAAGACCGCCGCCAAGTACCGCGAAGCCCTGGACCGCCTGGTCGCCTGAACGCTTCCGGGCAAGAAAACCCGCCCCTAGGGCGTCCGGATGAGGAAGATCCGGATCGCACTTCGGTTTTGTGAGGCTGGGTTCTTGAGCCGCCGGCGTCCGGACTGCGGGATTCCGATGCTCGCCCCAGTGGGGCTGCGCTTCGGATCCCTCCGTCCGGCCACCGGCTCATGGCATCTGCCCATGAACGGGGTCCAGAACCAACGCATTG
>JALDYL010000408.1:0-2984 GCA_032153965.1 Achromobacter sp. | reverse complement strand
CGCCATGCCGTGCCAGAGCGGCATGGCCAGGGTCAGCAGCGCCACCGCCAGCAGGCTGGCCGCCAGCGTGCCGCGCAGCCGGCGGATGGGCCAGGCGACGGCCGCCAGCGCGCCCAGCAGATAGCCCGCATAGTTGGCCGAGGCCAGCCAGCCGCCCTGCGCCAGCGACAGGCCGGCCTCCTGCGCCATCAGGGGCCAGACCGGCGTGAAGGCGAACCGGCCTATCCCCATGGCGGCCGCCAAGGCCAGCGCTGCCGGCCATGCCAGGGCGGCGGCGCTGCGCTGCGGGGAGACGGAAGGGTAAATGGGCGTTGACATGGCCCCTACTCTACGGCTGTACTAATATCATTAATAGTGAATTATTAAGATAGCGAGTTCTCAAAATGAGAAACTTAGACCTGGATGCGTTGCAGATCTTCAAGGCGGTTGCCGATCAAGGCGGCGTGGCGCGCGCGGCAGCGCACCTGAACCGCGTGCAGTCCAATGTGTCGACGCGCCTGAAGCAGCTGGAAGCCTCGCTGGAGGCGCCGCTGTTCCGGCGCCAGAACCGCCGGCTGGTGCTGTCGGACCAGGGACGCGTGCTGCTGTCCTACGCGGATCGCCTGCTGCGCCTGGCGGACGAAGCCCAGGCCGCCGTGCGCGACGGCTCGCCGCAGGGCGTGCTGCGCATCGGCACCATGGAAAGCACTGCGGCCGCCCGTCTGCCGCCGATCCTGGCGGCTTACCACGCGGCCTGGCCGCAGGTGCGGATTGAACTCGTGACAGGCACGTCGGCCGCGTTGGCGGCCAAGGTGCGCAACTACGAAATCGAGGCCGCGTTCGTGGCGCAGCCCTTTCCGGCCGAGGGCCTGGCCACGATGGACGCGTTCAAGGAAGAACTGGCGCTGATTTCGCCGCTGGCCTGGGACCCGATCACAAGCCCCAAGGATCTGGGCGACCGCAGCGTCATCGCCTTTGCGGCGGGCTGCTCGTACCGGCGCATCCTGGAGTCCTGGCTGAACCAGGAAGGCATCGCGCCGGGCAAGGTGATGGAGTTCGCCTCGTACCACGCCATCGTCGCCTGCGTGGCGGCGGGTTCGGGCGTGGCCATCGTGCCGCGCTCGGTGCTGGCGGTGCTGGGGGCGGAACACACGGTGCGCGTTGGCGCCCTGTCCGGCTCGCATGGCCGGGCCCTGACCCAGCTGGTCTGGCGCGCCGACGACGATACGCCGGCCTTGCAGGCCCTGCGGCACAAGCTGGAGGCGCCGCAAGGCTGAGGAAAGCCGCGCACGGCGCGCGGCCCTTTTGCCTTAGAAGCGGTAGCCGACGCCGATCGTCGCGACCCAGGGGTCGATGCGCGCGGTGCCGATGTGCTGGCCGTCCAGCTTCACCTTGGAGCGGATGTCGATGTAGCGGATGTCCGCGTTCATGAACCAGCGCTCGTTGATCTTGAAGTCGGCGCCCAGTTGCGCGGCCACGCCCCAGGAGTCGCCCAGCTTCAGGTCCGAACCCTTCAGCGCGCCTTCGGCCTGGGTATCGAAGAAGTGGGTGTAGTTGATGCCCACGCCGATGTAGGGCTGGATCATGCTGTCGGGCAGGATGTGCCATTGCAGGCTCAGCGTCGGCGGCAACTGCTTGGTCGAGCCGATCTTGCCCAGGCCGCTGCCGCTGACGTCATGCTGGAAGGGCCATGCGCCCAGCAGTTCGATGCCGATGTTGCGCGTGGCCATGTAGGTCAGGGTGAAGCTGGGGCGCACGTTGTTGTTCACGTCGAGCCCGACGCTACCGTTGAGCACGGTGCCGTTGTTGGACGAGGGGCGAACCTGCGTTACGCCGACCTTGAACAGCACGTCGCCCGCTTCGTGGGCATGCGCGGGGGCGGCGAGCGTGCCAGCGGCGAGCAGGCCGGCGATGGCGGTGGCGCGGATACGGCCGTTCAGCGAAAACATTCTCTTCTCCGATCTTTCCATTGGGTGAGACGACAGGTTCTCAAACCTGACGTCCTACCCGCTTGATGTGTGTCAAATCGTGAAAAGACCGCAATCCAAGAGTGGTTATGTTGCAACAGGCGGGGGTGTGAGAGTGCCGGCGGGCAAAAAAAATCGCCGCCGGCGCAAGGCGCCCGGCGGCGATCTGGCTAAGCCTGATCGTGGCGATCAGCGCGGCAGTTCGCTGCTGCCCATGAGGTAGGCGTCCACCGAGCGCGCGCACTGGCGGCCTTCGCGGATGGCCCAGACCACCAGGGACTGGCCGCGGCGCATGTCGCCGGCGGTGAAGACCTTTTCGACGTTGGTGCGGTAGTCGTCGGTATTGGCGCGCACGTTGCCGCGCGCATCGCGGTCCACGCCGAAGGCGTCCAGCACCGTCTGCACGGGCGACACGAAGCCCATGGCCAGCAGCACCAGGTCAGCCTTGATCTCGAACTCCGAGCCCTCGACCTCGCGCATCTTCATCTGGCCGGTGGCTTCGTCCTTGAACCATTCGACGCGGGCGCCGACCAGCTTCTCGACCTTGCCGTTGCTGCCCTGGAGCAGCTTGGTGGTCACGGACCAGTCGCGCTCGCAGCCTTCCTCGTGCGAAGAGGAGGTGCGCATCTTGAGCGGCCAGTACGGCCAGGTCATGGTCTTGTTCTCGCTTTCCGGCGGCTGGGGCATCAGCTCGAATTGCGTGACCGAGGCCGCGCCGTGGCGGTTGCTGGTGCCGACGCAGTCCGAACCCGTGTCGCCGCCGCCGATCACCACCACGTGCTTGCCCTTGGCCAGCGTCTGGTTGGTGAGACGGTCGCCCGCCACCGCCTTGTTCTGCTGGCGCAGGAAGTCCATGGCGTAGTACACGCCCGACAGCTCGCGGCCGGGCACCGGCAGGTCGCGCGGGGTTTCCGAACCGCCGCTCATCACCACCGCGTCGAACTCGGCCAGCAGCGATTCCGGCGTGCGCACCGTCAGGCCGTCGGCCACGGGATCGCTGGGGTTGCCGATGTAGGTCGACGGCGCGAACTCCACGCC
>JALDYL010000407.1:0-2990 GCA_032153965.1 Achromobacter sp. | reverse complement strand
CATCGCCTGGGCATTGAGCGCCATCAGTTGCTGGGCCTTCATTTCGGCCGGCATGCCGCTGGCCTTGACCTTGGCGATCTGGTCCATCACGCGCTTGAGCTGCTTCTGCAGTTCCTTGATCTGGCGCGTGTAGGCGTCGTCGTTGCTGGAGTCCTCGGTTTCCTTGGATTCCTGCACATTGCCCACTTTCAGGCCGCCGGGGTTGTTGATGCGGATCTTGCCGTCGGAGGACACCGAACTCGCTTCTTCGCCGGAGGCGCTCTTGGCTTCCTTGTTGGCCTGGATTTTCTCGGCCCACATGTCCGCCAGCGTGGTGGCGCGGGAGATGCCGCCGATGGGATTGATAGCCATGATTGTTCCTGCCTTCTCAAAGGGTCGGGGTTTTCACTAGTACGGCATTCCCGCGGCGAACTTAAGCATTGCCCCCCCTTTGCGGCCCCCTTTACACTGGCGCCCGCTCACACCCAACACCTATTTTGGGATATCCATGTCCAATTCCTACTTTCCGCGCTGGCGCCTGGCCGACGACACCGAGCCCGGCGTCATCATCGCGCCCGACGAAAGGCTGTCCTGGCCCAAGAACGTGGCCATGGGCGCGCAGCACGTGGTCGCCATGTTCGGCTCCACCGTGCTGGCGCCGCTGCTCATGGGCTTTGACCCGAACGTCGCCATCCTGATGTCAGGCATAGGCACGCTGATCTTCTTCCTGTTTGTGGGCGGCAGGGTCCCCAGCTACCTGGGTTCCAGCTTTGCCTTCATCGGCGGCGTGATCGCGGTGACGGGCTATGCCGGCGGCGGGGCCAACGCCAATATCGGCGTGGCGCTGGGCGCCATCATCGCTTGCGGCCTGGCTTACACGCTGATCGGGCTGATCGTCTGGTTCGTCAACGCGCGCGCCGGGGGCGGCGCGAACTGGATCGACACCCTGATGCCGCCCGTGGTCACGGGCGCGGTGGTCGCGGTCATCGGCCTGAACCTGGCGCCTATCGCCGCCAAGGGCGCGATGGGCGCATCGGGCTTCGACAGCGTGATGTCCATGGTCACCATCCTCTGCGTGGGCGGTATCGCCGTGTTCACCAAGGGCATGGTGCAGCGCCTGCTGATCCTGGTCGGCATGATCCTGGCCTGCGTGCTGTACGGCATCCTTGCCAACGGCATGGGGCTGGGCAAGCCCATCGATTTCTCCGGCGTGGCCGCTGCGGCCTGGTTCGGCCTGCCGCACTTTGCCGCGCCAGTGTTCAAGGCCGAGGCCATGGGCCTGATCGTGCCCGTCGCCATCATTCTGGTGGCCGAGAACCTGGGCCACGTGAAGGCCGTCAGCGCCATGACCGGCCAGGACCTGGACCGCTACCTGGGCCGCGCCTTCGTCGGCGACGGGGTCGCCACCATGGTGTCCGGCGCCGTGGGCGGCACGGGCGTCACCACCTACGCCGAGAACATCGGCGTGATGGCGGTCACGCGCATCTATTCCACCCTGGTGTTCGTGGTGGCGGCCTTGATCGCCATCGTGCTGGGCTTCTCGCCCAAATTTGGCGCGCTGATCCAGATGATCCCGGCGCCCGTGCTGGGCGGCATGTCGGTCGTGGTGTTCGGCCTGATCGCCATCGCCGGCGCCCGCATCTGGGTGGTCAACCAGGTGGACTTCAGCGACAACCGCAACCTCATCGTGGCCGCGGTCACGCTGGTGCTGGGGGCGGGCGACTTCACCGTCAAGCTGGGCAATTTCACGCTCGGCGGCATCGGTACCGCCACCTTCGGCGCGATTATCCTGTACGCCTTGCTGCGCCGCAGGAAATAGATGGCGCGGCCATGCGCGGACTCCGTGTCCCGCGCATGGCCGGCTGGCGCGCCTGGCTAGGTGCGCGACAGCCGCGAGGCCGCGGCCGTGCCGGTCAGCGCCACTGGCGCCGCCTCGATCACCTGTCCCGATTGCGTCTTGAATACCGAAGTGGCCTCGGCCAGGCGCCGCGCCTGCTCCTCCATCGCGGCCGCCGCGGCCGACGCCTCCTCGACCAGCGCGGCGTTCTGCTGCGTCACCTCGTCCATCTGCGAGATTGCCAGGCTGACCTGGTCTATGCCGCCGGCCTGCTGGGTCGAGGCGGCCGAGATTTCACCCATGATCGCGGCCACGCGCTGCACCGAGTCCACGATTTCCTGCATGGTCTGCCCGGCGGCGGCGACCTGGGCCGATCCGGCGGCGACGGTGTCCACCGAGGCCTCGATCAGCGTCTTGATCTCCTTGGCGGCCTGTGCCGCGCGCTGGGCCAGCGAACGGACTTCGCCCGCGACCACGGCAAAGCCCTTGCCCTGTTCGCCGGCGCGCGCCGCTTCGACGGCGGCGTTCAGCGCGAGGATGTTGGTCTGGAAGGCGATGCTGTCGATCACGGACACGATGTCCGAGATCCGCCGCGAGCTGTCCGAGATGCCGTGCATGGTGGCCACCACCTGTTCCACGTTCTGGCCGCCGCGCTGCGCCACGTCCATGCTGACCGCCGCTAGCCGATTGGCCTGGGCGGCGTTTTCCGCATTCTGCTTGACGGTCACCGCCAGCTCTTCCATGGTGGACGCGGTCTCTTCGAGCGCCGCGGCCTGTTCTTCGGTACGCACCGACAGGTTGGAATTGCCGGCCGCGATTTCCGCCGCGCCCACGTTGATCTCGTCCACGCCCTGGCGCACGGACGTGACCGTGCGGGTGAGGCTCTCCTGCATGCGTTTGAGCGAAGCGAACAGGACGCCGATCTCATTGGTGGAGCGGATCTCCACGCGGTTCGTCAGGTCGCCGGCCGCGATGCGATCGAAGTGCCTGCCGGCCTCCTGCAGCGGACGCAGCACGGCGCGCCGGATGAAGGCCCAGCACAGCGCGGTCAGAAGCAGGCCGGCCGATATCAGCGCGACCGCCGAGATGCGGGCGGTGGAGTAGGTCTGCTCGGAGCTTGCCAGCACGCCGTCGCTACGCTCCTGGACCCGGCCCAGGAAGGCTTGCATGTCTT
>JALDYL010000406.1:0-2997 GCA_032153965.1 Achromobacter sp. | reverse complement strand
GCTGATGCCCAGCCGCGCGATGCCAGCATTCCAGACGATATTGCTGACGCCCGAGGCGATCACCGCGGAAAACAGCAGCACCAGCCACGGCCACCACGTCATCTGCCAGGTATCGCCCTGATAGGTCGCTGGCGTCAGCGCCGCATGCACCACCAGCATCAGGCCGCCGGCCAGGTACATGTACCAGAGCATGCCCAGCGGATCCATGCTGCGCGACATGCGCTGGATCACCAGGCCGCCGCACACGAACACCAGCACCGCCACGAACACGATGGCGTCGCCCCAGCCCGTCAGGCCGATCCGCGCGCCGCTGCCGACCACCACCATACCCACGCCCAGCAGGCCCAGCAAGGCGCCGGCAATACGCACCAGCGTCAGTTTCTCGCGATAGAAGATGGCGGCCAGCAGCGCCGACAGCAGGGGGCTGGTCGCCATGATCAGCGTGCCGTTCGCGGCCGAGGACACCCGCAAGCCCGTCACCAGCGCCATCTGGTGCGCGTACACCACCAGGAAGCCCGCCAGCGCGACCCAGCCCAGCTCCGCGCGGCCCAGCCTTGGAATGCGGCCGCGGCGGGCCTTGATGATGAGGGTGACGGTGATGAACGCGATGACGATGCGCACGGCCGCCAGGGCCTGCACATCCATGTGCAGCGTCAGGTACTTGACCGAGACGATGTTCAGGCCCCAAGTGGCCATCACGAACATCAATTGAAGATAGATAAGACCTGTGCGGTCCTGGCTTGCATCAACTGTCGGGGACGTCACGGGCGCCAGCCTGGAAGGGAATTGGGACGCGCCGCCCACGCGGCGCCGCGGACATGGTATCGCGCCTGGAGCCCGGACTCAATGCGCGCCGAGGTAGGCCGCCCGCACGTTGGGATCGCGCAGCAGTTCCGCGCCGGAGCCGCTCAACGTGATGCGCCCTGTCTCGAGCACATAGGCCCGGTCCGCCACGCCCAACGCCTGGTTGGCCATCTGCTCAACCAGCACGATGGTCAGGCCGTCGTCGCGCAGCCTGCAGATCGCCGCAAAGATGTCCTGCACGATCAGCGGCGCCAGGCCCAGCGAAGGCTCGTCCAGGCACAACAGGCGCGGTTCGCTCATCAGGGCGCGCGCCATCGCCAGCATCTGCTGCTCGCCGCCGGACAAGGTGCCGGCCAGCTGCTCGCGCCGTTCGCGCAGCCGCGGAAACAGCCGATAGCCGCGCTCCACGCCTTCGGTCACCGCCGCCGGATCCCTGCGCCGCGTGTAGCCGCCCAGCACCAGGTTGTCGTAGACCGTCTGGTCCGCGAACACGCCGCGCCCTTCCGGCGACAGCGCCAGGCCCAGGCCCACGCGCTGGTGCGCCGCCACCTGCGTAATGTCGCGTCCGTCGAAGGTCACGCGCCCGCCCTGCAAGGGCTCCAGGCCCGCCACGCCCTTCAACAGCGTGCTCTTGCCCGCGCCGTTGGCGCCGATGATGGTCACGATCTCGCCCGCGCGGATCTCCAGCGACACATCGCGCACCGCCTGGATGGCGCCATACGAAATCTGCACGGATTCTAGTTTCAGCATCGTCTTGCTGCCTGTTCCTACGTCCATGGCCTGGCCTCAGGCCATGCCGGTTCCCAGATACGCCTCGATCACCCGCTTGTCCGCCTGCACCTGCGCCGGCTTGCCCTCGGCGATCTTGATGCCGTAGTCCAGCACGATCACGTGGTCGGAAATCGCCATCACCAGATCCATGTGGTGCTCGACCATCAACAACGTGATGCCGCAGGACGCGCCGATGCGCACCAGCAGCTGGCCCAGTTCCGCGGTCTCCTGCGGGTTCAACCCGGCCGCCGGCTCGTCCAGCAGCAGCAAGGTCGGTTCGGTCGCCAATGCGCGCGCCAGCTCCACGCGCCGCTGCAGGCCATAGGGCAGGCTGCCCGCCGGCGTGTCGGCCAGATGCTCCAGGCCCACCATGCGCACCAGCCGATAGGCGTGCTCGCGCGCGCGCTGCTCCTCGCTGCGCGCGGCGGACAGCCCCAGCAGCGACGCCCAGAAGCCGTTCTTCATGCGGCTATGGCGGCCCAGCAGCACGTTGTCCAGCACCGACAGGTCGCCGAACAGGCGCAGGTTCTGGAAGCTGCGGCCGACGCCCAGCTTGCAGATCACGTGCGGCCGTTCACCCGCGATGTCGGTGCCCTGGAAGCGGACCACGCCCGCGTCCGGCAGCACCACGCCGCTGAGCATGTTGATGAGCGTGCTCTTGCCCGCGCCGTTCGGCCCGATCAGCGCGTGCACGTGGCCGCGCCGCAGGCAGAAGGAAATGTCCTGCGCCGGCCTCACCCCGCCATAGGCCTTGGAAAGGCTCTCCACCACCAGCAGCAGGTCTTCCTGCGCCGCAACGGCCTGCCTGGCCGCGGCCGGCGCCGCCGCCTCGCCCTCGCCTTGCAGCCGCGCATCCGCGACCCGGCGCGCGCGGCGCGAGAACAAGCCCATCACGCCGCCCGGCATGAAGTACAGCGCGAACAACAGCAACGCGCCGTAAAAGAAATGCTGCACCGAGGGCCAGCGCGCCAGCATCGCGTCGATGATGGTCAGCGCAATCGCGCCCACGGCCGGCCCCGCCTTCGAACCCGCCCCGCCGAACAGCACCAGCAGCAGGATGAAGATCGACAGGTTGAAGCCGATGAAATCCGAGTTGATGTACTGGTTCTGCTGCGCCACCAGCGCGCCCGCGATGCCGCAGGTCACGGCCGCCACCACGAACGCGATGACCTTGGCGCGATACACCCGCACCCCAACCGAAGACGAGGCAATCTCATCGGCCTGCACCGACAGTAGCGCGCGCCCGAAGCGCCCGTCCAGCACGTTGCGCAACAGCAGCTGCGTCGCCACGCACAGCACCAGCGCAAACCACACCCACTGCTGGTTGGTGAACGCATTGCCGCTCCAGGTCAGCGGCATGATGCCGAACAGGCCCGAAGGGCCGCCGAACACGTCCACCCATTCGGTGACGATCTTCTCCAT
>JALDYL010000122.1:0-13568 GCA_032153965.1 Achromobacter sp. | reverse complement strand
TGGGCGCGGCACACGCTTTCGACCAGGGTGCGGATGGCGTTGGGCAGGCTGGGCAGCACCAGCGGGTAGTTGCCCAGTTCCGCCACGGCGATGCGCGGGGGCAGGGCGGGCCGGTGGCCGGGCGCGGCCACCAACACCAGGTCTTCGCGGAACAGGGATTCGTAGGCCAGTTGGGGCGAGGGCGCGGGGTCGTAGAGCAGGGCGAGGTCGACGCGGCCAGCCAGCAGCCATTCGCGCACCTGGGCGCTGAGGCCCTCGGCCACGGCGATGGAGGCTTCGGGGAAGCTCTGGCGGAAGGCCTGGACCAGCGGCGGCGTCAGGACGCGGGCGATGCGGGGCGGCAGGCCCACCACGACCTTGCCGGTGGGCGTCTCGCGCAGGCTCTGCAGGTCTTCCTTGGCGCGTTCGGCCAGGGTCAGCAGGGCGCGGGCGTGTTCCAGGAAGCGCAGCCCGGCCTCGGTGGGTTCGGCGCCGCGCCCATTGCGGTACAGCAGGTGCTGGCCTAGCTCCAGTTCCAGCAGGCGGACCTGGCGGCTGAGCGTGGGCTGGGCCACGTCCAGCATTTCGGCGGCCCGCGAGAAGCTGCGCCTCTCGGCCACCCGCAGGAAGTACTCAATCTGCTTCAGGTCCATGAGATATTCTGAAAATCTATATCTGAAATCAAAGATATAGCATTGTTGGGCGGCGGGCAATCCAGGACCATGGCGTTTTCAACGCAGGAACCCGCCCGTGCCCGATTGCCGTCCTCCGCTTGCCGCGCCGTCCCGTCCCCGCCACGCCTTGCCGGCGGGCGCCTGCGATGCGCATTGCCATGTGTTCGGGCCGGCGGACCTGTTTCCGTATGCCGACGGCCGCTCGTATACGCCGCCGGATGCGCCCTATCAGGCCATGGCGGCGCTGCACGGCCGCCTGGGCGTGCAGCGCGCGGTGGTGGTGCAGGCCAACTGCCACGGATCCGACCATCGCGCCCTGCTGGATGCGCTGGCCCGAAGCGGCGGCCGCTATCGGGGCGTGGCGCTACTGGGGGCGGACGCGACCGAGGCCGGCGTCAGGCAACTGCATGAGGGCGGCGTGCGCGCGGCCCGTTTCAACTTTGTGCCGCATCTGGGCGGCGCGCCCGATCCGGCCGTCTTCGATCGGGTGGTGAGCTTGATCGCGCCGCTGGGCTGGCATCTGTGCCTGCACCTGGACGGCGCGATGCTGCCTGAGCTGCTGCCGCGCCTGGCCGCGTTGCCACTGCCGTTCGTGGTCGATCACATGGGGCGGTTGAAGGCGGGCGATGGCTTGGAGTCGCCTGCGATGCAGGCGCTGTTGGGCTTGGCGACGGTGCCGCAGGCCTGGGTCAAGGTGTCGGGCATCGATCGCATCGCGTCGGGCAAGCGTCCGTTCGCCGAGGGCCTGCCTTTTGTGCGCGCGTTGGCCGAAGCACTGCCCGACCGCTGCCTGTGGGGCACGGACTGGCCGCATCCGAACGTGGCGGGCGACATGCCGGATGACGGCGAGTTGGTCGACCTGTTTTTCGAAGCTTGCCCCGATGCGGCCCTGCGCCAGCGCATCCTGGTGGACAACCCGGCGCGGCTGTACGGATTCGAGTAGGCGCGGTAAACGCGGCCGCCATCAGGCGGCGCGCCAACGACAAGAAAATTCCATTCAATCAGGAGACATCATGTTCAAGAAAATATTGTCCGCCGGCGTGCTGAGCCTGGCCGCTTTGGGCTGCGCCCATGCCGACGGGCCGGTGCGTCTCATCATCGCCTTCCCGCCGGGCGGGCCAGTGGATCTGGTGGGCCGGGTGCTGGCCGAGCAGCTGGGCAAGGAACTCAAGCAGCAGGTCATCGTGGAGAACAAGGCCGGCGCCAACGGCAACATTGCGGCGGCCTACGTGGCCAAGGCGCCCGCGGACGGCTCCGTGCTGTTCCTGACCAGCGTGGGCGCGGTCGCGATCAGCCCGGCGCTGTACAAGGACCTGCCGTATGACCCCGTGCGCGACTTTGCGCCGGTGTCCAAGGTGGTGAACAACGCCACGGTGTTCGTGGTGAACCCGTCCAATCCGGCGGCCGACGCGGCCGACTTCGTCAAGAAGTCGCAGGCCGCCTCGCAGTCGGTGGCGATCGGCTCGTCGGGCATAGGCAGCATTCCCCATCTGACGCTGGAAATGTTCGCGGACTCCAGCAAGGCAAATGTGATGCACGTGCCCTACAAGGGCGCCGCGCCGGTCATCAATGACGTGATGGGCAATCAGGTGTCGGGCTTCTTCGGCGACGTGCCCGGTTTGATCGGCCATATCCAGGGCGGCAAGTTGAAACCCCTGGGCATCGCCGCGCCGACCCGCCATCCGCTGCTGCCCGAGGTCAAGACCCTGGCCGAGCAGGGCATCGCAGGGGTGGAGTCCAACAACTGGTATGGCATTGTGGCTCCCGCCGCCACGCCGCCAGCCACCATCGAAAAGCTCAATCAGGCCGTGCGCGCCGCATTGAACACGGAGAGCGTGCGCGCCCGCCTGGAGAAGTTCGGCGCCCAGGCCGCGCCGGGCAGCCCGCAGGAATTGGCTGCCCTGATCGCATCCGACCGCGAGAAATGGACCGCGCTGATCCAGCGCAAGAACATCCGTCCGGAGTGAAGATGAAGGCATGCAGAGTAGGGCTGGTGGCGCCTGGCAGCCGGCCGGAACTGGCGGACATCGAGGCTCGGATATCGGCCGCGCGCGGGCGGATTTCGCCGCTGTACCAGGTGCTGCTGAACAGCCCCGCCGTGGTCCAGGGGTGGGAGGCCATGCTGACGGCGATCCGCCTGAACACCACGCTGCCGCCGCGCCTGCGCGAGCTGATCATCCTGCGCGTGGCGACCTTGAACAACGCGCCTTACGAGTTCGAGGCGCACGTGCCGCACGCGCTGGCTGCCGGCATGCCGCAGGCGCTGGTCGAGGCGTTGCGCGGCGGTCCGGCGCCGTTGGAGCTGCAGGGCCTGGAACCCGGCGAAGCCGACGTGCTGGCGCTGACGGACGCCATGACGCGTGACATCGAGGTGCCCGACGCCGTGTTTGCGCCGCTGCGCGCGCGCTACGATGACACGCAACTGGTGGAATTGGCGGCGACCGTGGGCGCGTACAACATGGTGTCGCGTTTCCTGGTGGCCTTGCGCGTCGGACATTGAACAGGAGACTGGAATGCAGGAAACCGTATTGCTGGTGTCGCTGGGCGAGCGCTTCGACGAGCCGCGCGCGCACGATCTTGACCGTACCTTGACCCAAGGATTGGAAGGCGTGCGCGCCGCCGCGTATGCCGCCGTGGAAGAGGACGAAACCTACGTCTATCTGCGCGGACCGGCCGCCGCCTTGCCGGAAGTCCAGGCCCGCCTGGCGGAAAGTTTCCCGGGCGCCCGCAGCCGCGTGCTGCATCCGACGCTGGACCTGGCGGGCGCCTCGGCGGGGCAGGATGCGCCTTGGCACTACATCGTCGAGACCGACGTGCTGCCCGAGGCGGAAGCCGACCTGAACGCCTGGTATGACCAGGAACACCTGCCGGGGCTGGCGTCGGTGCCTGGCACGGTGCGCGCCATGCGCTATGAATGCCGCGACGAGTCGCCGCGTTATCTGGCCTGCTACGACCTGCACACGCGCGAAACCTTCGGTAGCCCGCCCTGGCTGGCCGTGCGCGCCAGCGACTGGAGCAGCCGCGTGCGCCCGTCCTTCCGCAATACGCGCCGCATCATGTTCAAACGCATTCTGTAGATGGGTGCAGAGCCGCATGGCAGGCGCCAGAAGCCTGCGGTGCGCGCCTAACCAGACCGGTGAGTTGCTTGTCTAAGCGGTGGAAACCTTGTTTGGTAAAGCTAATTTTTTTCTTTCAAAATCAATAATTTATAAATTGACTGATAGAAACGAGCGCCGGAACATCCCGAGTTTCGTGCAGCCGGAGATTTTCCGGCAGTTCGTGCAAATGCCTGTCCCGCAACGAAGCCGGGCCTGAACGCAGCGAAGCCCGTGGGTATTTTGCTGGTCGGCCGTCCAGGGCTGGTTGTCGTTCGTCGCCGGCATTCCAGGGAGAAACCATGTTGTTCAAGCCGTTTGTCATGCTCGCGAGTTGTGCTCTGGCGCTGACGCTGAGCGCTACCAATGTCAGTGCAGCCGATCAGACTTATGTCGTCGGTGCAGGCGGCACCTACCGTCCTTTTGAATTCGAAACGCCGAGCAAGGAACTGGTCGGCTTCGACATCGACATCATCAAGGCCATCGCCCGCGCATCCGGCTTCAAGATCAAGCTGGTCAGCACGCCATGGGAGGGCATCTTCGCAACCCTGGGACAGGGCGACCGCGACATCATCATCTCCGGCATTACCATCACTGAAAAGCGCGCCAAGATGGTCGACTTTTCGCTGCCCTATTTCCCGGCTGAGCAAGTCATCATCACTGGCGCCGACAACAAGGTTGCCGCGCTGGCGGACCTGAAGACCTTTCAAGTCGGCGTGGTCAACTCGACCGCGGGCGATATCGTCATCTCGGAAGAAATCGGCAAGTCCAGTACGGCCATTCGCCGTTTCGACAATACGCCGCTGATGCTGGAAGAGCTGTATCGAGGCGGTATCGAGGCCGCGATCGGCGACGTCGGCGTGGTCAAGTTCTACATCAAGAGCCATCCTGAAAAGCAATTCAAGGTGGTCAACGATGCCAAGTTCACGCGCCAGTACTTCGGTATCGCCGTCAAGAAGGGCAACTACGAACTGCAAGACAGGATCAATGCCGGTTTGAAGAAGATCGTTGCCGACGGCACCTACGCCAAGATCTACAAGGAGTGGTTCGACGCCAACGTGCCGGCGCTGCCGCTGTAACCCATCCAAGGCTTTTTTCATGCCCACGTCCCCGCTGCGGACTGTGGGCGGATTTTTATCCGGATCGGATTCATGAATTCACTCTTTCAATGGGACATCATCGGCGAGTATCTGCCCTTGTTTGTCGAGGGCACGTGGATGACCATCAAGGTCGCGCTCATCTGCGTGATCACGGGAACGTGCTGGGGCCTGGCTTTGGGCGTCGGCTGTCTGGCGCAAGCGCGCCATGGTTTCTGGAAATACTTCCTGCGCTATATGGTGCAGTGGCCGGTGCGCATCTACGTCAGTTTCGTGCGTGGCACGCCGCTGTTCGTGCAGATTCTGCTGATTCACTTCGCGCTGATGCCGCTGCTGATCAATCCCAGCGATGGTTTGATCCTGAGCGGCGATATCGCGCGTGAAATCCGCTCGCAGTACGGCGCGTTCACATCGGCGGTGCTGGCGATCACGCTCAATTCAGGCGCCTATGTATCGGAGATTTTTCGCGCCGGCATCCAGTCGATTGAGCGTGGCCAAAGCGAGGCCTCGCGCTCGCTCGGCATGAGCTACATGAAGACGCTGCGCAAGGTGGTGCTGCCCCAGGCTTTTCGTCGCATGTTGCCGCCGCTGGGCAACAACGCCATCGCCATCGTCAAGGATTCCTCGTTGGCGTCGGCCATCGGCCTGGCGGAACTGGCGTATGCGGCACGCACGGTGTCCGGCGCCTATGCCCGCTACTGGGAGCCGTATCTGACGATTTCGCTGATCTACTGGGGGATTACGCTGCTGTTGTCGGCGCTCGTCCGGCATCTTGAAACCCGCTACGGCAAAGGGGATGCACGGTGATACACGTCAGAAAACTGCAAAAGCAGTATGGCCAGGCGCATATCCTGCGCGGTATCGACTGCGATATCAAAGAGGGTGAAGTAGTGTGCATGATCGGCCCGTCCGGTTCCGGCAAAAGCACGTTTCTGCGGTGCCTCAACGGCCTGGAAGAAGCGAGCGATGGCGAGATTGTCGTCGATGGCGTCAAGGTCCATGATCCCAAGGTCGATCTGAACGCGCTGCGTTCCACCATGGGCATGGTGTTTCAGCGCTTCAATCTTTTCCCGCACATGTCGGTGCTGGAAAACCTGATCATGGCGCCGATGGAAGTCAAGAAACTGCCGCGTCGAGAAGCCGTGCTGGCGGCCGAACGGTTGCTGCAGAAAGTCGGTCTGCTGGAGAAGATCGACGCTTTTCCAAATCAGTTGTCAGGCGGTCAGCAGCAACGCGTGGCCATTGCTCGCGCGCTGGCGATGGCGCCGAAAGTCATGTTGTTTGATGAACCGACCTCGGCGCTCGACCCCGAACTGGTCGGAGAGGTGCTGGCGGTGATGAAGGCGTTGGCGCAAGAGGGCATGACCATGGTGGTGGTGACGCACGAAATGGGGTTTGCGCAGGAAGTGTCGGATCGGGTGCTGTTCATCGATCAGGGCATGATCATGGAAGAGGGGCCGCCGCAGCAAGTGCTGGGTGAGCCGCGGCATGAACGTACTCGGGACTTCTTGCGCAAGGTTCTGTAATCGCCCCGGCATCCATGGCTGCCGCAGTCCCGCTGGTGGGGGGGCGTGCTGGTCCTTCCACTTGCTGGCCTGCCTCCAATGCAAAAAGGCCTGCGCATCAACCGATGCGCAGGCCTTTTTGCATGCGGCAGTCTTACTTGATCTGGCCCAGCAGCAGGAACTCCATCAGCGCTTTCTGCACGTGCAGGCGGTTTTCGGCTTCGTCCCAGACCACGCTTTGCGGGCCGTCGATGACTTCGCCGGTGACTTCCTCGCCGCGGTGGGCGGGCAGGCAGTGCATGAACACAGCCTGGGGATCGGCGGCGGCCATCATTTCGGCGTCCACGCACCAGTCGGCGAAGGCGGCGCGGCGCTCTTCGTTTTCGGCTTCATAGCCCATGCTGGTCCAGACGTCGGTGGTGACCAGGTGCGCGCCCTGGCAGGCTTCCATGGGGTCCTTGAACTGGCGCAGCACCGTGGCCGGCGGCGTGCCGATGCGCGAGGCTTCGAGCTCGTACCCGGCAGGCGTGGACACGTGCAGCGTGAAGCCCAGCATTTCCGCGGCGTGCAGCCAGGTGTAGGCCATGTTGTTGGCGTCGCCCACCCAGGCCACCGTCTTGCCGGCGATGGGGCCGCGGTGCTCGATGTAGGTGAAGATGTCCGCCAGGATCTGGCAGGGGTGGAATTCGTTGGTCAGGCCGTTGATCACGGGCACGCGCGAGTGCGACGCGAAGCGCTCGATGCGGGTCTGCTCGAACGTGCGGATCATGACGATGTCGACCATGCGCGAGATGACGCGCGCGGTGTCTTCGATGGGCTCGGAGCGGCCCAGTTGCGAATCGTTGGAGGTCAGGTTGATGACCGAGCCGCCCATCTGGTACATGCCGGCTTCGAACGACACGCGGGTGCGTGTGCTGGCCTTCTCGAACACCATCGCCAGCGTGCGGTCGTGCAGCGGCATGTGGGGTTCGTAGCGTTTGAACTTGTCCTTGATCAGGCGCGCGCGGTCCAGCACGTAGGCGATCTCGGCGGACGAGAAGTCCTTGAACTGCAGGAAGTGCCGCAGCGGGCCGTTTTGAGTCGTGGGAGGAGTCATGGTGATGTCGCAGGTCATGGGGCCCGGCCAGGCTCATGGCCCGGGCGGGACGTTGATTTTATGGTGTTTCGGCCAGAAATTCCTGGATGAGCGGAACCAGGATGGCGACGATGCGGTCGGCTTCGTCGCGGTTGAGGATCAGCGGCGGCAACATGCGGATCACGCGGTCGCGCGTCACGTTGATGAGCAGTCCGGCTTCCATGGCGCGCAGGGCCAGCACGCCGCAGGGGCGGGCCAACTCGATGCCCAGCATCAGGCCGCGGCCGCGGATGTCGCTGACGCCGCGGGTGTTGGCCAACGCGTCGGCCAGGGCGGTTTTCAGGTGGTTGCCCACGTCGTGGGCGTTGTCCAGCAGCTTTTCGGCTTCCAGCGCGTCCAGCACGGCCAGCCCGGCCGCACAGACCAGCGGCCCGCCGCCGAAGGTGGTGCCGTGGCTACCGGGCGTGAGCACGCCCGCGGCCGGGCCGGCGGCCAGCATCGCGCCAATGGGCACGCCGCCGGCCAGGCCCTTGGCCAGGGTCATGACGTCGGGGACGATATCGGCCCATTGGTGGGCGAACCATTTGCCGGTGCGGCCGATGCCGGACTGGACTTCGTCGATCATCAGCAGCCAGCCGCGCTCGGTGCACAGCCGGCGCACCTCCTGCAGGTAGGCGATGTCGGAGGGACGGATGCCGCCTTCGCCTTGCAGGACCTCCAGCAGCACGGCGGCCACGCGCGGCTCGGCGTCGCCCGCGGCGCGCACCGCGTCCACGCTGTTGTACGGCACCTGGATGAAGCCCGAGGGCAGGGGCTCGAAGCCCTTGCGCGCCTTGTCGCTGCCCGTGGCCGCCAGCGTGGCCAGCGTGCGGCCATGCCAGGACGAATCCATGGTGATGATGTGGGCATGCTTGTTGCCGCGCTGGTAAGCGTAGTAGCGCGCCAGCTTGATCGCGGCTTCGTTGGCTTCGGAGCCGCTGTTGTTGAACGCGACCTCCTGCATGCCGGACAGCTGCGTCAGGCGCGCGGCCAGCGCGGTCTGCTGCGGCACTTCGTAGATGTTCGAGGTATGGATGACGCGGGCGGCCTGCTCGCTGATGGCGGCCACCAGTTTCGGATGGGCGTGGCCCAGGCAGGACACCCCGATGCCGGCCAGCGCGTCCAGGTACTTGCGGCCTTCGGCGTCCCACAGCCAGACGCCCTGGCCGTGCGTGAACGATACCGGCAGCCGGGCGTAGATATTGGCCAGAGGCGAGGTCATCGCGGATCCTCCTGTGGATGAAGCGGATTGCGCCGGGAATCAGCCGGGGTTCCCGTGGGATGCCGCCGGGCTTGGTAGCCCCGGCAGCTCGTTTTCCCAGGCGAATCGCTTTTTGAAAGAGGGCAAAGGATCAATCATATACAATTCGCGGCGCAGGGCGCATGTTTGATCACGCCGAAGATCCGGCTTTCGTGAAGGGCGCGCTGTAGTGAAGAACTCATGGCAACTCGCGTCAGACAATTCGTAATTCATGGCGTTACCGAAAGCGGTAGCCGATTCCGCCCCAGCGATTGGGCGGAGCGGCTCGCTGGCGTAATGGCTCAGTTCCGGCCCGCCGGCTGTGCCGGTAACCACCTCACCTATTCGCCTTATGTGCTGCCCGTCGTTATCGACGGCGTGCGCGGAATCGTGGTCGACTTGCGTTTGCGCGACCTGGAACCGCTGGCGTACAAGTTCGTGGTGGATTTCGCTCGCGACAACAACCTCAAGACGGAAGAACGCGAAATTTAAGCCCCAGACCAAAAAAGCGCCCGAACCGGGCGCTTTTTCGTTGGGGGATAGCGCGCGCCCTGCGGGCGGGCTTGCTCCTACGTGCCGTAGCGGTCCAGGATCTTGCGGATATCACGCACGCCCTGGCCGTCGGCGGTCAGCAGCGCGCGCGCGGTCACCGATTCCAGATGGTGTTCCAGCAGGTGCAGCACGTGCTTCTCGTCGCGGGCGCGCAGGCCCGCCACGATCTCCATATGTTCGCTGACGGCGCATTCGCTCGAATGCGGCCGGCCATAAAGGGCCAGGATCAGCGAACAGCGCGACACGATCTCGTTCACGTAGCGCGCATACACCGCATTGCCCGACAGCTCGGCCATCAGGATGTGGAATTCGCCTGACAGCCGGATGGACTCGTTGGTGCTGTTGCGCTTGCGGGCTTCCTCTTCCTGCGCCACGTGCTGTTCCAGCCGCGCCAGCCCCGCCTCGGTAATGTGCTGCAGCAGCCGGCGCGCCACGTCGCGCTCCAGGCAGCGGCGCGCTTCGAAGATGTCGTGCGCTTCTTCCAGGCTGGGGCGGGCCACCGCGGCCCCGCGGTTCGGCCGCAAATCCACCAGCCCCTCGCTGAACAGACGGGTCAGAACGCTGCGGACGATGGTCCGGCTGACGCCGAAACGGTCGCCAATGATGTCCTCGGGCAGCTTGTCGCCGGGCAGCAGGGCCTGCTCGATGATGGCTCTGCGCAAGTTTTTGTATACGATTTCGTTGCGGCTGATGTCTTTCTTGGCGGGCTCGTTGGCCGGCGGCGCGAGGGACTTCATCTTCTTGTTGGCTCCTATGCCTGCGCGCTTTTCAGGGTGTTGGAATGGTCCGGCTGGCGCTGCCGGCGCGCATTTTTCTCAGTGCAGGAAAGCATACTACACCCCGGGCTAAGGGTTAGCGATAGCTTGCCGCCGGGATTCTGCGGAGTACATTGGCGACATAAATCGTATACAAATTTTTATACAAAAAATATCAGATTGTTCTTTAGTGATCTTTTTATTTGTATACAAATTCACAAAGGCTGATCCATGTCCGCTGTACCCCAGGCCGCCGCAACCGAGCTGTCCCTTTCCTCGCCTTACCGCCTGCTGGTGGTCAACGGCAACACCACCTCCGAGCTGACGGCCAGCCTGGCCGGCCAGGCCGAGGCTTTTTACGGCGACACGGTCCGCATCCATGCGGTCACCGCGGGGTTCGGCCCCGCCTACATCGCCAGCCGCGCGGAGGCGGCGATTGCCGCCCATGCCGTGCTGGACATCGTGGAGCGGGCGGCCGGCGATGCGCCGGACGGCGGATTCGACGCCTGCCTGCTGGCCTGTTTCGGCGAGCCTGGCATCGGCGCGGTGCGCGAACGCCTGGACGTGCCCGTGGTGGGCATGGCCGAGGCTTCCATCCTGAGCGCCATGCAGCGCGGCGACCGCTACGCCATCGTGACGGTGGGGCAACGCTGGCCCGGCATGCTGCGCGAACAGATCCGCCAGCTGGGGCTGGAGTCCCGCTGCGCCGGCATCCTGGCCCTGCCGGGCAATGCCCTGGACTACGTGTCGCGGTCCGCCGAGTCGGCCTTGCAGGTCAGCCTCGCGCTGGACGCCGCGGTGGAGCAGGGCGCGGACGTGGTCATCGTGGCGGGCGCCGCGCTGGCCGGCTACCTGCCCAGCCTGCCGCGCCTGCCGGCCGTGCCCATCATCGATTCCTATCGCGCCGCCCTGGCCCAGGTGCTGGCGCTGGCGTCCCTGGAGCGCGCGCAGCGGCTGTCGCTGATCCGTCCGGGCGCGCATTCCTAGTCTTTTCGCCTTACCCACCGCGCCGGGCCCGACCCCGGCGAGTTCAGACCGATACACAAGGGAGAGTTGCAGCCATGAAGACTTTGCTCAAGTGGACCGCGGGCGCCGTGATCGCGCTGTCGGCCATCACGGGGGCCAGCGCCGCCAACACGCTGAAGTGGGGCGCGGCCCGGGACCTGGATTCGCTGGATCCGTATTCCTACGGCAGCACCTTCAACCTGGCGTTCCTGAACCATGTGTACGAAGCGCTGATCCGCTATGACGACAAGTTCAACATCACGCCCGCGCTGGCGGAGTCCTGGGATACGCCGTCGCCCACGGTGCTGCGCTTTCATTTGCGCAAAGGGGTGAAGTTCCACAATGGCGCGCCGTTCTCGGCGGACGACGTGGTGGCGTCGATGACGCGGGTTTCGGACGAAGCCTCGCCCCTGAAGGGCAACCTGCCGGCCTTCAAGGCGGTGCGCAAGGTGGACGACTACACCGTCGACATCGAAATGACGCATCCGTATCCGCTGATGCTCAACGACCTGACCAATATCTTCATCTTCAACCGCCAATGGCTGGTGGACAACAATAGCCTGAAGCCCACCGACGCCGCCAAGAAGATCGAAGGCTATGCCACGCATAACGCCAACGGCACCGGCCCCTTCAAGGTGGAATCGTACCGGCCGGACACGCGCACCGTGCTGGTGGTGAATCCCGGCTGGTGGGACAAGCCGCGCCACAACCTGGACCGCATCGAGTTCACGCCCATCGCCTCCGCGCCCACGCGGGTGGCGGCGCTGCTGTCGGGCGACATCAATTTCACCGAGAACGCGCCGCTGCAGGACCTGGACCGGCTGCGCGCGGCGTCCAACGTCAAGGTGCTGGCCTCGACCGAGTTGCGCACCCTGTACTTCGGCTTCAACTTGGGCGACAAGCTGGTCGGCTCCAACATCACCGACAAGAATCCGCTGAAGGACTTGAAGGTGCGCCAGGCGCTGTATATGGCGCTGTCACCGGAACTGATCCAGAAGCGCGTGATGCGCGGCCTGTCGCGCACCACGGGGGCGCTGGTGGCGCCGTCCATCCCTGGCTACGAAACCAGGCAGGAAGAGCGCCTGCCGTTCGACGCCGCGCGCGCCAAGAAGCTGCTGGCCGAGGCCGGCTATCCGGACGGGTTCACGGTGTCGCTGCTGTGCTCGAACGACATGTTCGTCAATGAAGAGGAAATCTGCCAGGCCGCTGCCTCCATGTGGGCGCGGATCGGCGTGAAGGCTTCGTTGGCCAGCGGCCCGCGTTCCCTGCAGAACCCCAAGCGCTCGCGCGGCGAGTTCGACATCACCATCCACGGCTGGGCCAACGAGCCGCAGATCGACGCGCTGTCCATCCTGCTGCAGGTGATGCACAGCCGCAGCGGCCCGGCTGGCGTCTTCAACTGGGGCCAGTGGGGCGATGCGGCGCTGGACGCCAAAATCGACGCGGCAGCGGCCGAAATGGACTGGCCCAAGCGGGTGCAGATGATGGCCGACGTGCTGCAGACGCTGCATGACGACGCGCGCTTCCTGCCGCTGCACCAGCAGCCGATGGCCTGGGCCGTGGGCAAGAACGTGGGTGAGGTGCTGCAGATGCCGGACAACAAGGCGCGCCTGTGGACCGTGCGCATGCAGTGACGCCGCGGACCGCCGCCCGCCGGCGGTCCTGGGAATGACTAGGGTCTGAAGGGGAGCCGCACATGCTGGCATTCATAGTGAGAAGGGTCTTCAACGCGGTCGGCGTCATGCTGGCGGTGGCGCTGCTGGCCTTCGTGATTTTCCGGTTCGTCGGCGACCCCGTCGACATGATGCTCAACGAGCAGGCCTCGCAGACGCAACGCGACGAACTGCGCGAACGGCTGGGGCTGAACGCCTCGGTGGGCATGCAGTTCGTGCACTTCGTGACCAACGCGGCGCAAGGCGAATTCGGCATTTCGTACCGCAACCAGCAGGATGTGTTCGCGCTGGTTGCCGAACGCTTTCCGGCCACGTTCGAGCTGGTCCTGATGGCGACCTTGCTGTCGCTCGTCATCGGCGTGCCGGCGGGCGTGCTGACCGCCATCTACCGCAAGTCGCGCCTGGCGCAGGCGCTGCAGTTCGTTTCCATCCTGGGCATATCGCTGCCCAGCTTCGTGGTGGGGATCATGCTGATCCTGATCTTCTCGGTGCAGCTGGGCTGGCTGCCGGGCTTCGGGCGCGGCGACACGGTGAAGATAGGCTGGTGGACCACCGGCCTGCTCACGCCCTCGGGGCGCGCCGCGCTGGTGCTGCCTTCGATCACGCTGGCGCTGTTCCAGATCACGCTCATCATGCGCCTGGTGCGAGCAGAAATGCTGGAAACGCTGCGCACCGAGTTCATCAAGTTCGCCCGCGCGCGCGGCCTGCCGGACCGGATCGTGCATTTCCGCCTGGCCCTGCGCAACTGCCTGATGCCGGTGATCACCGTGACCGGCATGCAGATCGGCAACCTGATCGCCTTCGCGCTGATTACCGAAACGGTCTTCCAGTGGCCCGGCATGGGGCTGCTGTTCATTCAATCGGTCATGTTCGTGGACA